>CAZHTB010000001.1:0-5485 GCA_964535685.1 uncultured Gammaproteobacteria bacterium
ATTTATATTTTTCTTGGCTTA
Source organism: uncultured Gammaproteobacteria bacterium (assembly GCA_964535685.1). Classification (GTDB taxonomy): domain Bacteria; phylum Patescibacteriota; class Patescibacteriia; order CAZHTB01; family CAZHTB01; genus CAZHTB01. The sequence goes on from CAZHTB010000001.1 coordinate 22, forward strand.
GGAAATTTGTATGCAAGATAAATACCAATAGCGTAAATTAGCAAGCCGATTGGAGAAACAAAGTTTTTCCAAAATTCTGGCTCAAAAAACGATACCGATATTGATTGTCCGGGGGCAAGATTTGGAAATTCGCTAAGGTGATTTTGGACATAATCATTTAGAAAATAATCGAAAATAAACTTTTCAGTCACAATTATGGCGACAACTGCCAAAAAAGCGGCGATAATTTGTAGCTGATGTCCGCGTTTTTTGCCTGCACCAAAATATACACCAAAACCAACTAGGTAACCCATACCAAGAGAAATGTATCCTATTTCTTTACCAGTACCAATGGCGACAAAATACCAAACAACGCCTCCTATCGCCGCTCCAATTGCGCCAACCACAACTGCGAGCAAAATGTTAGGATTTTTCGTTTCGTCTTCAAAAGCTTGATTTGCTTTTACTTTACATTCTGGACACAAATAAACATTCTTACCCTTGTTACCTTGAAGGGTTATAAATTGATCGGTCGTGCCTTCTTTTTGGCACATCGAACAATTAACTTTTATTCCGACTTCAGAACCGATAGTAATTTTTTCTGGTGTTGTTTTTTCCATAAATTTATTTATATAGTCTCTAATAATTTAATGCGTTCATCAATCGGGGGGTGGGTAGAAAAAAGTTTATCTATGAATGAATCTGCCGAAGGAGTTGAAAAATATAAATGTGCGGTTGAAGCACTAAAATGTTTTGGTAGTCTGATGTCCATAGATATTTTTCTCAACGCTGATGCCAACGCCTTCGGCTTTTTTGTCAATTCCGCAGAACCTGCATCCGCGACATATTCTCTTTTCCTAGATATTGCCATTTGTATAAAAAACGCTGTCAAAGGAGCGAAAATTGACAGAATCGCTCCGATAATTGCGGTGATGCCCGAAGTGTCTTTTTCTTGAGCTTTACTTACAACATTTGACGACCAATAAAGATCGGCGATGATACTGATAGCACCAACTAAAATACTTACTACGGCCATTGTCCGCATGTCATAGTTTTTAATGTGAGAAAGCTCATGAGCTATTACAGCTTCTGCCTCATCTAAAGTCATCTTTTGTAATAGACCTTTAGTAACCGCAACTGCACTATGGTTATAATTTCGACCAGTAGCAAAGGCGTTCATCGCATTATCATCCAAAAGATAAAGTTTTGGAAAAGGAATATTTGCTTTTGCACATAGCCGAGACACAATCTCATAATATTCTGGAGCCTGTTCCTTGCTTACTGGTTTTGCTCGTGTAACACGAAGAATAATTTTGTCAGAATAAAAATATGCAATAAAATCGATAATCCCAATGACGACCAAGAAAGACCCTGTGCCAGTTAACCCCCAATTAAAATAATAGGAAATCAAAGAACCCAAAAGCCCAATGATTGCAGTGAGAATCGCAATCAGAAAATACATTTTCAGATTATTATTTCTTATTTGAGAAGCGATGGAATTTTCCATAATTATTTTATAAAGTAGTTAATGTCTTTATTATATATCCTCGCAAAGAATTGAAGCTCGACGACATCAACCCTTTGCTGTCCTGATTCAACATTAGAAATGTGCGATTGCGGGCGCTTCAATTTCTTTGCAACTTGAACCTGTGTCAATCCTGCCTCTTCGCGAGCTTTCCGCAATCGCTCAACAAAATAGGCGTATTCTTTTGTCTGTCTTGACCTAGTCATATACTACTATGGTCTATCTAAATAATCAATATCCAAAGTTTAGATATTGTGATAAACTAGATTTATGACTACGGCGAAGCAAAACCAAAAATTTCCTTCCCATTTTTTGTCGGCTCCCCCCACACCCCCCCCGCCGAGGAAAATAAGAAAGGTAAGGAAAATTTTTGGGTTTTGCCCGCGCGAGTCCGCGAGCGCGGTCGAGGCGCATTGGTTCGCATCGCCATGCAATCCGGAGCGTACAAGGCAGTTTCAAGCCACCACGCGCTCCGCGCGTGCGAAGTCAGGGATTCCGTTCGAAAAAGGTTCGCGCAAAGTGTATAATTACAGCATTAAAAACCCCTCTAAATTAAAGAGGGGTTTTTAATGCCCAAGGGGGGATTTGAACCCCCATGCCCTTGCGGGCGCTACCACCTCAAGGTAGTGCGTCTGCCAATTTCGCCACCTGGGCTCATTTATACGTAGCGCCACTATATCATAGGTCAATTTGGTTTTCAATGGTTTAAAATTTTTGTTATAGAGCTTGGCATTGCTTGATTTTTAGGTGTATCTGTGGTAAAAAGACTTTACAGGGCTAGAATAATTGGCTCATGGTGGAGGAGAAAGCTATGTCACCCACTATTCTATTACTGGTACTTGATGCCGTGGGGATTACCACGCTTGAGTATCTGTTGGACATGTTTCCGGGCCAGGTTTCTTTCCCCAACCTTTCGCGGTTGGGCTTGGGGTCGTTGCTTCATCCTCGTCATGCCACGCGTTTTGGCTCGGCGAGTGGACAAGCGTACGCGGCGCGGTTGGACCAGGCCTCGGCTTCGGCTGACAGCGTGGTTGGACATCGCGAGATGATGGGCCTCATTGACGATCGCACCTACGATCTTTTTCCCAATGGCTTTCCGGAAGGTTTCATGGCCGCTCTGGAGGAGCGCATCGGTCGGAAAACCTTGTGCAATGAGATGGGTGGTGGAGATGCGATCATCGTAAAGTATGCCGCGGAGCATCGGCGTACGGGTCGCCCCATCGTCTACGCCAGCAAGTGCGATCCTCTCATTCAACTGGCCATGGACGAGGCGGTGATTCCGGTGACAGAACAGCATCGTATCGCGGATGTGGCCATGGTTCTGGCTCGGGAGATGGGTTTCCCCATCACACGCGCCATTGCCAGAGCTTACATCAGGACACCGGGCGGCGAGTATGTGCGCACGGCCAACCGGCACGATGCCGTGCTTCCGCTTTCCGGGCCTACGCTCGTGGATATCTTGCGTGATCATGGAGTCTGGGTTGTGGCTGTCGGCAAGACGGGCGACCTCGTCAACACCGCGTACGATGAGACTATCCACCTCACCGATCCGGCTCAACTGGACCCGGCTCGGAACTTGCGTTTTCCGCATCCCAAGGACAAGGATACCAATCCGTTCAATGTTCAGGGTACGCTCAACGCCCTGGCTTCTGCCCGAGCGGCATGTCGGCCTAAGGGGACATTTGTGTTCGCCAACCTGGTGGACACCGATGCTCTGTACGGTCATGCGCGGGACGTTGAAGGGGCTCTGCGGTGCCTGGAGGAGTTTGACCGTGTGGTCCCGATGTTGGAGGCCGAGCTGACTCATGGCGGTATGCTGGCTGTGACCGCTGACCACGGCATGCAACATCGCGTTGACTACGGCTACCACAACCGTGAGCCGCTACCCTTCATGGTCGAACGCCTCGGCTATGGCGCGGACCTCGGCGGGTTGGCACGCGGAACTGGCGAAGGTCTGACCGAAGTCGGTATGATCATCGCCGGGATGTTCGGCTGCGTTGACGAGTTTCAGCGCTGTGTGATGCGCGTCCAAGCGTAGTCATGAAGTGGCGATGGGTCGGGAGGCATGCGGAACGCGTGCCCTCAATCCATCGCCTGTTTTTTTGTAAAGCACTATAACAAAATCCCCTCCGTTGCGGGAGGGGAGCGCTTGATTTACTTATTGGTTTACTTCACTTGTTCTTTTAGCCCGCGTTTGGAGGTGCGGAGAAAGTAGAGTTTAGCGCGGCGGACTTTGGCTTGTTTGACGATTTCAATTTTATCAATGGTCGGTAGCGCCAGTGGCAGGATTTTTTCTACGCCTACGCCGTGGGAAATTTTACGAACCGTAATCGTGGCGCCGGGCTCACTACCATGTTTGCGAGCTAAAATAACGCCCTCATACATCTGGAGACGCTCACGCGGTTCACCCTTGGCGTTAATATCTTGGATTTTTTGGTGGATCTGAACTGTTTGGCCGGGTTTGAGTTGTTTTTTGATATCGTCGGAAAGCATATGGGAATTAAGAATTAAGAAGCAAGAATTAAGAATGTCATCGCGAGGCCAGACCGTAGTCGAGGCCGTGGCGATCTAATATTTTAGAGATTGCTTCGTCGTTGCGACTCCTCGCAATGACATGGGTTAATGCCGACTAGCTTACTATGAATCGGTTCTTGCGTCAAGGGCCTTTTTTATAAACTCATACACGGCCGTAAATTCTTCGCGGGGGTCCATTTGACTGACATCCAAGTACAAATCATACTGACGCGGGTCGGTAATGGTAAGCTTATAATATTTTTTGTAGCGACGAGCGTCGCTCGCCTCCCGTTCGCGCAGACTTTTTTTTAGATCTGCCAGCGAATGAACATGGGCATCTTCATTTCGTTTGGCCGCTTCTTTTTTCCAACCAGCCCAAATGCGCTTGGCCGCCGCTTCTAAAGGCACATGCAAATAAATTTTCAGCGACTGCGGAATAAAATAAAACGCGGTGCGGCCTTCAGCGATCGCCTTTGGTTCTGGTTTTTGCTTGGCTAATTTTTTCCAAAAATCATCAACAACGGCGTCACCTTCTGGATGGGTTTCGCTCCAGGTATTAAATTCAGCCAAAGTCAGGCCGCGTTTTTTGGCCGCCTCACGCCGAATACCGCCGGCGTAATAGCGGACAAAGCCCAGTTTTTTGGCTAGCTTTTCGGCGACCGTGCTTTTACCCGAGCCGGCCGAACCGGAGAGACTTATAATCATATAGCATGTAACATGAAACATGTAGCATTAAACGTCGATGGTCATCCCGCACCAGGATGCGGGGGCGAGGATGACATTTATTTTTTCACTCGTTCTAAATAATCCTGTAAATCCTTCGGTAGCTTACTTTCAAATTCCTGCCAAGTGCCATGCAAATCAGTAAACCCAAGTCGTGCGGCATGCAGGAAAAGCCGTTCCAGTTTCGGTACGCCGGCGCGGGTTTGTTTGGAAACAGTATAATGCGCTTCGCCAACCACGGGCCGGCCCAGATGCGCCAAGTGTACGCGAATCTGGTGGAGCCGTCCGGTTTCGGTGGTGATTTTTAGCAAAGCCACTTTGGGGTATTGTTCCAAAAGTTCGAAGTGGGTGACGGCGGGGTAGGCGGTGCGGTTAATGTCAGGATTTTTGGTGGCGTACATGCGGGCTCGATCGCGGTAGCGTTGGAGCGGCAAATCAATGGTCCCCGAGCCTTCTTTCATCTGTCCGTAAACCAAAACCGTATATTCTTTTTTGATAGTGTGCTCGGCAAATTGTTGAGTAAGCGATTCGTACATGGCCTGGTTTCTGGCGACAACCAGCAAGCCAGAGGCCTCGCGGTCGAGGTGGTGCACAATGCCGCCGCGATTACCCCCCTCATTTGAGAGGGGAGAAATTTCCTCCCTCTTGCCAGGCAAGGGGGAGGTTAGGTGGGGGATTCCCACTTTCTCCAACTCCGGAAACTGCTCCAACAACAATTCTGCC
>CAZHTB010000002.1:0-14362 GCA_964535685.1 uncultured Gammaproteobacteria bacterium
CTCGCCTTTGAATGGAAGTTCTTTGGGTAAATTTTCGGCGACAACTCCAAAAGAAGATTCGAGCGACCCGCCCTCCATAGTGCTTCCGGCTTCTTCGCCTTTCAGGTGCAAAGACATGATGTGGTGTGTAGCAAAAGCTGGCACCTCAATTTCCACACCATCTTTATTTTTGATTTTTAAAATTGTTTTTGTAGATTCTACTTCCTCTGAAGTGCCATCTGGTCGCTCGATTTTAAAATGTGTCGCCATCCACTTTTTATCGGGATGGAATTGCGAGGGTGCAATATCTTTAACATCCTCCAAAGTTTCAACACCCCAATATTCCTTGATTTCTTTTTCTCTTTGCTCACTCATTCCCTTTTGTTCGTCGGTCATCATTCCCTCGGCTTTTGCGACCTCCTCATTTGATGGTTTGTATTTTTCCATAGACATATTTTCTAATAAATTATGTTATTTATTCAGAAAGCCGACTAAACTTTCTGTTGTTAAGATTAAAAAATTTTCTTCTTTTCTTTCCATTAAAATATGGTTCCCGCCAGAGGCGGGCAAGCGAGCCGATGGTTTTAACGGGTTCCCTGCCTGCTGGCAGGCAGGTTTGGCAGTTTTTATCGGTGCGGCTCCCCACTTACTTGCAATTTCCTCAATGGTGCCGGAGGTGGGGATCGAACCCACACGCGCTTGCGCGCACTAGGTCCTAAACCTAGCGTGTATGCCATTTCACCACTCCGGCGAATGTTATATGCTATCCGGCAAAGCCGGACCCGGCTCCGCCGGGCATGTTACAAGCTACATGCTACATGCCGCCACGGCGGGTTGTCAATTTGTTTTATCTTTTATAAGCCGACCCAAGGAGGAGAGAGAAACCCTGGATCAGCTTGTAAAAGACAGGGAGCGGGCGTTGTGCAAACGCTTGCGCTCCCTTTAATGTGCTTGGCTTTTTTAGCGGGTGCCAATTCCCGCTCGCCTCGGCCCGACGCTCGGGACGTGGTTTTCAATGAACTGTTCATCTCAAGCTTTCTTTACGGGTCGGCTTGAGACGCATTCCTTTAGTCCGCTTTCGTCAGCAGACCTTTGGTTAGATTTTCAGTTGGCATTGCACCAACCTACTTCTCTTTCCTCGAGGTATGGAATGAACCTAGGTTGGCGGGGGTCTAGCGGCCGGCGGTGAAGCCCTTGCAGATCGCGAGAACCTGCTCGGGCGTGAGCCGCGACTGCGAGCCGTCCGGGTTGCGCGGAGAGCCACCGACGGTGGTCGCTCCGCCCCAGTTGGCCTCGTGGCTCTGCTCGGGGTTGCCCGCGAGCTCGGCCAGTGCCAACAGTCCGAGGATTCTGTCCTTCCTGTAGTCGTTCTCTGACTTCGCCGGGCGCATGATTGCGCCCGGGCCGACGGGGAGCGGCACCAAGTCGGACCGCTTCCCAACCGTGTAGAGCATGGTTCCATGCGGGGCCTCGGTGAAGAGGACGCCCGCCAAGTAACCCTGCGAGTACACGTCGTCGAAGCCGTTGACCCCGCTCACCTGCTGCCAGCCCGTCTTGGGCGACCAGCCGAATCCGTCGGACTTCCGCTCGGGGCGCGCCGCCGGCTCCTGCCAGGTGCCGTCGGCGTACTGGTCGAGCTTCGCGAGGAAGCCCTCGAGCATCTCGAGGGTCTGGGGGTTCTTGTCCCCCCACGCCGGAGCCAGCTCGCGGTGGATGTCGTGCGGGGCGAAGATCGGGCCGTGGGCGTCGGTCAAGCCGATCCGCTCCACGACCTCCTTCACCTTCTCCTCGTTGACCCGCTCCGGGTTGGCGAGGAGCCAGACGGACATCACGGTGTCGGCGTCGAGGTCGTTGATGAAGACCTCGGTGTCGGCGTCGACCACGAGGCCGAGCCGGAGGGCCGTCGCCACCTGCTGACAGGTCGCCAAGGTCACCAACCGAGTACAGCCCGCGTGGTGGTCGAACGAAAACTTCCGCGCGGCCGCATCGATCTGGGGCCCCTGCACGGCGCCGTCGAGGGCGATCGTGTTGGGTCCGAGACCCGAGAACTCCACCACCTGTCCGAAAACAAAATTGATTCTCCTCATTGTGGTTGCCTCCTTTGAGATGGGATGGACTCCGGGTGCAACCAAGCCCCGGCCCGTTGTTTAGTCCACTTAGCTCGCCATGCGGCGAACATACCATGATCTAATTTATTGAGCGCGTGTGGCTCCGCGCTTTTTTTCACCGCGCGAACAGAATTGCTCGTGCGGCTACCTGAAGATTTAAGGAAGTAACCCCACCTAACCTCCCCTTAACCCAAGGGGAGGAAAGTTGGTCTCCCCCCCTCTTAGATTAAGAGGGGCGAGGGGAGTTATTCTTCAATATTCAGGTAGTAAATTGTCAAAGAACTCTCTCCTAAAACACCGCTTGTCTTTATTGAGAGAGCAAGCGGTTGGCTTGTTCGAGATTGCCACAGCCCAACTTAATATGGGCTTCGCAATGACAATTTCGGTTCTCTCTTTTTATTTCTCCCCTTTTAGCAACCCCTTGATTGTCACTCGGATTTTTATGTGAATAGTGTCCGAGTTTATCTTGGGGCCGCTTCAGGAGTGCGAAGGGGTCAAAGCTTGTCCTTGACCCTTCGCGCACTTCTGCCAAGCCCGGGTAGAGCTTGGGAGGAATAAGTTTGTTAGCCGTGTCGTCCCGACCGAACGTCGGGACAACTTTGGTATACCTGCTTATTCCTGTACCCTAATGGGTTTTGGTCTTAGGCCAGCATCTCTCCCTTTCTCTCCTTTTTGATGCTTTTGTTCGCCTAAAGCCAGAAACACTCATTCTTTGTTCTGGACCGGGACTGGCCTTCGCCGGCTGGTCTTTTATCCAGAACGCATTAGTATAACATGCCTCAAGATAATTGTCAAGACTAAATGGCAAATATAATAGCAAAATTGTATTTTAACTATAAACAAAGCTCAAAAATGCTTATAAACTGTGGATAAAAGTGTCACAAATGCTTGACAAGTTTTTATGTATCATGTATCATGGAGCATGTAACATGTATGTACGAACAAACGCTTATCCAAGCCGGATTAACCAAAAACCAAGCCCTTGTTTATGAGGTCTTGGTTAAAAATGGCCCTTTGGCGGCCGGCAAAGTAGCTAAAAAGACCCCTTTAAAGCGGGGATTGGTCTATAAGGTGCTGGAAGAATTAGAGGAATTGAGTCTTGTTGAGCAGAAGAATATGCCGGGCAAAGCGGCGCGGTTTGAGCCGGCACACCCCCTAAAGCTCAAAGAACTGGCCGAGGCTCGAGAGCGCCAAGCTAAAGACGCCCAAATCGCTCTTGTCGGAACTTTGTCGGGATTAATTTCCGACTTTAATCTGGTGTCGGGCCGGCCGGGGGTACAGTTTTATGAGGGTCAAGCGGGTGTGAAAACCGTAGCTGAAGATTCACTAACTTCAAAGACCGAGATTTTATCTTATTTAGACTCTGAAGCCATTGCCAAAGAAATTAAAGATTTTAACTTAGAATACGTAAAACAGCGCCGCGAGCGCGGGATTAAAAAGAAAATTTTAACCCTGGATTCTCCGTACGCGCGCAAACATTTTAAAACCGTGGATGTCGAGATGACCGAGGTGCGGTTTATGGATGAAAAAATACCGCCCTTTCAGACGGTCATGCAGATGTATGACAACAAAATTTCTTATATTACTTTGCGCGCCGGGCAGATGATTGGGGTGATTGTTTCTGATCCCACGATTTATCAAATGCATCGGGCGTTGTTTGAATACGCTTGGCGCGAGAGCCGGCCAGCCGAGATTGTGACAGCCGGCCTGCCGTCAGCGGAAGAAGAGGAAGAACGCAAACGAGGCGTTATGAGTTAAGCCGCGCGGGCTAGCTCTTGTGGTGTTTTTTCAAAAACCAGGTAAATTTGTTTGTCTGGGGAATTTTTAATATAGCGCGTCAAAATATGGCTGCCGTCTTGAAGAAGTTTTTCACAAGTCGCAAACAGCGCCGGGTCATCGGGCCTGGCAAAGGTGCGGATCACAATATTTCTAGAGGATTTTTTAGAAGGCGAGACAATTTTTGTGTCAGGCCAAGCGTGACTATCAAGCTCGGCATTTTGTTGATCATTTCGTTCCAGCTTGAAAAATACCTGGCCAGTACCATCGTAATTTCTATCAAGTCCTTTGGCCACAAAACCAAACTCCCCGAGATAATGCGCGACCATGGGTATTTGCGTATAGGCGACAGCTTCAATCACGCGGTCGCGAGCTTTTTCGTCTAACGTGGCGCGCAACATGGCACTGCCGATGGCCGAGCCCTTGGTTTCTGGCCGGACATTAAGCGAGCCGGCGTAAAGATTACCATTTTTTAGTTCATCAAAACGAATAAAGGCCAAGATTTCCCCGCCGTGCCGCAGAATAAAAAATTCTTTGCCGGTACTTCCGAGAGCTTTTTCAAAATCAGCTAAGGTTTCTTTAAGGAGTGCGGCCGGATAGTTGGCGCGGTTTTTTTCAAAGACGTCTAGCATGGTTTGTCGCTCTGCCAGCGTAAGCGTTGATGAATCTTTTTGCGTCAGCTCGGTATTTTCAATATCTTGGAATGAAATTGCGTGTTCGCTCGAGACGGCTTTAAAGGTATCGGCAAAAACCAGAGTTTCTGTCTTAATGGTTTCTAAGTTAGCCAGTATTTCCTCAGAGTCGCGATCTGTTTTTTGCGAAAAAGCGACCAAGAGTTCATTGGCTTTATGGAGCAAACGTCGTACGACTTCGTTAATGCGTTGTTCGCTCACGTCCTTGCCGCGGAAGGTTGTACGCAGATATTCGCGGACGTGTTTTGTCGCCTCGGTAATTTCCAGATATTTGGACAACACGGCTTTTAAAGTTTTTTGGTCTAACGTTTCAGCGAGTTTGAGAATGTTATCAGCATAGCCGGTATCTTCCGCGCAGGCCAAAAAGGCGTTGGCAATTTTATCGCTTTGCTTGGGATGTTTTTTTAAATCCGCGCGTAAACGGTCAAACCCGGCGCGATCTTGCCCGGCCAAAAAACGCAACAGATGAATTTGCGAGCGCAAGGGAAGTTCAGTGAGTTTGAGGCCGAGGTCTTCTTCTATTTTGGCGCGCATTTCAGGACGATGCAGATGTTGCAGTAAGAGCGCTAGGTCTTCGTCCTGGCTTTGAGCAAAGGGGTTGAGATTTGCGTCCGAGGAGATTGAGGCATAATCATGAAATGGAGAAGAGGTAGATTTTTGAATACTTGCAAAATAGCGGGGGATCCCGGTACCGTCGTAATTAGCGATCGCATCGGCAGCAATATAATAAAGCGACCCGCGCCCATAAGGCAAGGGTATTTTTTTTAAGTTGTGTTCTTTTTGCATCGTCTCGATATCTTTTTTTTCTCCGCCCATGCCTGTAGTTTCAAGAATTTCCCAAGCCCGCCCCGATGTTCCTTGGTAGGGGTCCATCAATATTCCTCCCATCCCATGATTAACATGATTGTCTACGCTTTTATCGGCTAATTCCGCGGCATAATGAACAAGGGGGGAAGCCGCCGTTTGTTTAATAGAGCTTAATATAGTTTCAATCATTGTGATGGTTTGATTGTTTTCTTTCCCAGCAGTAATTGAAATCTCTACTTCATCTTCATCTTCCGCAGAGTCAAAAAACCGTTCATCGTAGGCCGCCAGTGCTAAAGTTTGCAGTTGGTGGATGATGTCTATAGCTTGATTGGGCGGTAATGTAGAGATGTCTTGGATAATACTAATAATGTCATGTTGACTGGCATGGGCTAACTGGTATTTGGTTTCATAAATCATTTCAGACGCGAATCTCCTGTCTCTAGGAGTTCGTGTCATTTTGGTTGTTAGAATCAGAAGTTGTTCAGGGGTGAAAAAATCAGTTAGGGGCGGAGTGGTCCAGATGCGTGTTTCCATGGCTCTTGACAGACTATCTAGTTTTTTTCTTTCTGCTGGCGTATCTTGTTTTTCTTGGAAGAAAACTATAATGGTTTCAAAAAATACGTAAACCGCTTGGCGGAATTTTGGTGAGAGCGGAAGTGCGTTTTCTTTGACGTCAGCTAGTTTAGCAATAGCCTTGTCGACTTCTTGTGATCGTTCCGGTTTGTCGCCAAAAAAAATTTGTCCGCCTTCGTCAATGAAGTGGTTTATCTTACCCACTCTTTTTTTATTATAAAGTTCAGTGAGCCATTGTCGTCCCCATGCACGTATGGCTTCGGCCGCGGTCGGGTCAAGCGTTTCCGTCTCATTCTTTTCAGTCTCTAAAACAGCGCCCTCGGTTGGCTCCGGAGTAGCTTCTTCGGGCGGTAGTAATAAATCTCGTTCTGATGGGCCGTGTTCACCGTGCATAATGCTTACATCGTACCGACGCGGGGGCGGGTTGTCAATCCACTTTGAATCATGTAGCATGTAGCATATAGCACAAAATTTTATGCGTTCTAAAATTTTTCTTCTCGTACTCGTTACCGGTTACTCATTACTCGTTACCAATGTAGCCTGGGCTGACCCGCCAGCGGTGGGGACGGTTACTTTAGCCACGTCGTCTAGTACGCCGGCGGCGCAGGTGGTCCAAGCTGGTACCAGCAATGTAACGCTTTTGGAATTTAGTCTAGAACCAACCGCGGCTGAAGATGTTTTGGTTGATAGTGTTAGCGTTCAAGTAAAGCGAAAGACTGACGCCGGGGAGATGTCAGCCGAGACGACTGACGTTACTAATTTAGCTTTGTTTGATGGCAATAAGTTTTGGAACAGTAGTTTGGCTAATGATGGTTCGGTGATGTTTGCCCTACCTAACGTGCGTCTGATAGCCGGGTCACATGTGACCATGCGGCTGGTTGGGACGGTGACAGCCGGTGCCAATGTTATGTTAGCGGCAGTTGTGCCAAATGGACAGAGTGTAGTAGCCCATGGCGTACAATCTGGTCAGCAATTAATTGTTAGCGGTAGTGCGGCTGGTAACACCACTCAGGTTCGGGCCGCGCCGGCTGCTCGGCCGGATTTGGTGGTAGCTGATTTTTCTTGGGCACCTGGGAGCGTGGCCATCTCGCCAGTCACCAGCCGTATTCGTTTGGCGGTGACCATCCGTAATGATGGCACGGGCTCTACTATCTTGCCGGCTGGACTGACGATTAATTTTTATTGGAAAAATGTTGGAACACCGCTGTCAGCTTGGCGTTCAACTGAACAGCGCATGTTAGCTCCCGGCCAGGTCTGGCGTCTGGAAAATATTGACAGCTTTGCCGACAGCAATTTGGGCACCATCGCCGGCGCTTTCCCAATTTTTGCCGAGGTTGATGCTTCTAATGTAGTAGACGAGCAAGGGGAGGGTAATAATTTGTTACAAAAAACCATCAGTGTTATCGGTGTCTTACCCCAAGATATAACCCCACCGGGTATTTCTGCTTTGCAAGTGAGTCGGGTGACCTCTATTGATGCCGTTGCGTCTTGGACGACTAGTGAGGTCGCCACAGGTATGGTGGAGTTTGGGACTAGCACTAATTTTGGTTATGCTAGATCTGATTTCACTTATTTACCAACCCATTATTTCGCGCTGACGCAACTCACCCCCGGCACCAAATATTTTTATCGTGTGCGCTCTCGTGATGCGGCTGGCAATGAGACCATTAGTGAAACGCGCGACTTTATTACCGCGGCCATTCGCGAGGCAGAATCAATTCCGCGTCTGACTTTTAGCTTATCAACCGTAACCCCACCGCCGACAACTGTTCAACCCGGTTTAGCCAATGTATCATTTTTGAAATTTATGGTGGCGGCGACCGGTACGGACAGTATTGAAGTGCGCTCGCTTCGTTTGCGACTGTATCGTGACGACCCCACGCCGTTTTTACCAGTAGAGAGCGGCGACATTACGGCCGTGCGCTTATTTGATGATGATAAACAGATTGGCGTGGTGACGCAGTTTGAGCAAAGTATGGCCACGTTCCAGTTTAATAATAAAGAAATGGTCATTCCGGCCGGTATTAATCGTACCTATACGGTGGTGGCGGATTTGGGGGTACGACCCAAAGCACGTCTACTGCATATTGATTTGGCGCACGCCAGCATCCGCGAGGATATAGTGGCGCGGGGTGTGAAAACAGGTGCGGGGGCGCAAATTGAAGGCGGGGCCAATGGACAGTTTATGGCTCTCGGGGTTAATAATGTGCCAGCTGTGGCACCTGATGGCAGATCCGCGGCTCCGACAGCTGATGTTGATGGTGATGGATTGACTGAAGAACAGGAAATTTTATATCACACTGATCCACGTAATGCTGACACGGATGGCGATAGCTTTCCGGATGGAATTGAGGTAAAACATGGCCATGATCCGCGCAGTACTTGTCGTTTGGAAACTGGTATTTTAAAGCCGGCAGCTTTAGCTTGTCGTTCAAAATATTTGCGTAGCGCGCTGACGAATTTAGGTATTAAGAAATTGCCCACGGAAAGAAATAAGGCCTGGCAAGATTTGTTGAAAAAATTTGTTTATGATTTTGCCTCGCCAGCGCGTTTAGCCGAGGGATTGAGGAAGAAGTAGAAAAAATCGCCGTCGCTAAAATGTGTGCATAACTAGTGGCTAGAGCGGCTTGCTTTACTTGCTCGCTTGATTTACTATTGTTGGGAGGGGATTTTTAATTTAGGTGAGCGATTGGCGTTTAGCGATTAGGGTAATGTCACCCTGGAGCGAAGCGATAGAATCCAGAAATAACTATATGACTATCCAAGAAGACCTCAAACAACTCCTGCAAAACGACCTAGTATTTTTTGATATTGAAACTACCGGCCTGGATCGCGACGGGGCAGACTCCATTATTGAAATTGCCGCAGAGCGAGTACGTAACGGTAAAGTTTTAGGCGAGTTTTCTCGTTTGGTCAAGCCGCTTGGCCCCATTGATTCAGGGTCTCAAGCCATTCATGGTTTGGATGCCGGATATTTAATGATGTTTGGCGCTTCTCATGATCAGGTTTTGCCAGAGTTTGCCGAGTTTAGTCGCGGCGCGACCTTGGTTGGACACAATATTGTGGATTTTGATTTGCGGTTTGTTAATCGTCAGTTGCAAAGTTTGCAATTACCAGGGCTCACTAACGCGGTGTTTGATACGCTCCCTTGGGCGCGGCGATCACTGACGCTTGGCAGTTACAGTATGCAAAGTTTGGCGCAGTATTTTGGGATTAGTTATGGCGGAGCTCACCGAGCCGGACGAGATGTAAAAATAACCCGCGAGGTGTTTTATAGATTGGTGGACAAATTAATGACAACTTAAAATTAATCCGTAATTCTAAATCTATGTGGGAGGGACATAGTTTTCTGGCGAGGACAGCCAGGACAGCAAGTTTAGCTGTGTTTTTTATTTTATTTTTTGCCAAAGTGGCTTGGGCCGCGCCAGATCATCTGGTCATTACTCAAGTACAAATTACCGGCGGGACAGGTAAGACTTCAGACGATGTTGTGGAACTGTATAATTCCACAAGTCAGTCAATTGATTTGAACGGTTATCGGTTAGTTAAAAGAACCGCGACTGGCACGGCTGACACGACTTTAAAATCCTGGACGGCATCGGCGGTTATTCCAGCCGGTGGTTTTTATCGTTGGGCAAATACGGCCTTGGTGAGCATGACTCCAGCTCCGGATACGACCACGAGTGGTACGATTGCCAATGACAACACGGTGACCCTGCGTCAGGGCGCGGAAAATATCGGCGAGGTTGTGGATGCGGTTTCTTTGCTGTCACAAAATCCAGGCACCGGGGAAACACTTCAGCGGGTTGGTGATGGCGGTTTTAAAATTGGCCCGGTAGTTTGGGGGAGTTATGCGATGCCAACAGTGGCTGTCATCCCGAGCGTAGCCGAGGGATCTAATAAAATAATGGTTCCGGAGATCCCTCCACTCCAGCCGCCAATAGCGGCTGTCGGTCGGGATGACACTGTGGCGCTCACTCATCTACTGATCACCCGCGTCCAAACCGTCGGCCCTAACGGCGAAACCGAGCAAGATTTTGTGGAATTATTTAATTCAGGAAGCGGGCCGATTGATCTTAAAGGCTATCGCTTGGTAAAACGTACAGCCACCGGAATTTCTGACACGACGTTAAAATCATGGACCAGCTCTTTGGTAATTGAGGCTGGGGATTATTATCGCTGGATTAATTTAGGCCAGAACGGAGTTTTATCCGACGACAATGTTGTGGCCTTGCGTCACGGATCAGAAGATACCGGAGAAATTATTGACGCGGTTGGTTGGGGGAATATTAGCGGTTCGTTGGTAGAAAGCATGCCCTTCCCTACTAATCCACTGGCTGGCCAAAGTTTGTCACGAACGGGGAGCGACACCAACAACAATGCTCATGATTTTGTTTTGCTTGGCGAGGCTAAAGAACAACCCAAGACTGTGTCCAAAAGCGGAACGAGTAATGGATCACTGGTTACGGCCGCCATTTCGCGGGCGCTTAAAGATATTCGCGAGCCGGTAAAACCCAGCCAGTCAAAAATATTTTTAAGCGAAATTGTGCCCGCTGTCATCCTCCACGACCTGCCTACCGGACAGGCAGGCATACGTCGCGGGGGGAGCCAGTTCCATAGTTTCATCGAGTTAGAAAATCATGGCGATGCTCCGGTCGTGCTGACTGATTGGCTTATTAAGGTGGATAGTAAAATTGTCTATCGTTTTGATCCTGACGGCTGGGAGGCGCCGACGTTAGGCCCGCGCGACTTTCGGGTGGTCATAAAAAAGACGTGGCAGAATTGGCCAGCTTCAGCCAAAGTGCAGTTAGTCAATGCTGACGGAAAAATTATTGACGAAACCAAGTACGACCAAGCCGAGCCAGAATTATCGTGGACGCGTTTTGACGACGAGTGGCAGTGGGGTACGTTGGCTACTCCAGGGAGACCGAATGAAGTGCAACTTCCTGTAGCATGTCTGCCTGTCCTGCCTACCGGACAGGCAGGCGGCAAGGCAGGTAGCATGGAACATGTAGCACAAAATAGGAACTGTCATCGCGAGGAGGTCGACATGGGGTCGGCCGACGTGGCGATCTCTAAAACGAGCAGTGTTTCGGAGATTGCCACGCCCACGCCTGCGGCGAGGCTCGCAATGACAGACACTTCTTTGGAAATCATGTCCCCCAGCGACCTTACCGACGACCTAGTTGGTCAGCGTTTTGTTTTGCGTGGCGAAGTTTCACGCAAAACAACTTTTGGTTTTTGGTTAAGTGAAGACGGTGACAAGATTTATGTTCCTCTTAAAGAAGCGCCGGTGGGAAAAGGACAGACAGTAAAACTGTTAGGTCTGCTCAAAGAAAAATCCGGCCGCTTTCGCTTTGAGCCGGAGGGGGCGGTGGTGGTTAGTAAATTAAGTGAAGTAAGTAAATTAAGTAAAGTAAGCACGGACAGCGAGGACAGTGTCCGGTTGTCATCCTCGCCGGCAGGCAGGGCTCGGGTCGGGGCCCGGGGCGACAATGCGGTGTCTAGTACCTACAATCTAGAACCTAAAACCCCACAAGATACCCCTTGGCCGAAAGTCGCGGCGGGTACGGCGGGGTTGACGTTGTTGTGGCAGGGGCTTAAGTTATTTAAAAAATCGTGACAGGATGACAATTACTAACAATCTGCTAAACTGTCAGTATGCGACCTTATCTTTTTCTATCCTTTAATAAACCAAGCCCGGGCGGGGAGCGGGAACTTTGGCAAATCGGGCTGGGACGATTGCTTCAAGAGCGCGGGGAAACGGTTTTGGTCATGAGCACCAATGCGGTTGTTCTTAAATTAGCCCGCGATCATGGTTTGCCTACTCGCCAGGTTGGCTGGTTGGCCGCGCACAATGTTTTTGTTTATTTTTGGTGGCTGGTGAAATTTCGTCTGGGAAAATTGACGAGTGAAACTGGTCATATACGAGGTCGTCGTGAAGAACGTCCGGTGATTGTTTGTTGGTCACATCTTGATCAGGTGTTGGCAACTCTACCCGCGCGATTATTTGGCATGAGCGTGCTGTGGGGAGTGGTGGAAAAACCGTACGGCTGGTGGCAGTGGTTGCAAGCGCGGCTGGCCACCTTATTTGCTCCCAGTAGAGCTTTGTCTCATGAGACCTATGGAAAATTGAAATGTCAAACGGCCGTGGTCACGCCGCTTATTGATCCAAGTGGTATTCGTCTCCAGCCCTGGCGCTTTCGCGAGACCATTCCGGAATGGACTATTGCGGTGGTCAATGATCTGACGCGTCCGTGGCAGACTTCTTTGGTCTTGCAGGCTTTGCCGGAATTGTTGGAATTAGTACCTTTGGCTCGGGTGGTGGTGATTGGAGCCGGACCGGAGCGTCAGCACCTGCTGTGGCTCGCCAAGACTTTGGGTGTGGACGGGCGTGTCTCTTGGGTCACGCCACTTCCGGATGGCGCGCCGTGGTTTCCCCGGGCGCAAGCCATTGTGGTGGCACGGGTGGATGAGTCAGCTTTTTCTTGGACAGTGGCGCGAGCGCAATTGGCCGGTATTCCGATAGTGGCGAGTAATACTGGCGTGCATCAAGAATACATCACGTCTGAAGAAACCGGCTGGTTGTTTCAGCCTTCAGATTTTGATTCTCTAACTCAAGCTTTGGTGCAGGTGGCCAATCGGCCGGAGCGGGCAATTGAAATTGTGGCGCGAGCTAAGATAGAGGCGACCAAGCGGCATACATCGGAGCGGGTTTGGCAACAGTGGCGCCGTTTAGTTGCTTAGCGAAGTTCGCGATTGTCATCCCGAGCGACCCCGCTCTTTGCGAAGAGCGGGGGAGTCGAGGGATCTCCGGCGTATGCCGGGGCAAGCCCGGAGATCCTTCGCTTCGCTCAGGATGACGGACGTATATGATTTTAATAATTTTATTTTCCTGTTTCACTTTCCTCGCCTGGCGTTACTTGCCTTGGCTAGTGGCTTTTACGATTTTCTTTTTGCCGCTCTACCAAGTGCGGTTGTTTGTTTTTGGTTGGCCGACGAATTTGTTGGAGGGGATGGTGCTCGTGCTTATTTTGATGTGGTCGATACGACGACGATTCGCGGGTCCTGTCACAGCGCACACCCCACAGTGCTCACCGTGGTTGCGCCTGTGGGGTCCCCAGCGCTGCGCCACCCGTTTCATAGTTTCATTGGTCCTGCCTCTTTTGGTGGCCGCCACCATTAGCGCCATTATTTCTCCCAACCAACTTGGCGCGTGGACAGATTGGCGCGTTTATTTTATTGAGCCGGTTTTGTTTTTTTTCATGATTCGTGATCTGGTGCGAGTAGAAAAAAATCGCGACTTATTTTTGTTGGCCGCGGCTGGCCTACTTGGCTGGGTTGGCTTGCTTATCATTATTCAAAAATTTACTGGTTTTCTCGTGCCGCCGTATTGGTTTAGTATCGGACGCATGACCGGGCCGTATTCGTACCCGAATGCCGTGGGGCTTTTGGTAAGCGCGTTGGCGCCGTTTGTGTCGATTTCAGCGTTTAGCGATAAGCGATTAGCGTTTAGGGGTTTTTGTTTTGCGGGTGGAATCGCTGGCGTGGTCGCTGTTGTGTTGGCGCAGAGCAAAGGCGCGATGCTGGGGCTCGCGGCCGTGGCGTTGGTGACTGGTCTATATTATATAAGGAAGCACTGGCGCGTTTGGCTGCCCATAATAATATTTATAATACTTATTATCTATAACCTAGTACCTAATACCTATAACCTAAAACCAACCAAGCCGCACATTTTTGGTCAGCAACAAAACGTTGGCGAATCTTTGGCCATCCGTAAAATCGTTTGGCGCGAAACTTGGCCTATGCTTAAAGATCATTGGTTCTTGGGCGCGGGTTTAAGCGGGTATCAAATCGCCATGAAGCCGTATCATAAAGCGCTCTACACGGAAATTTTTATGTATCCGCACAACTTCCTCCTTAATATATGGTCGGAGCTCGGGTTGCTCGGGTTGATTGCGGTTTTGTGGTTGGGGATTATTTTATTATGTCATTGCGAGCGACCAAAAGGGAGCGTGGCAATCTTAAACGACGCCGGAGATCGCCACGTCCCACTTGCAAGCGGGACTCGCGATGACAAACTACGTGGGCTACATGCTACATGCTACATGGTGGTGGCCGTCCTCGCCGCCCTTCTCGTCCACGGCCTAGTCGACGTTCCCTACTTTAAAAACGACTTGGCACTGGCCTTTTGGTTTGTTCTGGCTTTTATGGTATAATTAAAGCACCAATCATTAAGTAATCATCTTATGAATTTTTTACGTCACCTGCACGGCAAAACTTTAAAACGCTGGCATCGGCGAGGCATGCGCTTTGGTTGGTACAAAACCTGGCATGACATGCCGCTACATCGTACTTGTCACTGGGTCATGCTGGTGGTTTTTGTGATCGGAGTAGTGTTGGGGGGAGTGTTTAATCCAACGGTTT
>CAZHTB010000003.1:0-4787 GCA_964535685.1 uncultured Gammaproteobacteria bacterium
TCAAATCACAAATTTTAAAGTTTGTATTTTAGTATTTTGGATTTATTTGAGATTTGAAATTTGAGATTTGGAGTTTACTAAAACTGTGATGGAAAAATTTTTATACCATATTAACGGTATTTTGGAGGAGCAGGGGATTGAGGGCGCGCGAGAATTACTTGTAATTCCCCAAGAGGTGGGGCGTGGCGATATCGCCTTGCCCTGTTTTGTTTTAGCTAAAACAAAACAGGTTGCGCCAAACATGGTTGCGGCGGAAATCGCTGGCACCATAAAACCAGACGCGGTTATTGCCCGAGTTGAAGCGGTCGGCCCGTTTGTGAATTTCTTTTTTAAGGATGAGGTACTGGCGAAAATGGCGCTTGAAAACGCTGGTCAGGTAATGGCGCCAGAAAAAACTAATCACGCTCCGGTCATGGTAGAGTTTTTTCACGCTAACACGCATAAGGCCGTGCATCTTGGGCATTTGCGCAATATCAGTCTTGGCGAGTCGCTCTGTCGTTTACTGGAAGCCGTTGGCGAAAAAGTTGTGCGCGCGAATTACCAGGGCGATATCGGGCCGCATGTGGCCAAGTGTCTTTGGGCGCTTAAAAAATTTGGCGAAAAAATCCCGTCCGACCGCAAATCAGCTTGGCTGGCCTCGCTTTATGTGCGTGGCAACACTGCTTCCGAAGCCGACGAGAATGCCAAACAAGAAATTCGTGAGGTCAATAAAAAGATTTACGCCCATGACGCGTCTTGGGAAAAATTGTACCAAGAAACCCGCCAGTGGTGTCTTGAGGATTTTCAGGAAATTTACAAAAATTGGGGAGTCAAGTACGATCGTTTCTTTTTTGAAAGCGAAGTAGAGGAGGCTGGTAAGAAATTAGCAGAGCAGTTGCTGGAGCGCGGTGTGCTGGAAAAAAGTCAGGGCGCGATTATTGCGAATTTAGAACTGGAAGGTTTGCCAGTAATTGTGGTGATTACCGGAGATGGCACGCCACTTTACGCGGCTAAAGATTTGGCACTGGCCGAATTGAAACATAAGGAATACCCGGAATTAGCTCGTAGTCTTCATTTAGTCGGTCACGAACAAGAACTTTATTTTAAGCAGTTGTTAGCGATTTTTAAGCGCGGCAAGTTTGCCTTGGCGGAAATAAGCGAGCACGCGGTTTATGCCTTGGTTCGTTTGCCAGAAGGCAAGATGTCGTCGCGGTCGGGGAATGTGGTTACGTATTTTGATATCATGGATAAATTGGTGGCGCTCGCGACCGAGGAAGCGACCAAACGTCATGCGGAATGGAGTGAGGAGCTGGTAGCTAAAACGTCGTTGGTCGTGGCGTTAGCAGGGCTTAAATTTTCTCTGCTAAAAAGTGAGCCGAATAAAGAAATTGTCTTTGATGAAAAAGCCGCGCTCCAGTTTGAAGGGGATACCGGGCCGTATTTATTGTATAGCTATGCGCGGTGTAGATCTATTCAAAGGAGGGCGGGTCCTGCCGCCTCCGCACCCCAATTGCGTCGTCTCGCCTTATGGCTGCGACTCCTCATTGGGGTCCCCGCACCGGCGTCACCCGCCTCTTTTAAAGAACCTGCCGAACGCGCGCTCCTGCGCCACCTTCTGCAATTTTCCGACAAAGTAAACGCGGCGGCAGCGGAACGGCGGCCGAGCACGCTCGCGGCCTACCTTTTGGAAACCGCGCAACTGTTTAATACTTTTTATCACCAGCACAAAGTTTTAGAAGCGCCGCCAGAAATTCGCACCGCTCGTTTGCAATTAGTGTATGCCGTGGCCAAGACCCTGCACGAGGGTCTGCGCTTACTAGGCATTGAAACTGTTGAGGAAATTTAGTACACTGATTATTAGAATTAAGAGTAAAGAATTATGAATTACGAATCCGGTTCCTTAATTCTTTATTCCTAATTCTTAATTCTACGATATGAGACTCTCAAAACTCTTCCCCCAACCAAGTAAAAATTCCCCCAAAGACGTGGATTCAACCAACGGCCGTCTGTTAATTCAGGCCGGATTTGTGGATATGGAAATGGCCGGTGTATACTCCTGGTTACCGCTCGGGCTTCGCGTCTTGCGTAAAGTGGAACAGATTGTGCGTGAATAAATGAACGCGCTCGGAGCTCAAGAGTTGTTGTTGCCAGCGCTTCAGCCCAAAGAAAATTGGGATAAGACTGGCCGCTGGGACAAGGTTGATGTCTTGTTTAAGGTAAAATCGCGGGCCGATAAAGAATACGCGCTTGGTCCTACTCATGAAGAAGTTATTACGCCACTCGTGAAAAAGTTTGTTAGTTCCTACAAAGAGCTACCGCTTTACTTGTATCAAATTCAAACCAAGTTTCGCGATGAACTTCGGGCTAAAGCCGGAGTACTCCGCGGGCGAGAGTTTGGCATGAAAGATTTATATAGTTTTCATGCCACCCAGGAAGATTTGGATACTTTTTACGAGAAAGCTAAACAAGCATATCTTAAAATTTTTAAGCGTTGTGGTTTGGACGCGGTGGTGACCGGCGCGGGCGGTGGTATTTTTACGAAAAAGTTAACGCACGAATTCCAAATCAAGACCCCGGCTGGCGAGGACGCTTTAGTGTATTGTAAAAAATGCAACATGCATTTTAACAAAGTGGACGCGGGCGAAAATTGTTTAATCTGTAAAGGCCGGGTTGAAGACGCGGGCAAGGGGATTGAGGCCGGTAACATTTTTGACCTCGGTACTAAATTTTCAGAAAGTTTTGATTTGGAAGTTCAGGGCGCCGACGGGAAAAGGATTCAAGTGCTCATGGGTTGTTACGGCCTTGGTACGACGCGTTTGATTGGCGCGATTGTGGAGGCAAGTCATGATGAGAGTGGTATCATCTGGCCGAAGAGTGTCGCGCCGTTTGCGGTCCATTTAATTTCTTTGAAAGGTGGGGAAGAAGCGGCAGAAAAATTATATAATGATTTAGTTAGAGCCGGAGTAGAAGTTTTGTTTGATGATCGCGCGAGCGCTTCGGCCGGAGAAAAATTTGCCAATGCGGATTTGATCGGCTGTCCGGTACGGCTGGTCACAAGCGCGAAAACTTTGGCGCAAGAATCCGTTGAATACAAAGAGCGCGCTGGCGGCGAGGCTAAATTTGTTGCCATAAACTCTGTTGTTAAAGAAGTAGAATTGTAATATTTTATTTGATTTTAGCCATTTTTAACGTTTTTTACCCCCAAGCCCTTGACGGGGTTTGACGTAAATATTGACGGCCGGGTGGGGATTTGCTATACTGTAGATAACTTATGAAAATGTACACATCGAGCTTGTTTATTAAGATTGGTCTGGACCTCGTCCTTGATTTTAGGGGCGGAGCTTTTGTGTAAGGTTTACTAAATCTTGTTTCACAAAAGGCCGCCTCGCTAGGGCGGTTTTTAAATTATCTTTTAGCTGGCAACTGTTAGGTGTTAGGGAGAGAAGTTATCTCTAACAATTAAGAGCTGTCAACTAGTAGTCTGCAGTGAACCCGCACTAAAAGAGGGAGACACGAACATGCACTTCGCGAACGATGACGATGAACTGACGCTTTCGAGGGGGACGGTTCTGGTGGTCATGGGCGGTGAAGGCGCGGGCGAGGCCCAGCCCCAGCCCATGGGCGATCCGCCGCCTCCGCCGGGCAACGACATCAAGACCGGGACCACGGTCAGGAGGGCGAATCTCCCGGTCCCGCCGGTGGTGCACGAGGGCCCGTACCGCGACAGGGACGGGTCGCGGAACGACGGACTCGCGCCCGTCGGCAAGCCGGGCAAGGCCTAGCGGGAGCGCTCCCGCTAACAGGACGACAGACCTCGGAGAGCTACGGCATCGCGCTGTGGATCTCCGAGGTTGTTCTTTTTTTGTTTTGATTTTTTAAGAGAACAGAAGCATTACTGTTTTTTCTACGTTCGGCGTCCCAGCGTGCCGCCTCACTGCCTGGTACCCTCGCTCGTCCCGCCAGGAATTTTCCTGCGGCATTTGACGAAACAAGCGACGCTTGGTTCCCGACCAGTTATAAAGAACTAATCTGGTCGGGAGTCGTTGTTGAGTCCTGAAGACCGGCGGACCGCGGGAGTCCGCCGTTCGGTGCCGCTGGTATTTTCCGGGCGGGACGCCATGCTCGCCTGCCTTTGCCGCCTGCCTGCCGGTAGGCAGGGTAGGCAGGCTCGGGCACCAAGGCCGACAAAATAATAATCTGTATTGCGCCGTAAAAAATTTGACAGAAAAAATTGGGTGCGCTAGAATAGGCCACAGTGTATGGAATATGCCTTGCATCGCTTCTGGACCAAACCAGCATCCTCGCGCGAGGATGGCGACCGGTATTTTCCTTCGTTCCTTTCAATCAAAAACGACCCCCGCTAAGCGAGGGTCGTTTTTTAATGTCCACATTTCGCGAGGTCATCATGAGAAATGGACGCCTGCTTTTCGACCCCGTAACTTCCCCCTGTCCTCAGCATACGATTTGCCAGTTCTACATCGCCGGGGCCTGTACGGTAGGTACTTACCCTACGTGTACGTACCACCCGGCCAATGGACCGCCGGCGAGACGTCAATTCTTCTGCTGGCTGTGCCATAAAACAACAGAACACCTCGGGGAAGACTGCCTCCTCTGCCACACCAGGGTCTGCGAAGCGGGACATCAGTGGACCGATTTCAGTGGTCAAACCAAGACCTGTCCGACAAAGGACTGCGGCCTTGTCGGGAGTGAACGCGTTGTCGACGGCCCGGCTGCCCGCGCGCTCGTGGCCTTGGACTAACAGCCCATCTCTTCGGGGAGGAAGAACCGGGCTACCCCCGCCTACTTGG
>CAZHTB010000004.1:0-5657 GCA_964535685.1 uncultured Gammaproteobacteria bacterium
GTAGCATTATTCACTCCTCCTTTCTAGATTGGAAATGTACGTAAAATAATCGTACACGTAAGATAGTCCCTTCGTCAACAGCTATTGTGGAACGCACTGCTACATTCCCTGTGGGTGAAAAGTCAACTTTGATCCGATGAATACAAGCGATGTATCATCCAAAATGTCATCATTGTCAGTCACCAAGAACGATGAAACGTGGAGGGAAAAGATGGCTCTGTAAATCTTGTCACCGGGGGAAATTTGTTTAAACCTCTTACAAAAAAAACAGGCGCGATCGCATACTGCTTGCGAAAGCGCCCTGGTGAAGTCGCGTAGACTTCACGAATGCGGTCGGACTTGCCCCGGCTACTTGACCCCGCCACCGACGCACTGGAGCGGGGTGGACGTGCCACCGGTCTCGCCCGTGCCGGTCGGCGGCGGCTCGCCGATCGGCTCCGGCGTGCCACCGCCCTCGCCGGGGTCGTTGCCACCCGCCTGCTGCGTGTCGCCGTTGCCGCCCGAGCTGGCCGCGACCGCCGGGGGCAGATCGTCCGTCGCCGTGTTGGTTCCCGTGGCCTCGGTGCCGTCGGCCGTCTCGTTGCTGGGCGCGGCGAGCCGCTCGTGGCTGACGATGGCATCGCTGACTCGACAGTAGGTTCCCGCGCGGCACGTCTCGTACTCCACCGTGACCTTCCAGAAGAACCCGGAGAGGATGCTCGCCGTGTCGTCCGCCAACAGGCGCAACGTCTGGCCGTCCTTGAGCGTGAGGACACCTTCGGAGCCTTTGATGTAGCCGGACCCCGCGTCCTCGGGCGCCTGGACCGTACGGATGCAGTACCCGTACCGCCTCAACGCATCACGCACCCGACTGGCCTGCTTCGCGTTGCCCGCCTTAATCGTCACCAACACCACCTTCGTCGTCATCGGACACCTCCTCCCTACTCTGTTTCACGACGTTCCACTCCGAGCGAAGTGCTAGAGTGGTCAATGTCCAGCATCTTATACCTCGTCACTTTGTTCTGTCAATGTCTAACCATATAGAAAACGCCCATTGACAAAAATAAAAAATTCGCTTATAGTTCCTAATCAACTTCGGGGAGGAGAAAAACGTCATGAAAAAACCAAATGAGCAAGACTGGCGACATCGCCATCGCTGGTGGTTTGTGGTGGATCAACCAGTCGTCACTCTAACTGAACAAGATAAAGAAATTGGCACACCGAGCGGCTCGGCCAAGTCAGTCCGTGCGGTACTGGACCAGCTAGGCAAAGTCACGGCGGTGCGCATTCATCAGGCCAAGAGCAATCCGCCTGTCGCCACCACTTTCTTCCATGGGGAGAAAGGATTCATCGCCGTCACAGGTTTCTGCGTGGCTCGCTCGGCCGGACCGTTCTCTGATCTCATGGCCGAGCTCGGATTTTCCCTGCGGCCAGAAGATGAACAGCGTTTATTCCAGGACAACGACGCGCTCCTAGGTCAACGACTACTCATCACCATCCGTCGTTGGACCGACATGCTCAAGCCGGCTCATACCAGCATCAGATACCTGGACATGAAACGCGGCCGCAAGATCCGGGCCCCGGCCCACGTCCTGGCGCAACGCCTTGCAGACAAAAAGCGGCGGTAGAGAACCGCCCGACGCCTCAACGAAAAACCAGTCGCCTCATCGCGGGCGACTGGTCTCTTTTTTTAAGTCAGATTTTTACACCAACAAACCCACAATCAACAGCGCCACGATATTCAAAATTTTGATCATGGGGTTAATGGCCGGCCCGGCCGTATCTTTGTAAGGATCACCAACCATGTCGCCGGTGACTGCGGCTTGGTGCGCGAAAGATTTCTTGCCACCAAAATGTCCGGACTCAATATATTTTTTCGCGTTGTCCCAGGCCGCACCGCCAGTGGTCATAGACAGAGCCACAAAAAGTCCGGTCACAATACTGCCCATCAACAATCCGCCAAGAGCCAGCTTGCCCAACAACAGCCCAACCAAAATCGGCACGATTACCGGCAAGAGCGCCGGCACCACCATTTCCCGCAAAGCCGCTTTAGTTACAATATCAACACAACGCGCGTAATCAGGTTTGCCCGTGCCTTCCATGATGCCGGGAATTTCTTTAAACTGTCGGCGCACTTCCTCAACCACTTTGCCCGCGGCTTTGCCAACCGCTTCCATGGCGCGTGAGGCAAACAAATATGGCAAGAGTCCGCCGATCAACAAACCAACTACCACTCGCGGATTGGATAAATCAAACACCGCTTCAACTCCACGATTAGACAACTCCTGCGTGTAAGAAGCAAACAAGACCAGCGCGGCCAAACCAGCTGACGCAATCGCGTAGCCCTTGGTCACGGCCTTGGTGGTGTTACCAACAGCGTCCAGAGGATCAGTAATGTTGCGCACTTCTTCGGGTAGTCCTGCCATCTCGGCAATGCCGCCCGCGTTATCCGTAATCGGGCCATAAGCATCAATAGCCACAATAATCCCGGTCAGCGACAACATGCTAACCGCGGCAATGGCGACTCCATACAAACCCGCCCATTCAAAAGTCAAAAGTGAAGCGGCGGCGATAAGCAAGACCGGCCAAGCGGTAGAACGCATGCCAACCGCGAGCCCGGCAATAATGTTGGTACCATGTCCGGTTTCTGAAGCCGCGGCAATATGGCGCACCGGACTGTATTTGGTAGAAGTATAAAATTCCGTAATCAAAACCATCAAGCCCGCGACCACCAGACCGACAGCTGCGCAACCAAACAACGCGCCAACCGACAGATTGAAATCAGCTGCGTAAAATCGGCTGACAAAATAAAAAGCCACGGCCGCGAGACCGCCTGCCACAATTAAACCTTTATAAAGCGCGCCCATAATCGCTGTCTTGTCTTGCCCAAGTTTAATGAAGAAGGTGCCGGCAATGGAAGCGAGCACAGCCAAGCCGCCCAAAACCAACGGATACATGGTGCCAGCTGTTGTCGAACTAAATAATAAATTACCGAGCAACATCGCGGCCACCATGGTCACAACATAAGTCTCAAACAAATCAGCCGCCATGCCCGCGCAGTCGCCAACATTGTCGCCGACCGCGTCCGCGATCGTGGCTGGATTGCGCGCGTCATCTTCCGGAATACCAGCTTCAACTTTTCCCACCAAGTCGCCACCCACGTCAGCGGCTTTGGTAAAAATTCCACCGCCCAAACGCGCGAATACTGAAATCAAACTGCCGCCAAAACCCAAACCAATCAACGCTTGCAAATCTTTGGTCAAAGCGTAATAGACCGCTACCCCAAGCAATCCCAACCCCACCACCATCAGACCAGTCACCGTGCCGCCCTTCACTGCCACGTCCAACGCCGCGTCAATACCACGCTTGGCCGCCTCGGCCGTTCGCACGTTCGCCCGCACGGACAAATACATACCAATATAACCAGCCAGAGCGGACAAAATTGCTCCCAAAATAAAACCCACCGTCACTTTCCAGCCAAAGGTTAAGGCCAGAATAATCGCCAGAATAATGGCGACTCCGGCAACTGTCCGATATTGACGATTTAAAAAAGCTTTCGCGCCTTCTTGAATGGCATGCGCTACGCCAATCATTTTTCCCTCACCGGCCGGCATAGCCATAATCTGGCGACTGACATAGTAACCGTAACCTAACGCGACCAACGAACAAAGAACAGCAAAGATAATCGGACTCATAGTTGTTTTGGTAAATTAAGCTAGTAAGTAAATTAAGCTTGCTCGCCTGATTCCGTGACCTCTGGTGCCACCTCCTCACTCGGACGAATGTCCAAACGCCAACCGGTGAGCTTGGAGGCCAGCCGAACATTTTGTCCTTGCTTGCCGATCGCGAGCGACAACTGATCCGGCGCCACGACCACTAAAGCCGAGTGCTCGGTTTCGTTCAACTCCACGCTCAAAACTTTAGCTGGCGACAAAGCGCGAGTAATAAAAGGAGCGGCATCATTTTCAAACTGAATAATGTCAATTTTTTCACCACCCAATTCCGCAATAATAGTTTGTACTCTAGTACCACGCTGACCCACACATGAACCAATCGGGTCAATGTCCGGGTCGCTCGTGGCCACGGCAATTTTCGTGCGACCGCCAGCCTCACGCGCAATGGCTTTAATTTCTACCGAGCCAGAACCCACTTCCGGTACTTCACTGACAAACAACTGGCGCACAATTTCCGCCGAGGTACGCGACACAATTACTTCTGGCCCTTTGGACGATTGATTAACCGAAACCACGTAAACCTTAAGCCGTTGGCCGGGCATATAGCGCTCACGATCAATTTGTTCTTGGGGCGGCAAAATAGCAGTGATGGCGCCAAAATCAACCAAAGCCACGCGGCCTTCCACGCGTTGGACTACGCCGGTTACCATCGTACCTTCTTTTTGTTTAAAATCATCGTACTGAACAGTGCGCTCGGCTTCGCGCAATCGCTGAATAATAACTTGCTTGGCAGTTTGCGCGGCCATACGGCCATAATCGCTTGGCGTTTCCATTTCAGTTTTAATTTCCTCGCCAACTTGCGCTCCGGATTTTAATTCTTGCGCCTCGGTCACGGTTAGATCAGTGCGCGGATTGTAACGCTTCTCGGCCTCAACACTAACCACACCGTCCACTACTGGCAAATAAGCCACCGGCGGCAGTTCTACGCCAGCTGCTTTGGCAGCTTCGCGTTCGGCTGTTTCTTTTTCCCACGCGACCTTAAGCTCGTCTTCCACGACGGTTTTGACATCAAAAATTCGCGAGCCGCCGGTCTTGGCGTCAAATTCAACTTTGATATTCTGATTTTTTAAACCGAAATCTTTGCGGTAAGCGGCGGCCAGAGCCATCTCAATTGTCGCCACGACTGACTCAACCGAGATGCCTTTTTCGTCGCAGATTTGTTTGATCGCGCTGTAGATAGGAGAAGACATACATTAGCGTTTAGCGAATAGCGATTAGTGTTTAGTTGTCATTGCGAGTCCCGCTTACAAGCGGGATGTGGCAATCTCTACTGAACACTAAAGCATTTAGATATAATTAAAACCAGTCTCAATCTGACTGGTATACCAGGAGTATAGCATAGGGTTTATAAGTACGCAAGGAGAGCCCACCGTCTGTCATCCCGAGCCTAGGGGCGAGGGATCTCCGGAAACCAATGGGGACAAATCACTGAAGACTGGATTCTGCTTTAGAATAAGAGCAAACTTCTTTTCTCTGCGCCAACCCTTAATCTCTTTCTCACGACTAATGGCTTCATATATAGAACCATACTGCTCAAAAGCCAATAGCTCATTTATTTGATAACGTTCCGTAAAACCGGGAATCGATTTTTCTTTATGCTCGTATAATCTACGAGTAAGATTATTAGTTACCCCAACATAAAACACTGTCCTTAAACGATTGCCTAAAATGTAAACGTAATACATAAACCGGAGATCCCCCCCCCGCCTCTCGCGAAAGGCGGGGCGGGATGACAGTTAGTTCCAGACGTCTTTGATCACTTCAATCTGCGTCTCTCCACCTTCTTGCCAAGTAATCGCCACTACATCCAACCTCCAGGGCTGGGACAAACCACCATGCTCGCGCAGATAACAAAAAACAGCCGAGCGTAAATGCCGCTGTTTTTCTTTTGTGAGCGCTTCTTCGGGATAGCCGTATTCCAGGCCGTAGCGCGCTTTAACTTCC
>CAZHTB010000005.1:0-21094 GCA_964535685.1 uncultured Gammaproteobacteria bacterium
ATTGTACCTGAAGTGGGCTGTTTTTTCAAGGAAATAAAAAAACGGACGAGTCCCGCGAACTCGTCCTTGTTGATTGATTTTCCTTGCTACGCGGGATTGTACGGGCTAGTGGCCGGTTGCCGTGCGGGGCTTGGCGTGCCAGATACGTAGAGACAGAATGGTCCCCACGACCGCGGCTGGCAGAAGCACCCACGGCCAGTTGCTCCAGTTACTGGCCACCTTGGCCGCTTCACCTATCGGCACCAAGTGTCCGATCACCACCGACTGCAGGCCGGTACCAAGATAGACCAGGCCGTCCACTATGCCGACCGCCGCACCCGCGTTCTTGCTTCCACCAAAGTCGGCCGTGGCCGTCCCTGAAAGAATGCCGTGTACGCCGATGACCGCAAGTGAGACACCCAACGCGGCCAAACCCATGGGCCAGTGACTGGTGTGCCCGAGTGTCGTGATCATGCCGATGACACAGACGACCATCAAACCATAGAGGATGGCCGCCATGGGTCCACGCCGTGACTGAAAGAACCAATCGGAAAGATGTCCCGTCAACCAGGCACCGCTGGCGCCGCAGAGAAACAGCATCAGCCCCCAGTTCTCGGTGATGAAGAACGTCTTCTTGAAACCGACGTTTCCAGCAAACAGGTAATACCATTGCATGACGCCGTTCCGCAGGATGCCACTGCAGAACTCAATACCGCAGACGACCAGCAAAACCGGATGGCTCAAGATCGTTTGGAAGACGCGGCTAAATGCCACTCGACCGCCATCAACCTTGAGCGAGGATTCGCCGGTATCGAAATCGGAGAACCCCGCCTCCCCCGGCGTGTTGCGGAGCAAAAGAAGCATGGCTGTCCAACCGACGCCGAGTAGTAGAGCTGGTGTGTAGAACAGCCACCAGTTTTCGTCTACGCCGCGACCCCCAGTCCCCGCCAGCTTCTGAAAAAGACCGGCCCAGAAACCAAGGTCGGTCCCAGCGATCGCCCTGGTCGCCTTGATGATGGCGTGACCCCAGTCAAAGGCGAAGTAGATGCCAGCCGAGATCATGAGGCCAAAGATGCTGGAGAATTTGCCGCGCTCACGCACATGGAACCAGGGTGCCTTCGTCGTCACGATGGCGATGGCGCCATACGACTGGAAGTGCATGTTCACGGCATAGAGCACCGTAAAGATGTTGATGACCGAGACGTCCCAGTTCCACAACGTCTGACCTTGGAGTACCAACCCCATGGCCAAATTCGCCAGAAGAGCTCCGGCCACACCGATCAGCATCATGCGCCGACCGCCGACACGATCCGTAAGCGGCCCGGTTAGCAGGAACGACAAGCCGTAGACCCAGGCACCCACGGCGAAGATGTTGCCGAAGTCGCTCAGCGGCATGAGCTTGTCGCCGAGCGCACTTTGTGCCACGGTCAGGTTGTATCGCCCCATGTAAAGGAGCGCGTAGCTCAAGCCCAGTGGTAGCCAGTTGAGGCCGCGGCGCCAGAGAAACGTGCGACTATGGTGGGGAACACCGGTGTAGTGAAGCACATCTGCGGAAGCTGCCATATTGCCCTCCTTCTAGTCTAACTGCGAGGGAACCGCCAAAAGTCAAAGAACAACTTGAGGCCAAGTTTAATGGACATAGCCGTTAGTGTCAATCATTGTCATGCATTATAAAAAAAGAAGCCCGAACCCAGGAGTTGCGTGATATCCGGGTTCGGGTTGTGGAATTGAAGCGCGGCGTCCTACTGACTCATGGCGATTGCTCGGAGTTCCTGGAGGGCGAAGCGTCCGGCCGTGATGCTGGGGTAGCGTCGTACGGCGTGTTTCGTGGCGAACGGCCCACGAGGGTGGAGACGCCGATCCGAGGCCACGTGCGTGAAGACCGTGGAGGAGACGCGCACAGGACGGACTCCCTTGGCTCTGGACGCGGCTATGAACGCGGCCATTTCCGAGACAGTCACGACTTCGTGGAAACCAGCCAGCACGCGACCGCCCGTCAAGTAGGCCATCTGTTGACCAGCCTGAAGTAGGAGACAGCCGTCTGGTATTCGTACGGGGAAGCGCCTCCAGTCACGCGTCCAGGCGAACAGTCCCGGGGAGTTTGATTTCCCGTGAATGGTCACCAGGTTGAAGTCGTAGTGGAAGCGGGCCAGGTTGGTACCCAGTCGACCGTGCGTGTCCAGGTAGCTGCCGGTCGGAGCGAGGAGGTGCGGGCCGTTCTGCATGAGATGCGTGAAGAAGTCTCTCGGCAGACTGTAGCCCAGGGCCAACATCTCCAGCACGGTCTCGGTAGCGGTGAGCATGGTGTTGCCCCAGCGGTTCATGGTCGGCAGCCATTCATCGCGGAAGGCGGCCGGCACGACCGGATCGGCGTTGAGGAGTTTGTAGCGTGTGCGGGCAGGCGGTGTGCCCAGACGATGGAAGAAGCGGAGCTTGGCATCTTTTTTGGGGCCGTGGAGATGCGGTCGTTCGCCTTTGGGCAGACGAGCGATGAGCTTGGTGTGCGGGCGGGCTCGTTCAGTGAATTCCGGCATGACGCCAACTTGAAAGCCGATGTCTGGTCGGGCGTCTGCCAAGATCACGTCCATCGGCTGACGGTAGTAGCGACCCATCAAGTCCATGAACCGGGCGCGATCCACGTCATCGACGCGCGGATCGCGGACACTCAAGAGACCCAAGTCCTCAAACCCGTCCCTGACTTCGCGGCAGGCACGGATGACCTCGGGCGGCACCTGGCGTGAGCCAGAAGCTCGCCAGGCGAGATAGCCCGCCAGTTTAACAGTAGGGATTTCCACAGACATGGTTCCTCCCGGGTTGATGAAAATTGCGCCGATTAAAATCTTAGCACACTTATTGTTTTGTGCAAGGAAAAAAATCTCGCCGGAAAGACGGGTGGAGATTGCCACGCCCCCCAATAAAGGGGGGCTCGCAATGACGTCTTGGGTTACAGGCTACAAGTTACAGGTTAAAGCGCATTCAAAAAGAACACCTTAATCCGACTTTCGTTTGCTGGCATAGTGGTAACCCAAAACGGTGAGATCTTGACGTCGGCTTTTTTCACGCTTGGCACTTCTTTAAAATATTGTTGGACAGCTTCGGGCGATAAGCCGAGGAAATGTTGTTTGGCAAAAGCCGGGTCGTCAGCTTTACTTTGCGCCTGGGTTTTGGCTTGCACGTGGAGACTGGCGGTTTCCGGATCAAGCGAAGTCGCCTGAACAGAAATGGTCAACGAGGCCGGATCAATACTGACAGCTTTGCTTTGTGGTAAGGTTTCTTTAATTTTTTGCAAAGCCAAATTTTGTATTTGCACCAGGTCAACCGCGACCGCGCGGACAGTCAGCGAGAGGGTGACGGAAATTTGTGCCACCTTGGCACCGACCGGAGCGGAAATTTTGCGGCTGGTTATTTTCGCGTCTAGCAGATTTTTTTGAAAAGGCGGCGGCGTGCGGTTCGTGTCGCTAGTTTTAGGCAGAGCTTGAATTTTTTCCCAAGCTTGGTCGAGTAGTTTTTCTTTGAGTTTATTAGTGGTCTGATCAATCAGTTCTTGGTTGACGGCGCTCGTGGTTTCGGAAGTCGTTATCATTGGCGCTTCACTTTTAGCGTAGACTTCTTTTTGGCGCGTTGACTTAAGTCCGGGAATAATAAAAGTGGTTGGCGCGATTTCGCCTTGCTTGCCAGGTAGATCAGCGGCCGCGGCCACCGTAATTTTTCCCTGCGCCGGCACAGTCACATTTTTAGTAATGCGAAACAGCACTTTGTCAGGTGAGAGCAAGCGCGTGGTAGCCACGAGCGGTTGTGGGACACTGCTTAAGTTGAAAAAAGTTACTTGACCCTGCGCTTTGCCAACCGTGGTCGTACTTTGGGGAACAGGGGCGCTTGCTTGTCCGTCAACTGTTACCTCGCGCACCAGACCGAATAATTCTCCGGTGCCAGGTTCGGCTTTAGCATTAACGGAAAAATCAACCGGTAGGGTTTCGGTTTTGAGCGTTAAAAAAATTCGGCCGCGAGAGATAGCAAAAAAACCTACGACCAAAAAAAGGATAGCGGTGGCGCCTAAAAAACTAGAGGCCAAGTATGTGTAGATTGGTATTTTTAAAGTCGCCTCATGGTCCCAGTTGTGTTTTTTCGCCATAAAATATTTTACGTTGGCCAAACGATGTTGGCGGGTCCGAGAAGTTGCTCCAGTGTGGTTTGCGCGGTTGGACCCCAGGAAATCGTGTAGGGTGTGGCGATGGTTTTGCTCGTGCCGTTTTGGTAGAGGAGATAAACTTTAAGCGGTCCCTGTTGTGCACTTAAAAATTTTTTTACCTCACTCATTCGTTCTTGAGACAAGTCAGGCTGGAGTTTGAGCCCAATGGCGGACGGTCCGCTCGGGCTGGTTTCTTTTAGTATAGCAGGTTTTGTACCACTCGTGAATTCTTTTACCTCTGGTTCGGTTGTTTCGGGCGTAATTTCTTTAATGGCGTCAACTAAAATTTTTACAGCCTCTTCTTTTTCTGAAAGTTTGCCTTTGACCAGGACAAGTTTACCATTAGCGAGGAGCGCGGCGCTGGTTTTGTACACACCGGGGAAACAAACCAGTTCCACTGACGAGGTTTCATCAGCCAAAGTCGCGAAGGCCATTAGTTCATTTTTTTTAGTGGTGATTTGACGACTGGTAGTGACAAGGCCAGCCGCCACCACGCTTCCTTGATAGGTGCCGACCAGCTCGGGGAGTCGGTTCAAGTGGGTGGTGCCAGCGAGGAGCGCGTGGTACTCTTGCAGTGGATGGGACGAAACATAAATACCGAGGAGTTCTTTTTCCCATTGCAGTTTTTGTTGTTTGGTGGCCGCTGGCGCGGCTTTAAGATAGAGCTCGTTTGATGCGGCGCTGGTCCCGCCAAAGAGTGAGGGTTGCCCAGCCGCGGCCGCCCGTCCGGTCTCATGGGCAAAGGTCGTGATGGCTTCCAAGTTTTCCAAGAGTTGATTGCGTTCGCCAAAATTATCCAGGGCGCCGGACATGATGAGCGCTTCCAAAGATTTTTTATTCAAGTTGCGGGTGCGGACGCGCGTCACAAAATCAGCCAGTGAAGTATAGTTGCCATTTTTTTTACGCTCCTCAATAATAGTATGCGCGATATCTTCACCCAGATTTTTAATAGCGAGCAGTCCGAAGCGGATTTCTTTAGCGTTGATATAACCGAAATTTTCCAGACTTTCATTAACTTCCGGCGGCAAAACATCAATGCCCATGCGTCGGCACTCGGCAATGGCGCCGGCCACGGTTTCGTTATCGCCTGACTCAGCTGTCAAAACCGCGGTCATGTACTCGCCTGGAAAGTTAGCTTTCATGTAAGCGGTTTGGTAGGCGACAATACCATAGGAGGCGGCGTGAGCTTTGTTGAAACCGTAGGCGGCAAATGGTTCAATGAGTGTCCAGAGTTCCGCGGCTTTGTCCAAGCTGACATTATTTTTAGCACAGCCGCCTAAGAATTTAGATTTTTGCGCGGCCATCTCGGCTGGGATTTTTTTGCCCATGGCCCTGCGCAGTTTGTCCGCTTCTTCCCAACTGTAGCCGGCGAGGTGAATAGAAATAAGCAGGACGTCGTCCTGATACGTGATGATGCCATACGACATGTTCAAAATATCTTTGAGGCGGGGGTCAATATATTCAATGAGGTCAGGATTATGTTTGCGGCGAATAAATTCCGGAATAGAGTTCATGGGGCCTGGGCGGAACAGCGCCACCATGGCCATGATGTCGGTAATGATGCTTGGTTTGAGTTCCATTAAATATTTGGTCATGCCCGTGCCATTCAATTGGAAGAGACCAATGGTTTCTCCGCGCGCTAGCAAAGCAAAAGTTGTTTGGTCGTCAAGGGGGATGGTTTCCAGTTTAATGGTTACACTTTTGGTTTTGGCTACGATTTTAATCGCCTGACCGAGGATGGAAAGATTGCGGATGCCCAGAAAGTCCATTTTGAGAAGTCCGGCTTGCTCCACTGAATGCATGTCGTATTGCGTGATAATTTTGTCGCCGCCAGCTTCACGTTGCAGGGGAGTGAAATCAGTGAGGGGGGTGGGGCTGATGACCACACCGGCGGCGTGTACGGAAGCGTGGCGTGCTCCGCCTTCAATTTTTTCCGCCAGATTTATAATGCGGCGCACTGTGTCTTCGTTGTCATAGCGGCGCTGGAGATCCGGATTCAACTCGCGGGCGCGTTTGAGGGTCATGGGAAAGCCTTGGCTCCCCATCGGGATCATTTTGGCCAGCTCATCGCAGATGCTATAGGAGACGCCAAGCGCCCGACCAACATCGCGAAGCGCGGCGCGAGCGGCCATGGTTCCGAACGTACAAATTTGCGCGACTCGGTCCACGCCATATTTTTTTGTGACATAAGCAATAACTTCATCGCGGCGGTTGTCAGCAAAATCAGTATCAATATCCGGTGGGCTCGGGCGGAAAGGATTTAAAAAACGTTCAAAGGGCAACTTAAAAGTTAGCGGATTGACGGTTGTGATGTTAAGCAGAAAAGAAACAATGGAGCCGGCGGCTGAGCCCCTAGTCGTCACCACAATACCTTGCTCGCGTGCCCAGTTGACAAAATCGGACACGACTAAAAAATATGGCGCGTAGCCTTTAGCGTTAATAATTTCCAACTCATAATTAACTCGCGCCATAGCGACTGGGTCATCGGGAAAATTTTTTGACAAGGCCTGACTTACCAAATTGTGCAAGTATTCGGCGGCCGTGGTGTTTGGTGGTAATTCGATTTGCGCAAAATGCCACTTACCAAGTTCTAATTTGAAATCAATCATGTCGGCAATGCGCTCGGTATTGGCTATAGCTTCGGGCAGATCGGCAAACGCTTCAGCCATTTGTTCGGACGAGGCCATGGACAGGTCATGCGCGCTCATGTTGAGGCGATTCGTGTCGGTGACGATGCGTCCGGTACCGATACAAACTGAAACATCTTGAGCTTCGCTGTCGTCGCGATCAAGATAATGCAAGTCACGTGTCGCCACGAGTGGCGCGCCGGTTTTTTGACTCAACTCAACCAGGACTTTATTAATGGAGGTCTGTTCGGGAATTTCCGGATGGTGTTGTAATTCTAAAAAGAAACAATCTTTACCAAAAATATCTTGGTATTCACGAATGAGATGTTCAGCGCGTGGCAGGTCACTCCCGTTAATGGCTCTAGGCACGTCTCCCTTGAGACAGCCCGAGAGTGCGATCAGGCCAGCGCCATACTGACGCAGTAAATCTTTATCAATGCGCGGCTTATAATAGAAGCCGTCCAAAAAAGCCACAGTGGAGAGCTTCATTAAATTGCGGTAGCCCTCAAGATTTCGCGCCAACAAGGTGATATGAAATTGCGCGTCATCCAATTTTGGACGCTTGTCCGTGTGTTTGTTAATGGCCAGGTACGCCTCCATGCCGATGATGGGTTTGATGCCGGCAGCCGTGGCCGCTTCATAAAATTCAATGGCGCCGTACATGTTGCCATGGTCAGTGAGCGCGAGCGCGGTCATGCCAAATTTTTTGGCGCGAGAAATCAGCTCGTCGATTTTTGGTAAACCGTCGAGTAGGGAATAGTGCGAGTGGGTGTGGAGATGGACGAAGGGCATTTTGAGCTTCGTTAGCTTGTTAGCTTCGTTAGCTTTTTAGTGCAAGAAAAATGTTCCTTAAACTAATTAGCTAACGAAGCTAGTGAAGCTAAGAAGCTTTATCTTTACTATTGACTTTGGAAGACTTACTGGTGCGATGTTCTTGGATAAAGTGAAGGGCTTCGGTTAGGCCAGTGACGGCAACCGCGGCGGCTGTGCCAAAAGAGTTGATTTTGTCTTTAATGCCCCGCGCTGTGTCGCGAATGGTTTCAGACGTGTTGCGGACATCGCGCAAAAACATGATGACATAGTAAAGAGCCCAGCACAGGAAAATGGTAAACCACAGTACGCAAAAGGCCAGGACTATATAAAGGAGGTCTTGGGAAGACTGTAACATAGGTTGAGAATTATGAATTAAGAATTAAGAATCAAGAAGGTGGCCTTAATTCCTAATTCTTTATTCTTAATTCTATTATAAAGCTTTTGTGCTGTTTGAGCAATTTTTATCCACTTGACCATCATTTTTCATCCTTGCTATAATAAAAATCTAATACGTAACATACAATTTGTATGGAGGGGAAAATATTGGGAAAACTTGAGGAGCAGGGGAAAAAGATAGAGAACATTGAGCAAAAGCTCGGTGAACACGGCCTGGAGCTTAAAGGCTACGGCTTACAGCTTAAAGAACATGGCTTACAGCTTAAAGAGCACGGCTTACAGCTTAAAGAACATGGAAAAAGGCTGGGGAGTATTGAGCAGAAGTTAGAGGAGCACGGCCTGGAGCTTGAGAAACATGGGGTGATACTTGAGGCCATCCAAGAGCGTCTGGAAGACACAATAACCAGAGAGGAATTTCTTGACAGTCAAGACAAGGTCATGGTCATTCTGAAGCGCTTAGACCAGGAACGTGAAATTACTGGTTATGCTTTACGAAAACTAACCGATACGGTAGAGCGGCATGAACTGAAATTAGCGACTCTTTAAAAAAGACATTGAAACCGGTGGCGGCAAGCTGCTGGTTTTTGTTTTGATGCCCGTGCCCTTTTTTAATTAGGTGAGCGATGGTATAATAAATTCGTATGCCTCCCTTAACACCGCCACCAGACAATTTATCCGACCGTGACCTCAAGTGGGGTTATTGGTATGTCACTCATTTTACCAAGCTGACCAAGATTGCTTGGTGGTTGTTGTTGATAATGACGGTTTTGGTTTGGCTGTATGTAATCGTGGGGCTGGTCAACTATTGGCGAGAAACACCGCGGTTTAATGCCGCACTGAAAACCAGTGTGACCGCGCCAATCGTGCCTCCGGAAGTAAAAGCGGCGCAAGCGGCACGGCCCCTGCAGGTGCTTGGAGTTTACGCGGTGCCCGCGGCCGCCGGGACAGTTGATCTCGTGGCGTTAATAGAAAATCCCAATCAGCATTGGTACGTGCCAAATTTGTCATATCAATTTACTTTGAATGGTGAAGTAGTTGGCGCTGAACAGACTTTTTTATTGCCCGGAGAAAAGCGCGCCTTGTTGCGTTTAAAAGTTCCAGGAGGTTCAGGGGTCGCTGATATAGTTTTGTATCCAAATTGGCAGAGACTGCGTCCGTCAGTCGCGTACAATCCGCCGCAGTTTACCCCCAGTACCGTGCAATTTATTCCGGCACATACGCCGCTCACTGATCGGCCAGCCGTGCCTTTTTCGCAGGCCATTTTTTTACTTACCAATGATAGTCCGTTTGGCTGGTGGTCAGTACCGGTGGTGGTGATCGGACGCAGTGCGAGTGGCGGCGTGGCGCTGGCCAATGAAGTGGTGGTGGAAAAATTTTTATCTCATGAAAAACGTTTATTAACCGTCAGTTGGTCAGAGCCAATTGGTAGTCCGAGTACGTTTGAAATTTTTCCAGTAGTCGATACTCTCGATTCAGCCTCGTATCTGCCAGCGACGACCGAGGCCGCGCTTTAGAGTATGTCGCCGATTTTTTTTCGTGCGGCAGGACGGGTCGAGTGGTGGGGAGTGGCTCTCGCGTTGACGGTTATGGGGTTAGCCATGCAATATAGCTTGGCTTTTTCCGGAGAACAACCAGTGCCAGAATATTTTTGGCGGCAGCTTATTGCCGCGGTCGTGGCGCTAGTGGTGGCTTGGCTGGTGAGCAAACAAGATTATCACGTGTGGTCTGAGGGGCGCGCCTGGTGGTATGCTTTGGTGTTGGCGTTGTTGATCGCGGTGTTGCTGTTCGGTCGAACGGTCAATGGCACGCGGGGTTGGTTTGCTTTAGGGCCGGTACAATTTCAGCCGGTAGAAATTATTAAGGTGTTTGTGGCGCTTGGCGTCGCTGGTTTAGTGGCAACCTGGACCGCGGGCAGTCCGAGTTGGCGGCAGTTATTAACCAGCATGTTGTATGTAGCCGTGCCGTTTTTTTTGGTAGCGGCGCAACCGGATATGGGTTCGGCCATGCTGTTATGGACAGTGTGGGCGGTTTTGGTTTGGCTGGGTGGCATACGCTGGCGGCAGGTCGCGGTTTTAGTTGGTGGCGTGCTCATGGTGGCTTTGGTCGCTTGGCTATTGTTATTGCGGCCTTATCAAAAGGAACGCGTGTTGGTCTTTTTTAATCCAAGCCGCGCGCCACTCGGGAGCGGTTATCAGGTACGTCAGGCCATCATCGCGGTTGGTTCTGGCGGGTTCCTGGGTAAGGGTTTGGGGCGGGGGACCCAGACGCAGTTAAAATTTTTACCAGACGCGCGGACTGATTTTGTTTTTGCCGCCCTGGCTGAAGAGTTGGGATTAGTTGGTATCGCAGTCGTGTTTATCTTGTTTGGTTTGTTATTGCGGGGGAGCTGGTGGGCCGGTGCCAACGCGGCTAATCGTTTTATGGCTTTAAGCATTGGTGGATTGACCGGACTTATTATCATGCAAGCCGCTCTAAATATCGCTATGAATATTGGCTGGAGTCCGGTGGTGGGAGTGCCGCTACCATTTTTAAGTTATGGTGGTAGCTCGCTCATTGGTAGCTGGCTCACGATTGGCGTTTTGCAAAGTTTTGTGCGTCAGCGTACGTAAGGCTTGACGGGAAGTCGGCGACATGATACTCTGTAGCTCATATCTAATGTTTTTTATGGCACTTGAATTACTTGCAAAAACTCGGACTATTGCTGGTAAGGCAGTAACGAAATTACGTCGAGCTGGTGAAATCCCCGGCGTGGTCTATGGCCACGGTTTTAAAAATATCCTGGTTTCGGTTGCTGCTCCGTTATTTAACAAGCTCTACGGCAAAGCCGGGGAAAGTAGTTTGATTGATTTGGTGGTAGATGGCAAGAAAGTGCCGGTATTGGTTAAAGATGTCTCAAATGATGTGTTAAGCGGGGATGTTATTCATGTTGATTTTTATCAGGTGCGTACGGATGAAAAGATTACCGCGGAAATTCCGCTTAAATTTGTGGGCGAGTCGCTGGCGGTCAAAGATTTGAAAGGTGTTTTAGTGCGCGGACTCCCTCATTTGAAAGTGTCTTGTTTCCCTCAAGATTTGGTGCCGGAACTTACGGTTGACTTGAGTCCTTTAAAAACTTTTACCGATCGCTTGAGTGTTAAGGACGTGGTGGTACCGGCTAACATCCAGGTTTTGGATCGTCCGGAGACTATTGTGGCTAACGTGACTGAACAGCGCGCCGAAGAAGTGGCGCCGACCGCTGATATGGCGGCGGCTGAGAAGGCGGCGATTGAGGGCCAGGCTAAGGTTGAAAAGAAAGACAAGAAAGCCGGTGAAGAAGAGGAAGAGGCTGGTGATAAGAAAGGTGAGAAGAAAGCCGACGCGCCGAAGAAGAAATAATGTACATTTCAAAGTCTCCCTGGCAACGGGGAGGCTTTATTTTTGCCTTTTTTATTCAGAATGGTGTACAATAGACCCCATGAAACGTAATTGGCGAAAAGTGATGGCGATAATGGCTCTAGTGGTGGGTTTGTTTGGTTTGGGTGGGCTCACCGCCGGTTTGTTGTTGTGGCGCTGGCAACAACGTAGTGTCACTGTGGTCACACCTGTTCAAGTTCCTCAACCTCAAGTGGTGCCCGTGGCCACTGTCCCGCGATTGCTGGATGGTGTTTTGGTTCCGACTCAAGATGCCAATCATTTTGTCTACGGAGTCATGATTGACAACAACAAAGAAGCGCGGCCAACAGCCAGTTTAGCCGAGGCCAGTGTTGTGTATGAAGCCATGGCCGAGGGTGGTGTGCCAAGATTGCTGGCGCTTTTCCCAGCGAGCGCGTCATTAGACAAAATTGGTCCGGTGCGTTCGGCGCGGCCGTATTTTATTGATTGGGCAGGCGAGTGGGGCGCGGCTTTGATCCATTCTGGCGGTAGTCCAGAGGCGTTGTCGCGTTTACGAACTGATTCGAGTGTGCGCAACCTTGATGAGATTGGCCCCAATGGAAAATATTTTTTTCGCGATCTGACCAGAGCCACACCGCACAATCTTTATACTTCAAGTAATCTTTTGGGTCAGGCCGCGCGCGATTTAGCCTGGCCGTCTCAAGGAGCTTTCCAGTCTTGGCAGTTTAAAGACCCGGCGCCGTTAGCCGAGCGCGCCGAAATTACGCCGCCTTTGCAGCTTCGTTTTTACGAGCGAGTCTATACCGTGGAGTGGCGTTATGATCGTTTGACTAATCGTTACGGTCGTTTTCAGGGGGCGACATCTGTAGAAGATGAGACCAGACATGTGATTGGAGCTGATGTTATTATTGTGCAATTTTTACCCGTGCATGTTTTGGACGCGATTGGACGTTTGCAAATGAAAACGACCGGACAGGGCGAGGCTAAAATTTTTCAAGACGGCAAGATGATTCCGGCGCTGTGGCAAAAAGCCAGTGGCGGACGGACTGTTTTTACGGATGAAAGTGGGCGGGAATTAAAATTCAATCGCGGCAAAATTTGGGTTGAAGTGCGGCCAAAAGAGTTGCCTATGTCTTTTTGAGAATTAAGAATAATGAATTAAGAATTAGGACACGCAACGTCTTCTTAATTCTTAATTCTTACTTCTTAATTCTGCCCAAACGACTCGGTCCCGCTTGGCAGCGTCTTTTTTTATTTCCGGCTTGGCTTGGGGGAAGTGGTGGTGGATTAATTTTTTAATGGTCGTGCTTTGCTCGGGCGAGATTTCCAATAGAACTGTCATCCTGAACCCCACTAACAGCGTGGTGAAGGATCTCCGGCGCATGCCGGTCAGCGCGTTTATATTTTTCGGAGATCCCTCGGTTTTACTCGGGATGACATCTTTTGAATGACGCCATTGTTTTAATTGCCTCAACAACTCCCGATAACAATCAAGCCCGTCTTTGCCAGCCAGTAAAGCTTTTTTTGGTTCAAAAGCGAGTTCTGGATTGGCGCGATAAAGTTTTTCCGAAAGGTAGGGGAGATTGGCAATCACAATCAAGTGTCCGGAGTTGGGGAGATATTTAAAAACCGGTGCGAGTAGGTTGCTTTTTAAAAATTTAATTTGTCGGTCTAGTTTGTGAAGTTTGGCATTTTTTCTAGCCACTGTGAGCGCCGCGGACGAGACATCAGTGGCAATGATGTTTACGTGCTGGGGTGTTTTTTGAAAATGGTGTGCTAGGGAAATGGCAATTGCCCCAGAGCCAGTGCCAACATCTACAGCAGTAACGAGTAACGAGTGACGGGTAACGAGTTTTATAGCTTCATCAATGAGCAGTTCGGTTTCGGGGCGGGGGATTAAGACGCGTTTATCCACAAAAAAATTAAGCCCTCCAAAGGGCTGGGACTTTAAGAGATAGGCGAGTGGGGTGCCGAGCTTTCTTAGCTTCACTAGCTTCGTTAGCTTATTGGCTTGTGATTTAGTCAACTTATATTCCGGATGAGCTAATAAAAAGGCCGGATCTTTTTTAATAACGTGGCAGAGTAGGTCGCGGGTTTCGGCTCGGGGGAGAGGGGAATCCTTAAAAATTTTTTTTATGGTCATAGACAACTGTCATCGCGAGTCCCGCCTAAGGCGGGACGTGGCGATCTCCGGAGATTGCCACGTCGCTTCGGCTCCTCGCAATGACACTTAGGGTCAATTCTATTCCTCCCCACTGCCAAGCGCATTCTCTCGCGCCGCTTTTTGCAGGGCTTGGATGATGGACAAGATATCGCCGTCCATAATGCTGGGAATTTCATGCCAATTTTGTTTGATACGATGATCAGTCACGCGGTCTTGCTGGAAGTTGTAGGTGCGAATTTTTTCCGAACGATCGCCAGTGCCGATTTGCGAGCGGCGCAGATCGCTGTTGGCTTGCCGTTCTTCTTCTTGTTTTTTGGCGAGGAGGCGCGAACGCAAAACTTGCAGAGCGCGCAAACGATTTTGCTGTTGACTCCGTTCATCTTGACA
Source organism: uncultured Gammaproteobacteria bacterium (assembly GCA_964535685.1). Classification (GTDB taxonomy): domain Bacteria; phylum Patescibacteriota; class Patescibacteriia; order CAZHTB01; family CAZHTB01; genus CAZHTB01. Next base: position 13,928 of record CAZHTB010000005.1, read on the forward strand.
GGTGACAACCAGACCGGTTGGTAAATGGGTAATACGAATAGCCGAGTAGGTCGTCTGGACAGATTGGCCGCCGGCGCCACGCGAAGTTGAGGTTTCAATTTTAATATCTTTGGGTTCAATCACCAGGTCAACTTCTTCGGCTTTGGGCACAACCGCCACGGTCGCGGTTGAGGTATGCACGCGGCCGGATTTTTCCGTGGCCGGTACGCGCTGAACCCGATGCACGCCGCTTTCAAATTTCATGTGGGAATAAACTTTATGGCCGGTCATTTCAAACGTGACTTCTTTGATGCCGCCCAAGTCCGCCACATTGGAGGTAATGAGTTTGGTTTGCCAGCCTTGGCGTTCGGCAAAGCGCGCGTACATGCGAAATAGTTCGCTGGCAAAAAGTTCGGCTTCATCTCCACCCACACCGGCACGAATTTCCACAATGGTATCACGCTGATCAAAAGGGTCAATCGGCGCCAAAGCTTCTTCAAGTTCCTGCTCCAAGGTTTCTTTTTGCACGCCTAAATTAGCCGACTCTTCAGTGGCTAATTCCAAAAGTTCGGTGTCGGTCTCTTCGTTTTCAATCGTGCTCTTGGCTTCGGCGAGCGCGCGGTCAACTTCCAAGTAGCGTTCAATGGTTTGCGCGAGTGGTGCGAGTTCGTTGTATTCCTGTCCCAAGCCCTTAATTCGCTGGGGGTTCGCCGCCACTTCTTGAGATGATAAAAGATCTTTCAATTCTTGAAAGCGGGTTAGTTTTTTTCGTAGTTCGTTTGGATTAATCATAAAATCAAAAAGCCCTGGGTCTATTGTCCCACGGCTTTTGAAAAATGTCTAGCTACTTTTCAACCAATTTGTCGGCCTTGGCAGCTTTGCGCGCGGCTGATTTGGCTGTTTTAGCCTTCTTGCCTTTGCGAGCGGCCGCGGCAGAAGCTTGCTTGGAGACTTTTTCTTCAAACTTTTCTACGCGGCGGGCGGTGTCAACCAATTTTTGTTTGCCAGTATAAAAAGGATGGCACTTGGAGCAGATTTCCGTGTGGATTTCTTCCACCGTTGAACCAGTCACAAACTTATGGCCGCAAGCGCAAACGACCTTAGCTTCTTTATAATAGGTTGGATGGATTTTGTCTTTCATAAAATATGACTAATGAATGTGCGTAGTTTACCAGACGATTGGGTGTACGTCAAGTGTTGCAATTACTTGTTGAGCTTGCCGTTTTTGAGCTTGACTTTTAGAAAAAAGTGTGATAAACCAAGCGCATACCAACCTAAGCTCGGCTCGAGGCCGAGAGGGAGGTTTTCATGCAACAAGCACCGGAACGAGTAGATCGTTTGCAGGTGCTGAAGGAGGTGAATCGGATTTTTGCGCGCTATGGGTTGCCGTTGTGGGACATAAAGCGGTTGGGCATGCAGAGCAAGGGTGAGTTTGAAATCGTCGGGGTAGAGAGCGTGTACAACGAACTCTGGCGTTCGTTTGTCTACGTTCTCTTCAAGACCATCAAGCCCGATGGTTCCCAAGGCACCTACGCGATGGAGTTTAATGCCCCGGCCGCGATCGTGATCCTCGTGGTCAATGGGAAAATGGTGTTGGTTCGCCAGCATCGGCCGACCCTTGGCAAGTGGACCATGGAAATTCCGCGCGGCTGGATTGAAGAGTCAGCCGTAGGCGACCCGGCAGCAGAAGTTCGAAGTATCCTTAACCGCGAAGTGGGACAAGAGTGGGTAGCAACCTTTAGTTCGTTTGCGCCGGTACTGCTCGGGCAACCAGCCGAGGATTCCGGTCGCAAAGCGGGCAATGGTTGCAGAGTATACCTACTCGAAACCACAACCGCGGTCGCGCCGCCCAAGCGATGCGGCGTGCATCGTCCGCGTTTGGTGGAGCCAAATGAATTGGACCGGCTCCGTGAACTGGACGATCAGCACTCGTTTTCTGCGCTATACCTTTGGCAACGCTACCAGAGGCAAAGCGCCGCTCGGCTCGAGGCCGAGGTGACACACAGCTCGTAGTGCTCCGCTCGAGGCGGGGTACGGGCATCACTGGACAATGTCCAGAGGTGCAAGATGTCGGTGAACCAGGAAGTGAGCAGCGAAGTGGCGGCGGCCCTGGCGAAACTGGCCGTGGGTGATTCGGCGGAGGTTTTGGGTCGTGGCGGATGGAAGATCGGTCTCACGCGCGTCAACGTGGGTGGCAAGACCGACCTGATCCACTTCAACCCGTTGGACGGCACGGGCAAGCGGCGGTTTTTCTTGTACACGACCGACGGCAACCCGTACGGCGCCGGCATGGTCGTGCAGGAACCGACGCTCGGGATCAAGCTCCGCGACTGCGGGGTGGATCGTGACGGCCGCCTGGTCGGGGCCATCGTGCTGGACGCGGACGGGAAGATCAAGGTGGGCGACGACGGCAAGCCGTGTCGCTTCTCCTGGTCCAACCTCGTCTATGCCCAGCACAAGACGGTGGGCGCCGTGGACGGCCAGCTCCTGATCGACGGCGTGTCGTACGGCCATCTCGCCCTAGTCTTCATCGCCGACAAGAATCGCATCGACGGCTACGTCGGCATCTTCAAGCCGACCAAGCCCGAGACGGTCCGCGTCGCCGAGATGGAGGAGTTCGCCGTCGAGATGGCGAAAGCCGCCGCCTAGCCGCACCGCGCGGCCAAAGCGGAGCAGTACATGGGGCGCGTTTGGAGTTCTCCTCTCCTTCCGCCCCCTTTTTAATTGTTTGACTTGCTGGGGGAGGGTGGAGTACAATGTCCCGGAGTTTGCCAACCTGGGAGGACGGCATGAAAAGCGAAGAGGTCGTGAAGATTGTTGACTGCCTCGGCCCTCCCGTACTTAGGGAGATGCCGGTGCCAACGCTTTGTCCTAATCCTTTTCAACCACGGCAGGAAATGACATACGGCAGCGTTGGAGAGCTGGCCGATTCCATTGACCAGGGTGTACTGATTCATCCTATCGCCGTCATCGAGGTGCCGGGCCAATCCGAGACGGTGTACTATATCGGCGCAGGACACTCGCGCTGGCGAGCCTATCAGGTTTCGAGCCGTGAGCGTATCTTGTCGACAGTACGCCGGCTGACTCGGCCGGAGCATTTTGAGCGAGTGATGCGCTGGATCGTTCTAACAGAGAACATCCATCGCCGGGATTTGAAGCCGCTCGAAGAAGCTCGTGCTTTCGCCGCCTGGCGCGACCAGGGGTTTACACAAGCCAAGATCGCCGAGCAGTTTCAAGTGAGCTCATTCCAGGTGTCGATGCGTCTGGGTTTGCTCTCTACTGATCAGGTGGTTCAGACGGCAGTGGAGGAGAAGAAGGTCGACGGCCATGAAGCGGTTCGACTAATTAGGAACCTGCGAGCCCCTCCGTCAGTCCAGCGAAAGATGGTGGCGGCAGTAGTGGCCCAACCAGTGCGACCAACCGGTACAGAGCAACGGCGTATCATGTTGCTGGTCGCCGCTGAGCACGATTTGCACCGAGAAAGTGACGGTCAGTCCGCGGCAGTGCTCCTGCGGCACGAGCAATTGCAACGGGCGGTGCGGATGGTCGAGGCGGGGTGGGAGGATCTTCTCACGGTTGCCGCGATGGACTTGAGCACGCTCGCAGTCGCCCTACGGGGACTGACCCCAAATGATCGGGTCGAATTAGGCAAGTGGCTCGATCATTCTTTCAAAGGCGTAGTACGGCTTCAGGCCGCCTTGGCCCAGCTCGAGCGTCAGGAGGTGCAGAAGGGTAGCGGCACGGCGTGACCTAGCGTTGGAGTACCGGGGCGGTTAAGGGTTCACCCAACCTCTGCCGCCCCTTTTTTTAATAGCTGGCCCGAAATTTTGGAGTCAATAGACGAACAAAATTTAGTTGGCAGCTATTAACCCCGCACCAAGCTTGTCACTGCATTGACATTAAACAATGACTAGCCGCAGGCGGGCCACGCAGATAGACGTAGTTGTACTAGCTTCTACTTTGAGCTTAGGTGCTGGGGTATGTTATTTAGCGGGGTGGATAAATGAGTTGACCTGTTTCTTTGCGCGGTCAATAGTGCTCTTGCCAACCAATAGTTTTTCTGTTAGACTTCCGCACATCTTAACCTCTACCGCACTTTTAATTCCTCCCGCTTACGCAACTGCCAACAGTTAGCAACCAGCAACCAACTTTTTAAGGAATTTTCCTTGGCTGGAAGTTGGGAGCTAGAAGTTGGAAGCTGCGCTAGCCGGGTCGCGGTGGAGATGTCTAAAAGGATAAGTCTATGAGCAAGATACCAAGTCTCCAGGAACTCCTGGAAGCCGGGGTTCATTTCGGGCACAAAACGTCCCGCTGGTACCCCAAGATGCGCCAATATATTTACGGCGCTCGTCAGGATGTCCACATTCTGGATTTAGAAAAAACCCAGGTTGCTTTAGAGCGCGCCAGGTCTTTCGTTAAGGGCGTCACCGCCAGCGGTGGCGTTGTTTTGTTTGTTGGGACAAAAGCTCAAGCCGCGCCAGCCGTGCGTAAATACGCGCTGGAAGCCGGTCTGCCGTATGTTGACAATCGCTGGCTCGGCGGAACGTTTACTAACTTGCCGGTGATTGCCGCGTTGATAAAAAAGTTAGACACTTTGGAAAAAGATCGCGACACTGGTGATCGCGCTAAGTACACGAAAAAAGAACAGCTTGATTTTGATCGCGAGATTGAACGATTGACAACTTTAGTTGGCGGTATTCGGACCATGAACAAGTTACCACAGGCCATGTTTTTGGTTGGCGTCAAAGAAGAAAAAACCGCTTTGCGCGAAGCGATCAAGACGGGCGTGCCGGTCATTGCAATTTGTGATTCCAACATCAACCCCACTCATATTACTTACCCAATTCCGGCCAATGACGATGGTATCAAATCAATTGACATGATTACGCGCTTGATGGCTGAAGCAGCTCGCGAGGGCAAGCAGGAAAGTGTGGCTAAAGCCGCCGCCGCGCTTGCTCAAGCAGTAGCTGTAGAAAAACCCGCTGTTTAATTCTATGGACATCTCCGCACAACTCGTTAAACAACTTCGCGACCTGACTGGCGCCGGTATGATGGACTGTCGTAAAGCTCTAGAAGAGGCTGGTGGTGACATTAACAAAGCTGTTGAAGAATTGCGCAAAGCCAGCGCCAAAGTCGCGCTCAAAAAACAAGATCGGGCGACTGGAGAGGGCGTAGTTGAGGCCTATATCCACCCAGGCGCGAAACTTGGCGTCTTGGTCAAGTTGGTTTGTGAAACCGATTTCGTCGCGCGCAATCCTGAATTCCAACAACTAGCCAAAGATATCGCTTTGCAAATCGCGGCCATGAATCCGCAGTACTTAAAGCCAGAAGATGTGCCGGCCGCGGTCATTGAAAAAGAAAAAGAAATTTATCGCGAACAGTTGACTGGCGAGGGCAAGCCCGCTGCCGTGCAGGACAAGATTATTGGAGGCAAATTGCAGAAATTCTACTCCGAGGTTTGCCTTTATAGACAGGCTTCTATTAAAGATGATAAAATGACAGTAGAGGATATGATTGTGCAGGTTATCGCCAAAATCGGCGAGAATATCCGCGTGACGGCGTTTACGAGATACACATTATAGGGGGCGCGGGTCCTGTCGCGGCTCTCACCCCATCGGTGCTCGTCTTGACTGCGCCCCGTGGGGTCCCCGTCGCCGCGCCACCCGCACTCTCTGTCATCCCCGCGAAGGTGGGGATCCAGTACACCTATGTCTAAGCTAAAATACAAACGAGTCGTGCTCAAACTCTCGGGCGAAATGCTCCAAGGCAAGCAGTGGGGCGGGATTGATTTTGCGGTAGCTAGAGCCATGGTGAACGAGATTAAGACTATTGTTGAAGTTGGTTGTGAAGTAGCGGTCGTCGTGGGCGCCGGTAACTTTTTTCGCGGTCGGGAGCATCGACATATTCAAGTTGACCAAGTGACTGCTGATTATATGGGCATGCTCGGCACTGTCATGAACGCGCTGGCACTTCGTACGCTTTGTCAGATTGAAGAAATTCCGGTTTTGGGTTTATCCGCGCTTCGGGTACCTCAAGCCATTGAAGAGTACACGGCCGAACGCATGAATGACGCGCTGGCTCGCGGCAAAGTAGTAATTTTAGGCGGCGGAACAGGCAATCCTTATTTTAGTACGGACACCGCGGTCGCGGTGCGCGCGGCCGAAGCTGAAGCAGACGCAGTTTTGAAAGCCACTAAAGTTGATGGGGTGTACGACAAAGATCCGATGATGCATAGTGATGCCAAAAAATATGAGTCGCTGACTTTCAATCAAGCGCTCAAGGAAAAATTGAAAGTTATGGACGCGGCGGCTTTCTCGCTCTGTCAAGAAACCAAGATTCCAATTTTAGTGTTTCGTTACGCCAAGGGCTCGCTCTTGAAAGCGGTACGAGGGGAGAAGATTGGCACACTCGTTCATTCATGAAGCATGAAACATGTAGCATGAAAATTTTTTTTGATCATATTGTAAAAGTATTGGAGCAACGGGGGATATCAAATGCGCGAGTGCTCCTCACGATTCCAACCGAGGTGGGGCGTGGCGATATCGCCTTGCCCTGTTTTGTTTTAGCTAAAATAAAAAAAGTGGCGCCGAACGTGGTGGCTAACGAAATTGCCGCAGCCATACAATCAGATTCAGTCATTGCGCGAGTTGAAGCGGTCGGCCCGTTTGTTAATTTCTTTTTTAAAGATGGGGTGTTGGCGAAGGTGGCACTTGAAAACGCCGGCCAGGTTATGGCGCAAGAAAAAAATAATCACGCTCCGGTCATGGTAGAGTTTTTTCACGCTAACACGCATAAGGCCGTGCATTTCGGACACCTGCGCAATATCAGTCTTGGCGAGTCGCTCTGTCGTTTACTGGAAGCCGTTGGCGAAAAAGTTGTGCGCGCTAATTACCAGGGCGATATTGGGCCGCATGTGGCCAAGTGTCTTTGGGCGCTTAAAAAATTTGGCGAAAAAATCCCGTCCGACCGCAAATCAGCTTGGCTGGCCTCGCTTTATGTGCGTGGCAACACTGCTTTCGAAGCCGACGAGAATGCCAAACAAGAAATTCGTGAGGTCAATAAAAAGATTTACGCCCATGACGCGTCTTGGGAAAAATTGTACCAAGAAACCCGCCAGTGGTGTCTTGGGGATTTTCAGGAAATTTACAAAAATTGGGGAGTCAAGTACGATCGTTTCTTTTTTGAAAG
>CAZHTB010000006.1:0-2980 GCA_964535685.1 uncultured Gammaproteobacteria bacterium
AAACTTCTTCCCCGGCTTGGCCAGCGCTTGCCATACATGTCCCCCCTCTTTGTCTCCCCCCTGCACGGCAGAGGAGAGAAATTTTCCTCCCTCTTTCACAAAGGGGGAGGCTAGGTGGGGGATTCCAGCTGGCCGCAATAAAAATAATTCTCCCCTGCCTCGGCTCACTACAGGTGAGACGGGCTCCACCATCAACCGCGCCTTAAACACTTTGGAATTATTCACCACTAACACATCACCGGATTTTAAATATTCCGGTAAATCAAAAAAATGCCGCGACTCTACAGACTCGTGCTGACGATTAAGCACCATCAAACGACAATGATCCCGAGGCGAAGTTGGCTCTTGAGCGATTAATTCTTTTGGTAAATGATAATCAAAATCTGAAGTCAGCATATCTTTTTTAAAAAAAGGCGACAGCGTGCGAGCTGCCGCAAAACCCCTCCGATGAAACGCCTAGGCTCGGCCGACAGCTTGGGTCAGCCTCGCCTGGGCAAGGGCGCGGGCGTTGTCGCGAGTGCCGGTAGGCGTGGTAGCCAGAGCCGACTTCTCCCAGGGCGACAGCGGCAAGCCGAGCTCATCCTTAGCCACAGTCAGCGCCATCCCCCTGAGTCCTGCCGTGCGCAAGAGCTCTTGCTTCTCGCACGCGCTGGCCGCAGCCGGGATCACGAGGATAATGGGCGACGCTTTCTCTCCTTGTGCCATCTTCACCTCCTCCTTGTCGCAAGAACTGGTTTCGGTTGGATATTACTCCGACATGGTTTTAGTGTCAATCACCCTATCACCTCTCTGACCACTCCCGGCTCAACAGCCTGAAAAACAAACGCCGCCGCGCCGTAGACCGCGACTGCGCCAAAAAGTTGAATCCAAAAATTAAAATCCTGACCCCACCATAAAAATAAAGCCATAATAAAAGTCGCCAGCGCAATCCGACCAATCCGACCAAAACTAAATTGAAAACCAGTCACTCGCCGCACGCTCCACCATGAGCTAAACACAATCAAGGCTTCGGACATGACGGTGAGCCACGCGGCCGCGATCATGCCGAATCGAGGAATCAATAACCAATAACCAATGAGCGAGAGAATCGCAGTAATACCATAAAATTTCAACATACGCCGTTGTTCTTGGAGCGCCACGACGGCATGGGTCAATAAACTGCCCACAAAAATCATAAGATTGGCCAGCATCAATACCCTCAAGGGATCCCCGGCGGCTATGAAATCTGCTCCAGCCAGTACTCGCATAACTTCGCGCGACACAAATAATGTACCAACAAACAACGGCAAGCCCGCTAATAACAAAATGTCCAATGACTTCTGCAACATGCGCTTAAAACGTTCCTGGTCTCCAAGCGCCCAAGCTCCGGACAAAATCGGCAACACCAAACCAGCAAATAACAATGGCAACTGGACCATAACTTCAAGCACACGATAAGCCGCGCCATACAGTCCGACCTCAGCCATCGGCCGCGACCAAGACATAATCAGGGCATCAGCTTTCCAATAAATCAAATTAAATAAAAGCGAAAGACCAAGCGGCCAAGTGCGATGCCAAATTTCTGGCAGGAGCGTCCGGTCAAATTCAAAATGCCCGGGTAGCAGTTGTTTGGTTTTAAGCCAGAGCCACCAAAAATTAACCACGTGTCCAATAACGGCGACGGCCAGCGCCGCCATCAATCCGCCATGCTGCCAAAATAATACCACCATGCCAATCAAAAATACTGTCCGCGCCAAATTTTCCGCCCACATGACATGCTGCATTTGCATTTCGCGCTGAAACAAACCCTGAATCAACTGCTGGAGCGAGATAAAAACAAATCCGATAGTCAAAAGCGCGATGCCGCCGCGAATAGTCGCGTCATACGGAAAGAGATACGAAAAACCAATGGACACTCCATATAAAACTATAGCCATAACGATACGAACCCGCATCATTGTACCCAAAAGACGATTCTCTTTCGATATTTTTTCCGGATCAGTATCTAAGATCTCGCCCAGCATTTGTCCGGCGAGCACGTTCAAACCGCCGTCCACCAGAGCGGCAAAAAATTGTAAAAATGAGGCCGCGGCCGTATAGCCTCCAAATCCTTCGGGCCCAAGCGTGCGAGTCATTAAAGCGATGGCCACCACGCCCAAAAAATTACTGCTGGCCTTGCCGACAATCTGGATAGCGGTGTTGTGCGCGATTTTTTTGGTTAAGGACATGGTTAGGTATTAGGTACTAGATATTAGGTTTTAGGTACCTATGACGTTATTAGAATACTGGAAAAATTTTATTATGGCAACGGTCTCTAAAATGTGATACCCTAGAACCTATAACCTAGTACCTAAAACCTCAAAAGGTATGTCCGGCCACTCCAAATGGGCAACTACTAAACACCATAAAGCCATTACTGACGCCAAACGCGGCGCTATTTTTACCAAGCTGGCCAATCTTATCACCATTGCGGCGCGCGAAGGCGGGGCTGATCAAAATAGCAATTTCAAATTGCGCATGGCAGTTGAGAAAGCTCGCGACTTTAGCATGCCCAAAGACAACATTGACCGCGCGATTAAACGAGGTTTGGGTGAACTTGGTGGGGCACAACTTGTTACTGCGACTTACGAAGGCTTTGGCCCGGGCGGCGCGGCCTTGATGATTGAAGTTTTAACCGACAACACTAACCGCGCGCTTGGCGCAATCAAAACTATTCTCGGGAAAAATGGCGGCAACCTTGGAAGCGCGGGCAGTGTTGCTTGGCAGTTTAAAAAAATGGCGGCAGTGTACTGCCAACCTACAACCATAACTGACAACCAACAACTTGAACTTATTGATGCGGGAGTTGAAGACATTGTCAGCACTCCAGCTGGTCTCATTATTTATGGCCCCCTTGAGAAATTACAAACCCTTAAAGAAAAGGCTGAAGGTTGCGGGCTCACGGTTCGCGAAGCAAACTTGGAATGGGTGCCAAAAGAAAAGCTGACTCTGGACGAAAAAA
>CAZHTB010000007.1:0-3229 GCA_964535685.1 uncultured Gammaproteobacteria bacterium
CGAGTAACGCGGGACTTGAACGCCGGCGAGATTGATATTGTTATTGCCACACATCGCCAGCTCTCGGCTGACAACAAACCCGCCCCCCTTGGTCTGGTAATTATTGATGAAGAACAGCGTTCTGGCGTGAAGCAAAAAGAAAAATTAAAAAATCTGCGCGCCGCCGTCCACTTTCTGACTCTGTCCGCTACCCCGATTCCTCGCACGCTAAATTTGGCTCTGGCCGGACTTCGCCCGTTAAGCGTCATTGAAACGCCACCCATCGGACGTTTGCCCATTAAAACTACCCTCGCTCCCTTTTCTGAAACACTAGTGGTGCAAGCCATCAACGAAGAACTCTCGCGCGGCGGACAAGTTTATTATTTGCATAACAAGGTGGAGACCATCGAGAGTGTAGCGAAAAGATTGAATGATATTTTGAGATCGCCACGGTCGCCTGATGGCAACCTCGCGATGACGAATAAGACAGCGGGTGACCCCGCCGATGGCGGGGACAGGACCCGCGCGCCCGTTATCGCGATCTTACACGGCCAATTACCGGAAGATCGCATCGCCGAAGTCATGCGACAATTTGACGCGGGCGACATCGATGTGCTCGTCTGCTCCACTATTATTGAAAACGGTCTAGATCTACCCAACGTCAACACGCTCATCGTAGAAAACGCCACGCAATACGGCTTGAGCCAACTCTACCAAATTCGCGGACGCATTGGTCGCGGCCTTAAACAAGGGCAAGCCTATCTGCTCTATGACCGGCAAAAACTGGACGGCCCAGCGCAAGCCCGCTTAACAGCTTTGGTCGAAGCACAAGAATTGGGCTCGGGTTTTGAAATTGCCCGCCGCGATTTGGAAATCCGTGGCATGGGCGGCATCTTAAGCCGTGAGCAACACGGCCAGGTAAAAACCATCGGCCTCGCTCTGTACGGCCGTCTCTTAGAACAAGCCATGCAAGAAATAAAAACTGGTGAAGCTCCGGAGCCAGTCAGTGAGGTGACTTTAAATCTCCCTATCCTATTTGGCCTACCCTCTTTTTATATTTCCGACGAAACCGAGCGTCTAAAATGGTACCAACGCCTGGCTCGCGCGCCTGATTTGACTACCTTAAACCAAGAACGGCGGCGCCTGCTCACCCGTTATCCACAGCTACCAGCGACGGCGCAACCCCTAATTAAAAACCTCTTCTATATCCTAGAATTACGCAAGCTGGCCGAGGCCGCGCGCCTGTCGTTGGTTCAGGCAGAAACTCGCCAAGCGCCGTCGGGTGACAAAGAGCTCCGCTTAGTGTTAGAGTCAAACCAGGCCTGGGATTTAACCCGTCTTGGCAAACTATTGGAAAAAAATTATCACTGGCAAATCGGGGAAAAAAAATTGCGTCTAGAGGGCAAATGGCTCGGACCAGATTGGCTAAATGAACTTAAAGAAGCCATTACCATCTTAGCTGTAAGCTGACAGCTTTAAGCTATAAGCTAAACTATGGGGGGAGATTTATTATTTTTAGCCGCGCTGGGAACATTTCCTAAATTTGGCCCCAAACGCTTGCCATTTTTGTTGCGCCATTTTGGTTCGCCCGAAGCTGTCTGGCTGGCATCCGAATCGTCCTTGGCAAAAACTGGATTCACGCCAGAATTAGTTGAAGAATTTCTTAGCCATCGCGCCAAAACTTTTCCAGAAAAAGTCTGGCAAGAATTACAAGAAAAAGAAATCCGACTTTTGACACTCAATGATCCTGACTACCCGCTCTTACTTAAAGAAATTTCCAACCCACCCTTTCTTCTTTATCTCAAGGGTAATCTCCCGCCACTTGGTCCGGCCTTGGGTGTCGTCGGTACTCGCCGCGCCACGAGTTACGGATTACGAGTGACGAAAGAATTAATAACGCCGCTCGCTCGTCAAGGCGTCGCCATCATCTCCGGTCTGGCTCAAGGCATAGACGCGGCCGCGCACCAAGCAACTCTGGTGGCTAATGGCTACACCATAGCGGTGGTGGCTTTTGGTTTGCAAGACAACTTAATTTATCCACCCCAACACAAAAAATTATTTCATCATATTCTAGAAACTGGCGGCGGTATCTTAAGTGAATTTCCGCTCGCCACTCCGGCTCTGCCCCACTTATTTCTGCAACGCAATCGCCTGATCGCGGGTCTCGCCAAAGCCACGCTGGTGATCGAAGCGCCAGAAAGCTCGGGAGCACTCTCCACCGCCGCCTTTGCCTTAGACTGGAACCGCGAAGTCCTAAGCGTGCCCGGTCCTGTCACACATCCTAATCACACTGGCACCAATCGCCTAATCCAACGCGGCGCTACGCTAGTCACTTGCGCGGACGATATTTGCAATGCTCTTAACTGGCAAAATAATAATGAAAAAAAACCTAGTCTGACCTCGCCGACCTTGCCGAACTCGCTGTCCTTACTGGAATCAAAACTCTGGTCCGTCTTGTCTGAAGAACGCCACATCAATGAGCTGGTTTTGCTCACTCACTTGAACATGTCAGACATTTCTGCTACGCTCACGCTTATGCAAATGAAAGGCATCGTTAATAGCCTGCCCGGGCAAAGATATGACAGGGTCTAACTTTGACACAAGCGCCAAAACCGTCTATCTTGTTAAATACATATGAAACTAATCATTGTTGAAAGTCCAACCAAGGCCAAAACCATTAGTAAATTTTTAGGGCGCGGCTTCAAAGTCTTGTCTTCGTTTGGCCATATTCGTGACTTACCAAAAAGCAAGATGGGGATTGATCTTGAGCATGACTTCACGCCGCAATATGTTATCCCAACTGATAAAAAGAAAATCGTCACCGAACTTAAAAAAGAAGCTGGTAAAGCCGACAGCGTCATTCTGGCGAGCGACGAAGACCGTGAAGGAGAAGCGATCGCTTGGCATCTGGTTCAGGCCCTAGGCCTTAACCAGAGCCAACCACCAACCACCAACCACCAACCACCTACCGTGGAGCGGATTGTTTTTCACGAGATTACTAAAGAGGCCATTGAGGAAGCGCTGGCCCATCCGCGGCAAATTTTACAACACCTCGTCGATGCTCAACAAGCGCGACGCATTTTGGATCGCCTGGTCGGCTATGAGCTCTCCCCTTTTCTCTGGAAAAAAGTAGCGCGCGGTCTGTCCGCTGGCCGGGTCCAATCGGTCGCCGTGCGTTTAGTCGTAGAACGTGAAGAAGAAATAAAAAATTTCAAAACTCAAGAGTATTGGACGATTAAAGGACTCTTTG
>CAZHTB010000008.1:0-18213 GCA_964535685.1 uncultured Gammaproteobacteria bacterium
CAAAACTTTTTTGCCCTGCAAAGCCAAACCAACCGCGACATTAACCGCGGTCGTGGTCTTGCCAACGCCTCCTTTTTGATTGACTAAAGCGATAACCATGGGGATAGTATACAGCAAGGTCAGCAAGGTCAGCAAGGTCAGGCGTCCAAAACTTGAAGCGAATACGCCCGCGACCACAAAAAGCGCCACAATCACATAGACAGTTAGAACGGCCCGCGACACAGACCAGCCCAGGTCAACCAAACGAAAATGCAAATGCCAACGATCGCCCAAAAACGGCGAGCGTTTTAATTTATAAGCACGCCAGCCCATGACCACAACCATATCTAAAAGTGGCAAAGCTAAAATAAGCAAAGTGGTGGCGACTTTCCCACCAGCAATGATGGCGAGCGCGCCTAAAATAAAACCAAGCCACAAACTGCCGGCTTGACCTAAAAAAATTTTAGCGGGAAAAAAATTCCAAACTAAAAATCCGAGACAAGCCCCAAACAACGATAAACCTAGCCACGCCGTACCGGTCTGCAAAACCGGCGGCGCCAAACTTAAAGCAAACAACGCGAATCCACCGAGCGCTCCGACTCCTGTCACTAGGCCGTCCAAGCCATCAAAAAGTTTAGTCGCAAACATGGTAACGCCGAACCAGACCGCAGTTAAAATCCATGACAACAATGGTATTGACCAAACGCCAACTTTATAAATCCACCACCAATCAAGATGCACTACTCCCCCAAACGGATTGGTAATCGTGGTAATTGAAAGACCACTGACCAGCGCCAGTGCCACCGCAACCATCACACTGATAATCTGCCAGCGTGGTGAAAGATTATTACAATCGTCTAGGACACCAACAACCAGCAACCAGACACTGACCGCCATTAAACCTAGTAATTTTGACACCGTACTATGTGCCAGCAACACCTCAGGTTTGAGCCACCACATGAGCCCAAGTGTTATGAGCCAGCCTGTAATCACCGCCACGCCCCCGAGTAACGCCACTGGTCGTCCATGTTGCTTGCGTCCCCCGTCAGGCTCATCAATTATACCAAAACGCCAAGCTATTCGTTGCATGAACCAGCCGAGCCCACCTGAACCCACAAAAGAAATAGCTAAAATAAAAAGCGGCCACTTCATAGCGGACGCTCGTGTAAGTCCAAATACATTTGCAACATGGCCGCCGCCGCTTCAGCGTCATCATGCTCGCGCCCGGCCAGCGCGCTCAAAGCCGCCGCCGCTTGCGTCGTAAAGCGCTCGTCCATGGTTTCAACCGGTACTTGCAAGCGTTCGCGCAATTGCTCAATAAACTTTCTGGTTTTATGAGTTTGTTCAGTCGCTTGACCTGACAAACCCAAGGGCCAACCTACAACAATGAGGCCAGCATGTTCTATTTCCAGTAAACGCTTTAAATCATAAAGAATTTGCTCCAGATTATTATTCTGAATAATAGTGAGCGGAGTCGCCAAACCATGCTCTTCATCTCCGAGAGCCACGCCAATTCGCGCATCGCCGTAGTCAAGACCGAGGATTTTCATACGCCAGAAACATTATTTATACTCTTTTGCCAATTCCACCAACTATGAAACTCCTCATAATCCGCTAAATCTTTATATGCGGGCATCTTTTTCCATTCCCTGTATTCGTCAGTTTTCTGCCATTCCTCAAAAACTTCACGCATTTCTCTTTCCTCTTCTTCTCGATCAAAACTTTCCAAATCATAACCTATGTCTCTTGCAAAATGTCCCATACTTCTCTTGGCGGCAACTGCGCTGCCAATAAATACATCGTGACTTTTTTGAGCGCGATACTTTAAAAAATTAATGACGTCATCCTTAACAAATATGCCGGCACGAATAAACGGCCTTAACTTTTTAATAGCAAAAGCATTAGCCACCCGCTCTCTCCGTAATATCTCTACTTCTTTAACTACTCCATTTTCGGTAAGTGGCTCTGTTGGATCAATACCAGCTTTCTCCATTTCTTTAAAATCATCAACGTGACCTAACTCATGGAGTAGGGTGGCTATAGAAAGTGGAGTTTCTGCCCTAGCTCCAACGTAAACAATTTTTGAGGTTGGCGAAGCAAATCCATCGACACCGAAAGAACTGGTTAAAAATACCACTTTATAATCGGATGGTAATAAATCCGCAAGTTCTAAACGAAAATTTTGATCTTTCAATGAGCTAAGCTCAAAACCATCAAGTTGCCTTAAATCATCGGTATTCATTCCTCGTCTACCACTATCAGTAAACAACTGCTCCATCTTTTTTTTGGTTTCATCATCTAAAGAAGAGTAAGAAAAAGATAGTCTTAGCTTTTCCGTCTCAATAGCTACTGCGTCCGTTTCTTTATAAGCAACCTCTTGAAATGGCCCCGCTAATCTTGCTACGGAATCCTGGACTTCTTGATCAGAAACACCAGCTTCAGTCTGGCGTAATTTACCAAGATAGGCCTCTGATTTTACGAATCTGCTTTCATTCATAAACTTGACAAATAATATTTCTATGCTATACTGATTATATCACCAATGGAAAAGATCACCCTATAAGGTTCCGTCCTTATGGGGCCTTTTCTTTTTATAGCCCAATTTTGACTATCAATAAACGCGTAATTATTCGCGGTGGACATCATACTAATAAATCCGCGTTAAAATTTCCGGACCATCTTTAGTAATCACGAGCGTGTCTTCAAAATGCGCGGAAAGTTTGCCGTCGCGAGTCACCACGCTCCAGCCGTCGTTTAACATCTTGACTTGGAACTCGCCTTCGTTGACCATGGGCTCAATCGCAATAACCATGCCGGGCTCCAACACCGGACCGCGATCAGCCGGACCGTAATTCGGCACCGGCGGATCTTCGTGAACAGCATGCCCCACTCCATGTCCAACCAAATCGCGCACCACACTAAAGCCATGCCGCTCCACATAACTTTGCACGGCCTGACCAATTTCACCCACTCGTTTACCAGCTTGCGCTTCGGCAATCCCAAGCTCTAAAGATTCTTGAGTCGCGCGCATCAACTGTTTGGCTTTTTCTGAAATCGAACCCACGCCAACTGTCCGCGCCATGTCGGTAAATAGTCCTTTGTACTTAATCCCGATATCCAATCCTATAATATCGCCTTCTTGTAAAATTCTCTCGCGACTTGGAATGCAATGAACCACGCCATCATTAGCCGAGGTACAGAGCACCGCGGGAAAGCCGCCAATGGGCAAACCTTGCTTATCCAAACGCGCGCCATAACCCAAAAAAGCCGGCTCGGCGCCTGACTCGCGCATTAATTTTTCTGCCAGCACGTTAAGCTCGCCCGTGCTCACTCCGGGCTTGACCGCGGCCATAACCTGCTCCAAAATCTTGGCCAAGATTTGCCCGCCTTCGCGCAGGTTGTTTATTTCGTCTGGGGTTTTAGTCCACATAAAGTAAAAACGTAGTGACCTCCCTCTCTTAAGGTAAGAGAGGGTTGGGGTGAGTTATGAGTCGTTCTGATTCGTAACGCCCCCTCGCCCTGCCTTGGCGATGGCTCGCCCCCTCTTAACCTAAGAGGGGGGAATTCCCGACGCCATTAATTATTTAAGAAGTTTATCTATTTCGCCTGCCACCTTCTCAATCAACTGATCCCCATTCACCCGCCGCAAAATACCCTGGCGTTCGTATTCATCCAAAAGTGGTTTGGTAGATTCATGATAAATGGCCAAGCGCTTTTTAATGGCCTCGGGTTGGTCGTCATCGCGCGTGATGAGCTTTCCGCCACAAGCGTCACACAAGCCTTCTTGTTTAGGCGGATCAGTTATCACATTAAAATTTTTGCCGCACTCGGAGCAAACGCGACGACTGCCAAGCCGCTTAATGCCTTCCTCATCAGATAATTCTAAAACAATCACTAAATCTAACTTCGTCATTTGATCGCAAGCTTCCAGCTGGTTCCGGTTACGCGGATAACCGTCTAAAACAAAACCTTGAGCCGCGACTGGTGAAGTTACAATATTTTTAATCACGCCATTGGTAATTTCGTTCGGCACCAATTTCCCCTGGTCAGTGTAACTGGCCGCCAGTTTCCCGAGCTCTGTCCCCCGAGCTTTTTCATCACGATAAATTTGCCCCGGATAAATGTGTAACAGGCCGTACTTGTCTTTCAAGATTTCTGCTTGCGTGCCCTTGCCCGAGCCTTGGGGTCCGAAAATAGCGATTTTTGTTTTCATAAAAGTGCGTTTATCTTAGCAATTATTGATAAAAAAAGCCAGTGGTGCATCTCGAACGTCCGAGAATTCCCACTGGTTGTACCCCCCCCTGCGTCGCGCTACGTTTCTTCGGTGATGGGCGGAAGCACGATGCCCCGCGACGTTTCCGTGACGCCGGAGAGCCTGTTGTAGGCCGCCCCGAACACGGCCTCCCGCTTGGTCTCGTCTGGGACGAGAACACCCATAGCGTCCTCCAACTCGCGCCGCGCTTCTCCGAAACGCTTATCCCCGCGCTGCCGATCGCTCCGCAGGACCACGGTGGCGTAGGCGATCTTCTTCACCGCCTCGGTCCGTTCCTGCGACCTCAGGTCCTGCCATCGCAACATCGTGTAGGCGATGAAGAAGCCCATGGCGACGAATCCGGCCTCCAATATTGGGATCCCGGGAAAGACGATCGCGATGAAGTTTCCCCAGACGATACAGAGGCCATACCCGGCCATGGGGTTCAGGCAGCAGATGATCACCTGCGGGACAAACTTCTTGATGGGGTAATTGTATCTGGCCATCCTCATGTACCAGAGGCTCATGAAGAGCCAGAACCACATCGTGATGTCGGACGCCTCCCAATACCTCCTGGCCGGGTCAAACGCCAGCATCATCGCCATGGTGATCTTGAACGAGAAAGCGCTGGCCACGATCGTCTGGACAGCCCAGGCGATCTTGCCCGTGGTTGAGGTGATCGGAGCCGCGAGGAACTTCTTTGCGAACTCCAGGAACTTCTCAAACAGCGACTGCAGTTTCTTTTGCATTTGTACTTCTCCTCTGGTCCCAACCGAAGTCAGGCAGGAGCTTATTCTACGAGTCTAGTCGCACGGCCCGCATGGACCTTGGAATAGTCTCCAAACCCGGAGACCACCCTTCGCGCACTCGTAAATAAGTGCTGTAATACTAGCATAAAAGCATAACTTTGTCAATAGCAAGCGACAAAAACAAAACCCCCGCCATTCTAAGCGGGGTTTTTGTTGTGTTTACGAACTCTGATTTTATAAGGAACTGGATCCCCGCCTGCGCGGGGATGACAGGTTAGATCCCTCGGCCTTGCCCGGGATGACATTGCTCCATGTTTCAGATCGTGTGTTTCATGTTACATGAGTCATGCTTCATGACTACACCTCGTACTCCCTCATGACCAACTGGGCCTGAATTTGATTGGCGATTTCAATAACCACACCAACTACGATGAGCAAGCCCGCGCCGCCGATAACCAGTGTTTGAATGCCAAGCCATTTTTGAGTAATGAGTGGCAAAATCGCGATTATACCAAGCGAAGCGGCACCCGCCAACATGATGCGATTAGAAACTTGCTGAAGATAATGCGCGGTTGGCACGCCCGGACGAATGCCGGGAATAAAGCCACCTTGTTTTTGCAGGTTCTCTGAAATTTGGTCCGGTCGGAAAATAATCGCGGTATAAAAGTAAGTGAAGGCAAACACCAGCAAGAAATACAAAATGCCGTAGAACAATTGGTTTTGAAAGGCGTTAATGATAAACTGCGCCCCCGTGACCAAAGCGGCTGATTTAGCGTGCAAGAAAAATTGCGCCAGGAGTGGTGGGAACAAAATCATGGAGATGGCGAAGATAATCGGAATCATGCCCGCTTGGTTAACACGAATCGGCAGATAGGTATTGGTGCCGCCGACCATATGCGTGCCGCGCATTTGCCGCGCGTACGTCACTTGAACATTACGCTGGCCTTGGGTAATAATAACAATACCGGCAATGGTGATAAGCCCCAAGATCAGCAACACCAATAAATTAAAAAATTGTGTCGAGTCAAAAACTGCGGCAGTTTGTTGCAGGGCTTGGGGCAGACTAACCACGATACCGACAAAAATTAGAATGGAAATACCATTGCCAATTTTGCGTTCGCTGATAATTTCACCCAGCCACATCAAAAAAACACAACCAGCTGTCATGGTAATGATGGTTAAGATGAGTTGGGTTGGGGTCATGGCACCAAAAATAGGTCGCGAGCTACGGCCCAAAAGCGCGATCAGGCCGTAAGACTGAAACAGAGCGAGCGGCACGGTTAATAGACGCGTGTATTGATTAATCTTCTGCCGACCGTACTCTCCTTCTTTAGATAGCTCTTCCAAACTTGGAATCAACATGGTCAAGAGTTGAAAAATAATGGAAGCGGTAATGTAAGGACCAACGCCAAGCGCCATCACGGAAAAACTGGCAATGCCACCACCAGACAGCAAATTAAGCAAACCTAAAATTTGATTGGAAGAAAAAACGCGACGCAATTCATCAATATTCACACCCGGAAGCGGAATATGCGCGGCCAATCGAAAAATCAACAATAAACCCAGCACGAATAAAATGTTATTACGCACTTCTTTTACGTACCAAATTTGTTGTAATGATTTCCACATATAGTTTTATGACTTATGACCCATGACTCATGACACAATTCCGCCGGCGGCGACAATCTTTTTCTTAGCGCCGGCAGAAACACCACAATTTTTAACCGTCAATTTCTGCGTGATTTCCCCGTTTGACAGTATTTTAACACGAGAACCTGTCGGCACCAAGCGCGCCACCGCTAAAGTTTTTGGCGTCACTTCGCCGCCAGACGGAAATTGTTTGGTTAATTCCGAAAGCGTCACCATGGCCGGTTTAGCGTAAGGACTGCGAAAACCACGCAACTTTGGCGTTTGTAAAACTTGATGGCGCATGCCGAGCCGCTTTAATTTAAGACGACCCTTGCCGGTGCGCGCGAGTTGTCCTTTGGTACCACGCCCAGCGGTTTTACCTTGACCGGCCGCGATACCACGCCCAACGCGCAGTTTATTTTTCCTAGAGCCAGGCGCAGGCTTTAAGGTATGGAGAGTATACATATTTATTTTTTCTGAACCTTCTGCAACTGGGACAAAGCGTCCAGAGTTGCTCGCACATTATTAATTTTATTTTTGGAACCCATAATCTTACCAACAATATCCTGAAGTCCAACCAGGTCCAAGACAATACGTACCGCGCCACCGGCCTTAACACCGGTACCGGCCGGAGCTGGCTTCAAGAAAACTCTGGCCGCCCCATATTTGGCTGACACACCATGAGGAATCGTCGTGCCTTTCATCGGTACGGTCAAAAGATGTTTCTTGGCCTTGGCGGTTGCTTTGTTAATGGACATTTCCACGTCCGCACCCTTGGCGACTCCCGCGCCAATGCGACCCTTGCGATCGCCCACGACAATACAGGCGCGAAAACGCATGCGCTTGCCACCGGCCATGACGCGAGTCACGCGGGCCAAATCAATTGTCTTGGAGGTGAACTCATCTCGCGATTCCCGGCCACCCCGACGACGTTGTTGCATATCTCTTCCCATAAAATTAAAATTGTAATCCACCGGCGCGGGCGCCCTCGGCTACGGCCTTAACTCGGCCATGATAACGAAAACCGCCGCGATCAAACACGACCTTAGTGATACCTTTAGTTTTAGCTTTTTCCGCGAGCAATTTGCCAACAGCTTCAGCTCGCGCCATCTTAGTAAGCTTCGCGCCTTTAATTTCTTTATCATGAGCGCTCACCATCGTGCGACCGGTCTCATCATTAATAATTTGCGCGTAAACATATTTGAGACTGCGAAAAACCGACAAACGTAAACGTTCCGCTGTGCCGCGAACCTTGGCCCGGACGCGCAAATGACGCGCTCCACGAACTGCCGCTCTACTTGAAAAACGTACTGACATATTCGTTATTTAGCGGTCGCACCCTTCAAGGCTTTACCCGCTTTCTTATGAATTACTTCATCAACATACTTAATCCCCTTGCCCTTATACGGCTCTGGTTTTTTGAGTCGACGTATTTGCGCCGCGACCTCACCAACCAACTGTTTATCAAAACCGCTAATGGTGATAAGATTTTTTTCTACCTTGGCTTCAATTCCGGCGGGCAAAGGATACATGACCGGATGGGAAAAACCGAGCGCCAAGACCACCTCTCGCCCCTTAACTTCAGCTTTAAAACCAATGCCATTAATTTCCAACTGTTTTTGAAAACCTTGGGTCACACCCTGAATCATATTATTGACGAGCGAACGAAACAACCCCCATAGGGCGGCGGCTTTGGTAGCTTCGGGCGAAACGGTCGTGACTAAAATACCGTCCGCTTGACTAATAGTAATAGCCGGATGAAGTTTAGTGGTGAGCGTACCCTTGGGTCCTTTGACCGTAATCAAACCGGACTCAATTTTGACTTCTACACCTGACGGGATAGTGATAAGAGATTTTCCAACGCGTGACATACAATTAGTACAATTGACAAATAACTTCGCCGCCGAGACCAGCTGCTTTCGCCGCCTTGTTGGTCATAAGACCTTTGGGTGTGGAAACAATGGCCATGCCAAAACCGTCGCGCACCCGAGGAATAGCCTTCTTCCCAACATAACGGCGTGAACCAGGACGCGAAACGCGACTGACGTGAATAATAGCCGAATGACCGTTCTCCAAGTAACGCAACTTCAAACGTATGGCATCAAAACGGATGGTGCCGTCCTTGGCTCGCTCACTAGGAATGTGTTCACAGTCAACCAAATAACCTTCGGCCTTCAAAATTTTAGCGATGGCCAACTTGATTTTTGAGTACGGCAACACTAGCTCACTCTTATGAACTAGAGCGGCGTTGCGAATACGGGTTAACATGTCGGCGATTGGATCTGTCATAGGATTACCAAGATGATTTACGGATTCCGGGAATCTGGCCATTGTTAGCCAATTCGCGGAAACAAATTCTACATAATTGAAATTTTCTCATAAAGCCATGATTGCGGCCACAGCGCCAGCAACGACGAGTCAGGCGCGTGGAAAACTTGCGTTTGACCAATGAATTCATGGCGCGATTGTATTGAGCAGTCGTAGACATAACACTTATTTCTTGCGTTTACGTTTAGAGGTTTCACGTTCTTGGTCAGTCCCATCATTAAAAGGAAAACCCGTGGCGCGAAATAGGGCCAAGCCTCGGTCATAACTACCGGCATTGGTGTGGATACTTATTTCCAAACCATGTAAACGCTCTACCTCATCAGAACGAATCTCCGGAAAAACCAAGTTCTCGCGAAAACCAATAGTTATATTACCTTGGGCATCCACCAACTTGGGCGAAATACCGCGAAAATCACGCACCCGCGGCAAAGCCACATGCACCAAACGTTCCAAAAAGTCATACATGCGAGCGCCGCGCAAAGTTACCATCGTCCCAATGACCATGCCTTCACGAATCTTAAAGTTGGAAATGGATTTCTTGGCCTTGGTTTTAACCGGCTGGAGTCCACTCATGCGCCGCAGAGTACTTTCCACGGTTTCCAAAAATTTGGCATCTTTAAGCGCGGGTCCGAGACCCACGTGCAAAACCACCTTAACAAAACGCGGAGCTGCCAAAGCATTGGCAAGACCGAGCTGCTCTTTTAAGGCCGGAACAATTTGTTTATGATATAATTCTTGTAAACGCATACAATATTATTTACTGGCTTGACCGGCCGCTACTTCTTGGCCGCACTTTTTACAAACCCTGACCTTGATCTTACCGGCAATTTTAAAACCAACTCTCGTCGCCTTGGTACAACTACCGCAAACGAGCGCGACTCGGGAGGCGGGTAAGGGCGCGGAAAATTCAATTTTCTGTCCTTTCTGTCCGGCCTGACGCGGCTTCATGTGCTTGACGGCCTTGTTCAAGCCTTCCACCACAACTTTCTGGATGGACGGAAAAACTTGAATGACCTTGCCGGTCTTCCCTTTGTCCTTACCGGCGGAAATTTTTACCATGTCGTTAATACGGATCTTCATACTATTACAAAACTTCAGGAGCTAAAGAAATAATTTTCTGATAACCGCGTTCGCGGAGCTCTCGCGGCACCGGACCAAAGACGCGCGTGCCTTTAGGTTCTTTGGTTTTCTCGTCAATCACCACGGCCGCGTTGTCATCAAAACGAATATAAGAACCATCTTTGCGGCGATACTCTTTGCGCGTCCGTACCACCACCGCGTGAACCACTTCGCTCTTTTTAACTTGCATGTGAGGGGTCGCCTCTTTGACCACGCAAGTAATCAGGTCGCCGATGTGCGCCGTTTTTTTACCATGACCCCCCCGCACCCGAATACATTGTAAGAGGCGGGCGCCGGAGTTATCGGCTGAAACTAACATTGAGCGATGTTGGACCATAATGTTTTGGTAAAGTAAGCTAGCTTGATTTACCAATAAGTCGCCAACGCTTCTCTTTAGAGAGCGGGCGACACTGAATAAAGGTTACCACATCTCCGACCTTACTGCCGTTGCTTTCATCATGAACTTTAAACGTACGCTTCACCCGGTACTGTTTCTTGTATTTAGGGTGCCAAATCGTTCGTTCAACTTCAACCACGCGGGTCTTGGTCATGGCCGCGGACAGTACCTTGCCGGTAAACTCGGAGACAATTTTTTTCTTAAGTTCAGTCATATATTCTTAATTCCTGATTCCTAATTCTTAATTTTCAACAGGGTAAGTACTTGGGCAATGGTCCGACGCGCGGCGCGTACCTGTCGCACGGTTTTCAGTTGTCCGCCCGCCGACAAAAACCGCAAACGGCGCAACTCCTCACGACTCGTTGCCAAGACGTTCTGCATCTCTTCTTTGGATTTTTGTTTCAATTCAGAAATTTTCATATCATGTGTCATGAGTCATTGGTCATGAACTAAACCTTCTCTACAAATTTAGTCTTAACCGGTAATTTATGAGCGGCCAACCGGAACGCCTCTTGCGCCACTTTGCGCTCCACGCCATCCATTTCAAACAACATCATACCGGGTTTAACCACCGCCACATAATGATCAACTCCGCCCTTACCCTTACCCATGGGAGTTTCCGCGCCGTGAAAGGTAACGGATTTATCCGGAAAAATACGAATCCAAATCTTGCCGCCGCGCGCGATGGCGTGCGTCATGGCCCGACGCGCCGCTTCAATCTGCCGTGAAGTCACCCACAGCGCTTCCATAGATTTGAGGCCGAAGATACCAAAACTCAACTCGGCCCGACGCGTGGCACAACCACGAATAGAGCCCTTCTGAATCTTACGGTATTTTACTTTCTTGGGCAACATCATAATTTTAAACCGCTTTTTTATCTTCTTTCTTTTCTTCAAAAACCTCACCGCGATAAATCCAGACCTTCACGCCAATCGCGCCGTAGGTCATGTGCGCCGCCGCCCGACCATACGCCACATCAGCCCGCAAGGTATGCAAAGGTACTTTACCATAACCCAATTTCTCAATCCTGGCAATTTCCGCGCCATTCAAACGACCGGACAAAATAATCTTGGCGCCTAACGCTCCGGCCTCTTTAATCTTGGCCAACGTTTGCTTCATGACGCGACGAAACGGCAAACGCTTCTCAATATCAGCGATGATATTCTGCACCACTACTTGGGGAGCCAAATTAGGTTCACGAATTTCCATGATCTGAATCTTCAAATTGACTTTACGCTTAAAAAACTTCAGCACCAATTCTTGCGCCAGCTCTTCAATACCACTGCCGCCGCGACTGATAATCAAACCTGGTTTAGCGCTCCAGATAATCGCTCTAATATCATCCGCTCCGCTCTGGCGTTCAATATCAATATGATCAATACCGGCTTTGGCCAGGCGCTTGAATAAATATTTGCGCAATTCCAAATCTTCGCGCAAAAGTTGGCTAAAAGGTTTGCGCGCAAACCAGCGCGACTGCCAACCAGTTACGATACCAAGACGAAAACCGCGTGGATGAACTTTATGACCCATATACTTACTTGAGCTTTTTAGGTTTAACTTCCCCAATTTCTGACAATACCAGATTAACGTGGCAGGAACGTTTCTTAATTGGTGTGGCTCGGCCTTGAGCCCGCGGCATCCAACGTTTCAAGGACACCCCTTCGTCAACCGTCATGGTTTTAATATACAAATCGCTCTTAGTTAAAGAAAAATTGTGTTCCGCGTTAGCCACGGCCGAGCGTACTAATTTTAAGAGCGGCATGGCCGAGCGTTTAGCCATAAACTGAAGCTGGGCTTCTGCCTGTGCCACTCCCAAACCACGCAACAAACCAACCACCAGACGAGTCTTGCGTGGGGAAAGGCGTAAATTGTTTAAGGAGGCTTTAACGTCCATATAATTTATTTCTTAGGCGCTGGCGCTTTGTCCCCGGCAGCTGCCGGAGCGGCGGTCGTAGCGGCGGCAGCTTCTTGATCACGCTGCATCTTACCACCATGCTTGATAAACTTACGGGTATGAGAAAATTCGCCTAACTTGTGCCCCACCATTTCTTCAGTCACAAACACTGGCACATGAATCCTGCCATTATGCACGCCAATGGTGAAACCGACAAACTGCGGAATAATGGTGGAATCGCGCGACCAGGTTTTCACCGTCGCCTTATCGCCGATTTTGAGTTTGCCAACTTTTTTGATGAGCTTGGGGTCAATCCAAGGTCCTTTCTTTAAACTGCGTGACATAAAATTATTTACGACGTTTGGCAATAAAGGAGGTACTGGACTTATTGGGCTGACGCGTTTTGACACCGCGCGCCGGGCGGCCCCATTTGGTTTTCTGGAACTTCATACCGATTGGGTTATGACCCTCGCCACCGCCGTGTGGGTGATCAACCGGGTTCATAGCCTTACCACGCACGGTCGGACGGAAACCGCGATGACGCATGCGGCCGGCTTTACCCCAACGCACATTGCCCCAATCAATATTACCAAGCTGACCGACCGTGGCCAAACATTCTTTGGGAAAACGCCGTATCTCGCCAGACGGTAATTTCAATAAGACAAACGAGTCTTCAAGTGCCATGACAATCGCGGCATTACCCGCGGAACGAGCCAAAGCTCCACCGCGTCCGGGACTCAATTCAACATTATGAACCAAAATACCGGTCGGAATGTATTGTAAGCGCAAAACATTGCCCGGTTTAACCTCAATTTTTTCTTGGGAAGCCAAAACCGTATCCCCCACTTTCAAATCTTGCGGCGCCAGGATATAGCGCTTCTCGCCGTCAGCGTAATTAATCAAAGCCAGATTGGCACTGCGATTTGGATCATACTCAAAAGCCATGACGCGACCGGGCACATTAAATTTATCACGACGAAAATCAACCAAACGATAGGCGCGAGCCACACCGCCACCGCGGTGACGCACGGTAATTTTACCCTGGGAATTGCGGCCGGCTTGGGAACGAGATGATCTTAACAAAGACTTCTCCGGCTCCTTGCGGCTCAAATTCTCTGACACCACGCTGGTGCCGCGACGGCCGGGGGTAGTTGGTTTGTAAAACTTAAGCGGCATATAATTATCCTCGTAATGATTCCAATGAAGTGCCGGGCGGCAAAGTAACAATCGTCTTTTTCCAATCTTTACGCTGACCGGATGAGCGTCCAAACCGTACGGCTTTACCTTTAACCGAAATCATTTGCACGCGGAGTGGCTTCACGCCATACAGCGCTTCCACCGCTTTGCGTACCTCAATTTTGTTAGTCGAAGGCGCTACTACAAAAGCAACCTGTTGATGCTTAGCCAGACGCGTAATTTTTTCCGTAACCAAAGGGTGGAGCAAAACCTGTCCGGCCATAGACGAACCGGGACGCTTAACCAAAGGAGTAGAAACCGTAGCCACCTGTGTTGGAGCAGATTCTTTCTTTTCCAACTTGGCTGGCGTAGTCGGCCCGGCTGGAATTTTCTTTTTGAAACGATCTAAAAAGCTAGACATAAAATTAAGCAGTGGCTCCGTAAGTGGCGACAATTTCTTGCACACCGGCTTTGGTCACTAACAAATAAGGATGACTAACCAATTCCAGGACGTTCAAATTTTTCGTACCCGTGGTCTTGACCTTGGGCAAATTACCTGCCGCGCGAGTCACCAACGGCTGTTTGGCTGAAAGGGCCAGCAAAGTTTTGCGTCCTTGCATCGGTAAGACTTTTAAAATGGCGGCCAACTCTTTGGTTTTGCCAGCTGACACTGACAGCGTATCCAACACAATCAAATGGTTCTGTCGCACTTTTTCAGACAAGGTCGCGAGCAAAGCCAAACGCTTCATCTGTTTGTTAATCTTTTGAGCAAAATTTCGCTCTTTACTCGGACCAAAAACCACGCCGCCGCCACGCCATTGCGGTGAACGAGAAGAACCTTGACGAGCGCGGCCCGTGCCTTTTTGCTTCCAAGGTTTTTTACCACCACCGCGAATATTGGCGCGAGTTTTAGTATGCGCCAAAACCTGGCGAGCATTAGCTTGCTCCGAGACCACCACTTGATGGATAAGCGAAGTTTTGGCTTTGACGGAAAAAACCGCTTCCGGCAAAATTTCTTCGCCCACTGCTTCACCGGCCATGTTGTAGACAGATACTTTCAACATACTTAAGCAGTAGCAATCATCACTAAAGAACGACGAGCGCCCGGAATGGCTCCTTTCAAAACGAGCGTGTTGGTCGCCTCATCCACACTGATGACTTCTAATTTTTTAATAGACACACGAGCCGCGCCCATATGGCCGGCCATGCGCTGGCCCTTACGAACCGGACCCTGACGTTTTGAACCAATGGAACCCGGCATACGCTGTTGATCTTTGTGACCGTGGGAAGAACCATGGCCATGAAAACCGTGACGACGCACGACACCTTGAAAACCCTTACCCTTAGACCAACCAACCAGATTAACTTTATCGCCAGGTTGGAACTGGGCGACGGTCAAAACCGCTCCGCGTTCCAATCCGTCAGCGCCACGAAATTCTTTCAGGTGTTTAAATTTACCAAGCTCTTTAAGTTGACCGGCCACCGGCTTGGAAACATGCTTGGCTACCACAAAACCAACCTGCACGGCCGCGTAGCCTTGCTTGTCTTTGGTTTGCACCTGCGTCACAGTCACCGGACCGGCTTGCACGCGCGTCACTGGCACCACCTTCCCGTCCGGTCGGTGGATTTGTGACATGTCCTGTTTGTAGCCTAAAATTATTTTCATAACTATTTTACGAGAAAGGCCGGACTTGAAAGTCCGGCCCCGTATGAGGTCTCTTCAAGTCGCGAAGTATTATCGCCGCCCGTCTCCCTTATGGAGCCGAGGCAAGGAATTGCTTCACTATTACATTTTTATTTCAATATCCACGCCCGCTGGCAAATTAAGGTTAGTTAAAGCCTCAATGGTCCGCTGGGTTGGTTCCAAAATATCGATTAACCGCTTGTGCACTCTCATTTCAAACTGATCGCGCGCGTTCTTGTGAACAAAGGACGACTTCAAAACCGTGTACTTGGTCTTTTCAGTTGGCAAAGGCACTGGCCCCACCACTTTGGCACCCGTACGCTCGGCAGTTTCCATAATCGTCTTCGTGGCTTGATCGATAATGGTGTGATCAAACGCGCGAATCTTCATGCGCACGCGAGACTGTTTTTCTTCCACGGGAGCAACTACCGGGTGCTTGACATGAACTGCCTTGGGCGCGGTCTTACTGGTCGTCATAAGTCAAAGAACAAACGAATCAGTCTTACTTCAAGATCTTGGTCACGACACCCGCGCCGACCGTGCGGCCACCCTCGCGGATAGCAAAGCGTGTTTTCTCTTCCAAAGCTACCGGAGCAATCAGTTTAACCGTAAAATCAATCGTATCGCCAGGCATAACCATTTGGCGGCCTTCCGGAAGAATAACCTCACCAGTCACATCGGTAGTTCGGATATAGAATTGAGGTTTGTAGCCCGGCATGAACGGCGTGTGGCGGCCACCTTCTTCTTTAGACAAAATATAGACGTTGGCCTCAAATTCACTGTGTGGTGTAACCGAGCCTGGCTTAGCCAAAACCATACCGCGTTCCACTTCATCCTTCTTCGTACCGCGGAGCAAGAGACCGGCGTTGTCGCCAGCGCGGCCTTCGTCTAATTGTTTGTTGAACATTTCAATACCAGTAACAACCGTCTTGGTCGTGTCCTTAAGACCGACAATTTCTACTTCTTCGTTAATCTTGATGATACCGCGCTCAATACGGCCAGTGACCACAGTCCCACGGCCTTCAATGGAGAAGATATCTTCAATTGGCATGAGGAATGGTTTGCTGGTATCGCGTACTGGCTCAGGAATTTTTTCATCTAAAGCAGTCACGAGATCTAAAATTGGTTGCGCGTCAGGACCGGTTGGATTTTCCAGGGCCTTCAAAGCTGAACCGCGGATAACCGGAGTGTCTTTACCGTCAAAGCCTTGCTTGGTCAAAAGTTCGCGCACTTCCTCTTCAACGAGGTCAACCAATTCTTTGTCATCCACTTGATCAACTTTGTTCAAAAAGACAACGATATAAGGAACACCGACTTGGCGAGCCAACAGAATGTGCTCGCGAGTTTGCGGCATCGGACCATCCGCGGCTGAAACTACCAAAATAGCACCGTCCATTTGCGCGGCACCGGTAATCATGTTTTTAACGTAGTCGGCGTGCCCGGGACAATCAACGTGAGCGTAATGGCGCTTGTCCGAAGAATACTCAACATGCGCGGTATTGATAGTAATACCACGAGCTTTTTCTTCAGGCGCGGCGTCAATCTGATCAACGCCTTTATCCTGTGCTTCCTTGCCGGCGGCTTTGAGCACCTTTAAAATCGCGGCGGTCAAGGTTGTCTTGCCATGGTCGACGTGACCAATGGTACCGACGTTAATATGCGGTTTAGAACGATCAAATTTCTCTGCCATATATGCTTAAAATTGGGCTAATTAAAAAACCTGCACGAAGTATAACGGAAAACCTAAAGTTTGGCAAGCCCCCCTTGTGTATAGCTAAAGTTGCTCCACCGGCTCGATGTAAAACTTCTCCTCCGCTGACGCAGCTTCTGCTTCCGCAACTCCCAGCTCCTGGCTACCAAGTTCCGACAACTGATTGTTGGCTGTTGGCAGTTGGCTGTTGGCAGTTGCGTCAGCGGGCTGATTTTCTTTCCAAATACCAATCTCTCGGTTTACTTTTTCCAACATTTGATCTTCGGACAAACCTTTTAAGTGATCAATATCCTCGCTCGTCACGCGAAACATGACCCCGCCGGCGAGCACCTGTTTGGCCGGCGCGCTCAAGCCCTCATACTGTTTCAAACTCATTAAAACAATCGGCTCTTGGCCTTCGGGCAGTAAAACCATTTTGTCGCCGGTTTTTTGGACCAGCGCGAGAACGCGATTGAGATGATCTAGATTAAACATAGGCTAGGTGCTAGGTTTTAGGGATTAGGTTTTAGGTTGTAGGACATGATGGAGTGTACCAAACCCGGGCCTTGCAGGCAAGAGGATACAAGTGTATTATGTCCCCCAACACCCTTACGCTCAAGGAGGGAACCCGATGGAGCATTCGTGCTACATCTGTGACAAACGAGTGGTTGTGGAAGGAGAGGGGCCACTACATCTCTTGTGCGACAACTGTCACACCAGAAGCCGGGACGCGGAATTCGTACGACGCACGCTCGAAGATCTCCCCTGCCTCAAGTTGCACTGCACGGGAAAACTGCGAGCCAGGATCCCAGAAGGACAAGTCGTCGCGTCGAGCTACGCCTGCTCCAGGTGCGACCTTAACAGTCGCGAGGAAACCGCTATTCTCGCGCTTCTGGTTGAGCAGGTGAACGACCGAGCAGGAAAGGCCGATGACATTCGCCAGCGACGATATCATCGCTGGATCGAATTCCGTGAGGCCATGCTCTCCGATGAAGATCGCCGCTTGCTTCGCCCGCCCGGCATCAGCATGCCAAGTCCCTACACGATTCCGCCCATCGGCCGCACTCGCGGAGACATGGCCGAGTACGATCTCCGCCGTGACGATTGGGCACCGCGCGTTCAACCCCCCAAGAAAAAGTAGGGACTTCGGCATTATGGCGGGTCCGCCCAGCTTACAAGAGCTTGTGGCGGATTTTTTTATTTTAAAATTTTCTTAAGTCCGCGTCTCAAGGGCGGCAAGTCCTCACGCACTGTTCGCCAGACTGCCTCCAAGTCAATACCAAAATAATCATGAACTAGTTTATCGCGCATACCAG
>CAZHTB010000009.1:0-7159 GCA_964535685.1 uncultured Gammaproteobacteria bacterium
GTGTTCCACTAACAAAATTGTTTCACCATGACCCCGCAATGTTTTCAAAACCTCTTTCAAACGCTCGCGCAAAACTGGATTAACGCCCGCCACCGGCTCATCCAGCAACAAAACTTGGTGCGGCTTCAATAAAGCTCGCGCAATTTCTAAAAGCTTGGTCTGCCCATACGACAAGTCGGCGGCCAGTGTACTCGACGGCTTATCCAAGCCCACCAAATCTAAAACTTCCTGAATACGATTTTGATGAATATCTTTTTCTCCGGGAAACAAAACGCTATGCCAAAAATCATGATCCCGTTCTTGAAACGCCAGTAACAAATTTTCTTCAATAGTCAAATTTTTAAATAAACGTACGGCTTGAAACGTGCGGGACAACCCTTTAGCTCTAATGTGCGCCTCTTCGCCAGTCACTTCATGACTACCAATATAAACCGCGCCATGATCAGGCGCAAACAAACCGGAAATTAAATCAAATACGGTCGTCTTACCCGCGCCGTTGGGACCAATCAAGGCGGTAATCAATTTTGGTTGCACCTCAAAAGTACAGTTCTGCACTGCTTTAACCCCGCCGAAGTGTTTTACCAGGTCATGGACACGAAGCATATAGTACGTTGTCATCCCGCCCCGCCTCTCGCGAGAAGCGGGGGAGGGATCCCCGGAGATCCTTCACTACGTTCAGGATGACGATTCTTAGTAAGATTAAAGGTCGAGTTCCACTTTTCCCCAAACCCCTTTCGGCCGAAACACAACCACTGCCAACAACAGTAAAGAATACAAAATCTCCCGCAAAGGACCAAGTATTTCCGATGGCAAATGCAAAAACCGTAAAGGCTCAAAAATAGTTTCACTCACCACTACCCCGATAACCGCGGCTGGCAAATACCCCAATCCCCCGATTAACAACATGGACAGAATGAGCACGATTTCAGTCAGCGCGAAACTGCTCGGATCAATATACTGTAAAAAAGCGGCAAAGAAACTGCCAGCGATACCAGCCAAAAAGGCCGACACGGTCATGACGATAATTTTAGTACGCCAAGTATTTTTACCTAAAACCTGCGCCGCCATCTCATCATCTCGCACGGCTTGCATGACGCGGCCAAAGGGCGAAGTCGTGACGCGCCAACAGATACCATACGTCAACAGCGCGAGACCAAACACCGGCCAAATAAATAAATCGTTCGTACCGAACCCAACCGGTCGCGGAATGCCGGCAATACCCAAAGCACCATGCGTCAAATCAATCCAATTAAGCCCAACGGCCACAGCGATAAAACTAAAACCCAAAGACAATAAGGCGAAATAATCGCCCTTAATTTTTTTCGTCGGCAAAGCCAGAAGCCAGCCAAAAATTCCGGCTAACAAACCACCCAGTAAAGTTGCCAGCCAAAACGACAGGCCCTGTTCGGTCGTGAGCAAAGCGGCCGTGTAAGCGCCAATACCGACAAAAGCAAAGTGGCCTAAATTTATCAAGCCGGTAAAGCCAACTGTCAAAGCAAACGTCAAAACAATGCTAATGTAGATGAGCGTTAAAATAATCAGATGTAATAGATATGGCATATACTACTTTTTACCCAAAATTCCCTGCGGCCGTACCAGTAAAAAGACAAACAGCAACAAGAAAGCCACAGCGTCTTTAAACCCAGCACCAATATACCAGATGCCAAGTTGTTCCGAAAACGCAATCAAAAAACTGCCAAGCAAGGCGCCCGGTACACTGCCAATCCCCCCAATTACCGCCGCGGTAAAAATTTTAACCGCAAAACGTATGCCCATTTGCGGCTCCAGGTTTAATTCCAAGCTTACTAAGACCGCCGCCACCCCAGCCAAAAACGATCCGAGTATAAAGGTAATGAATGAGACCTTGACCGCGTTGATGCCAATAATTTCCGCCACGGTTTCATTATCCGATACGGCTCGCATGGCAATCCCGAGCCGGCTCTTTTTTAAAAAAACCCACAATGCCGCCAACAGCGCCATGGCTGTACCGATAATCACAAGTTGAAGCGTGCTTATTTGCGCGCCAATCAAATGCCAAACTTTACTTCCGGCAAAAGTACTTATATCATGCACGCCCGGACCATACCAAAGCTGAACCAGGTTAAGCCCAATGGTCAAAAGCGCGAGCGTGCCAACTAGATAGGCAACCCATTTGGCCTGACGCCGTTTCAGTGGCAAGTACACCAGCGGATAGACGGCCGCGCCAATAATTGTCCCAACCAAAATTGCCAGCGCCCCGGCCAGCACTAGATTAAGATCATGTGTAACACCAAGCGAAAAAAATATGTACGCAACCAATACGACCGTCGCCCCGTGCGCTAGATGCAGAATTTTCGTTACCGAATAAATCAAACTAAAACCGCTGGCGAGCAAGGCATACAGCGCGCCAACGATTAGGGTATTAAAGAAAAGTTGAAGGGCAATGGACATTACGGCGTAAAGATCTCTACATTTTCCAATTTGCCATTAACTGCCTTTTGGACGGCAAACTTGTGGCCGAGCGGATCACCATTCGCGTCAAAATGCATGCCCTTATAAA
The DNA here is from genome assembly GCA_964535685.1 of uncultured Gammaproteobacteria bacterium. GTDB lineage: Bacteria > Patescibacteriota > Patescibacteriia > CAZHTB01 > CAZHTB01 > CAZHTB01. The sequence goes on from CAZHTB010000009.1 coordinate 2,540, forward strand.
TACCATCCCAACTCTTCAAACCATAGAGCCATGTTTTAAGTTTGTCCGCGTCCCAGCCAACCTGCTTGATGCCATCGCGCAACATAAAGGTTGCGTCATAAGCGACTGCCATAAAGTTCGGATAAGGCGGCTCTTCGTTATATCTAGTTTTATAGTCAGCAAACAAAGCTTTAGTGGTTTCATCCTGATCCTTATCAAAAGCCAAAGTCACGCCCAACATACCATCAGCAGTTTTTGGATTATCTTTAACGTAGCCATCGGAAGTCGTCACATCAGTGCCAAAAAACGGCACGGCAATACCCGCCTCGCGCAATTGTTTCATGATAAGTCCACCGGCCGCCGGTGTTTGTGGTACTGGGTAAATCGCGTCAGCCCCCGCCTCCTTAACCTTGGCCGCAACGGTACGAAAATCTGTTTCACCGGGTGGATAGGTTTCGTTCAAGACCACCTTGCCGCCCGCTTCCTCAAAAGACTTCTTAAAGACGGTACTCAAACCTTGCGCGTATTCAGTTTGCTCGGCAACAATCGCGACATTGCGATGAGCGTTTTTGTAAGCATACTTGGCCATAACGACTCCGGCCAAAGCGTCCGACGGATACAAACGGAAAATATAATCACCAGCCTCGGTAATCTTAGGACTAGACGCGCCAACCCCCATGGCCACAACATGATTTTGTTCGGCAATCGGCGTGAAGCCCAACATGGCACCGGAACAAATACTACCCAAAATCACCGGCACTTTATCTACGCTGATTAATTTCTGTCCGGCCGTCGCCCCTTCTTTGCCATTGCAATTATCGTTTTCAAAAACAAACTCCATTGGTTTGCCATTAATGCCGCCGTCAGCATTAATTTTTTCCGCGGCCATTTGGATCATGCGCTGTAGGGGTACGCCATAGGTTGCCCCATCGCCAGCCATTGGTAAGCTGACACCAATCTTTTCTACTCGAGCATTACTGCTCTTATTCGCTCCCCACACAATCCCCGCGACGACTACGACCACGACTACGACTCCCCAAAAACGCTTGGCTGGTGTTGTCATATATTCCTTTTAGTAAATTAAGTGTTTAAGTAAATCAAGCTTTATTATGGTCATTTTTAAGCTTAAAGTAAAGCAAATCTTATCCACAGGGGACCAACTGAAAAACCGCAATACCAAAAGCCACCGAAACGTTGAGCGACTCCTTTTTACCTCGCATGGGAATTTCTACTACCACATCGCTTCGTTTAAGCAGCGCCGGACTGACACCGTTCACTTCATTACCAACAACCAAAACCATTTTCTTTTTTCTATGAAAACGCCGAAAATTTATACTCCCCGTGGTTTGCTCCAAGGCCACGATTTGGAATCCCTCTTTTTTTAATTGGTCAACCACGCGCCAAGCTTGCCGCGTATATTCCCATGGCACAGTGTTTTCCGCGCCCAGAGAAACTTTTTTTACTTTGGGATCAGTGGGCTTGCCCGTTATGCCACACAAAAAAATTTTATCCACGCCCGCGGCGTCAGCGGTCCGAAAAATTGAGCCGACGTTATGGAGAGAACGGAGGTTGTCTAGGAGAACGTAAAACATAGCTATAAGCTTACAGCTAGTGGCGCAGATAGCGCCACTTATTCGCCACATGCTCCGCAAAAGTTTTAGCATACACGACATGTCCATCCTTGGCTGTCAAAAAATACCAGTTATCATTAGCCTTCGGATAAATGGCAGCCCTAATCGCGCTTAAACCAGGATTGTTAATTGGGCCAGGCGGAAATCCACGATATTTATAGGTGTTATATGGAGAATCAACTTTAGTGTCGACGAGACTAACCGCGGCATGATTTTTTCCCGTCACATAATTTACTGTGGAATCTGCTTGCAGGGCCATACCAATTTTCAGCCGGCGCCAAAAAATATCCGACACATAAGCGCGATCCTCCGACGTTCGCACTTCGGCCTCCAAAATACTCGCCATGGTCACGACCTCATGCAAGGTATGTCCCTGACGCTTTATTTCCGCGCGCAATTCCGGCGTTACTTTATTGTCAAAATTAGCCAGAGCTTTTTCCACTAGCTGTTTGGTTGGGTCAGTCGCGTATTTAGAAATCCGATAGGTGTCGGGAAAGAGATAACCTTCATGATCATTAGTAATAAGGTCTATTGAAAATCCCCACTTTTCATTAATTTGAGACGAAGTCCAGCCCTCAATGATCGTCACCACTCGATCGGTCTGGCCTTCGTGGGCAGTCAAGATGCTGGCAATCTTTACACCACTCATGGCTGGTGAAATTTCAAATTCGCCAATTTGGAAACGGCTACCCCAACCTCGAAGCCAAACATACGTTTCCCACCACCAACGATTATGAATAAGCGCGCCGTCATACAAGTCGCGACTGATTTGGTGTACGCCTTCGCCCGGCACAATAGAAATTTTTGTAATCACGCTGCCGCTTGGCTGGACTGGCCAGTACCATTGGTACAATAAAAAACCGATGACTAGTAATAGACAACCTATGGTAAATATAAATAAACGTTTCATAAAAACTTTTTTAATCCCCGTTTCCCTACCTCCGCCACAATCTTCCTAACCTCCTGCGCTCTATGCTTCGGACAAATCAACAGCACATCACCGGTGTCAATCACGACTGTGTCTTGCAATCCCAATGTCGCGACTAATTTTCCAGCTGGCGCGGAAATAAAATTGCCACTGCTATCAAGCGCCACGCATTTGCCTTGGTGCACCAGATTATGAACCGGGCCATGTCCTTTGCGTCGCCGCAAGACTTCATCCACGGTCCGCCAGTGGCCAATATCCGCCCAACCAACTTCAATCGGAATCAATAACAATTTTTTAGTTTTTTCTAAAATACCGTAGTCAATAGAGACTGGCGAAATGCGTTGAAAAATTTTTCTTAAGTCACCGCCGCTCGCAAACGCGCGCGCCATGTCTGGCAAATGTTTGGCATAAAGTTTTAGCAACGTATCAGCTCGCCAGACAAACCAAGCGGGATTCCAATAGTGCCGTCCGGTTTTTAAAAACCCTTGCGCCTTTTCTAATGGCGGTTTTTCAATAAATCTCTTCACGTGGTAAACCGGAAAACCACCAACTCGCGACAATAAAGTGCCACGTTCAATATAACCATAGCCAGTTTCGGCATATGTCGGCGCAATGCCCAGCAACACGAGATGATCTGGATACCGACGCACTGCTTGCTCGGCCGCTTTAAGCGTCTTAAGATAGACCAGCTCGCGAGCTACAAAATGATCAGCATTGGCTGTGGCAAAAATGGTTTGGGGATCATCGGCAGAAAAATGCGTAGCGGCAAACGCAATGGCGGCGGCCGTATTTTTAGCTTCTGGTTCAACCAAGTACTGGCTTAATGGCACTTTTGGTAATTGCGCTCGCACTAAATTTTTCTGACGCGCGCCAATGGAAATAAAAATATCACGAGCCGCAAAACCCTTACGCAAACGCGCATAGGTAGCTTGCAGGAGCGTGCGCTTACCGCCGGTCAATTCCAAAAGTTGTTTGGGGTATTTGGCTCGCGACAAAGGCCAGAGACGTGTGCCGGATCCACCGGCGAGAAGCAATATCTTCATAAACAATTTGCCTTGTCATTATTTTTTATATTTTCTTAAAAATCTATTCAAACATTTCAGCAACGGCTTCCGCCAATCATACTCCAACTGCGTCCGAACCAACGCGACCATTCTTTTGTCTTCAGCTGACAATTTACATTTTTCCAATTCATAAACTAAACCAAGGATCTCGTAATCGCGATCTTCTTTTAAAACATAACGTTTTTTGTCTTGGGTTTTAACTCTTAACATACTTTTTATGAAACTCGTCAGCCGCCACTGTCTGGTTAGTAACTGCTGGCTCCATTAGAGTAGGTAATGTTTCAGCGATCTGTATCCATTTATTAGTCATGGTTAAAAGGTCCGGCGACTCGGCATCAAATTCAATCCAGGTATATCCATTTTTATACCTCCGCACCCGAGCCCCCAAAGCGTTTATCTTCTTTTCTGTTTCTTCATCAATGGTGAAAAAACCGTCAATACATTGGAGGCTTCCGTCCTCACCATAAAAACCAGAAGAACTTGTAGAGTAACCCTTCTTAAACATCGTCTCTAGCGCCTGCCTAACCTGCGGCTCAAGCCCTTCTCGGAAGGCACCCATGGCGACCTCTTGTTCGGTGGGATGGGGATTGCTTTTCACCCTTTCTTGTAGTTCAACGCGCATCTGCAAATGAGTCTGGTTTGCCAGTTCATTAAACGTCTTGGATGTTTCGGACGGCCTCCCGCCAACTGTTTTTTCATTCATATCAATGGCCTTATTCGTACGAATAAGCGAATACGCTATTTCAATTTTAAATATTCTTGCACTCCCCGAAGCCAGCCGCCGGTAAAATATTTTTCTGGTTGGAATTTTTTTAATGGTACCCACTCAAACATTGTATGATTTCTGCCAAGCTTAATTTCGCCACTCAAATACTGAGCACGATAACCAACGGCAAAAATCCGGCGCTTCTCTTTTTTATCAGCGGTCAAATGCTCTATTCGTTCATGGCGCATAAAAATTTCTGGCTTGCCCAGTTTATAACGCACGGCCGAGCCAAGCTCTTCTTTGGTCTTACGG
>CAZHTB010000010.1:0-4319 GCA_964535685.1 uncultured Gammaproteobacteria bacterium
GACGGGCGCGTGCTCGTAGATTTTGGTTTACCACCAGACCGTGTCATAGAGCTCGCTAACCAGTACGGCTCGGTCCCGATCCCTCCTTATATAAAGAAGGAGCCAAGCGACGCGAATCAGTACCAGACAGTTTATGCCAAATCAGTCGGGTCAGTCGCGGCACCAACAGCCGGATTTCATTTTACGCCGGAACTTCTCGAACGGGTTAGGGGTTTGGGGGTCACGGTTGTGGAGATTACGTTACATGTGGGTCTCGGTACTTTTCGGCCGGTGCAGGTAGAAAAAATTGAAGACCATGTCATGCATCCGGAGTGGGTGGAGATTAGTCAGCAAGTAAGTGATCAAGTAAATAAAGTAAAGCAAGCTGGCGGACGGGTTATTGCGGTTGGCACAACCGTTGTGCGCACATTAGAAGCTGTGGCGCAGATGAATGGTGGTAAGTTGCGGCCGTATGTTGGCGATGTAAATATTTTTATTACTCCAGGTTACAAATTTCAGATTGTTGATGCTCTGATAACCAATTTTCACTTGCCAAAATCTACCCTGCTTATGCTAGTATCTGCGTTCGCGGGTCGAGAATTTATTTTGCGAGCTTATGAACAAGCCGTGCGTGAGCAGTATCGATTTTTTTCGTTTGGTGATGCGATGTTTATAGCATGAAGAACAAAACACATAGCATGTAGCACTGAAAGTGTCCCGCCTGACGGGACTCCATTTATGTTACATGCTTCATGTTACATGTTTCATAAGTTGGGTTGACACCCGCCCGTTTTCCCTCTAAAGTCTGTGTCGGAGGTGAACCATGTCAGTGGATCTTCGATTGTTGACCACGTATGGCGTAGTGTTCCTGATGGATCTCTGTAGACTCGGGGGCACGCCGCTGGATGTTCTGACTTGGCCCTACACGTTTCGGGCTGGCCGGAACTGTGGCCGTGTTATCCCGGGCAAGACGGACAAACGGGGTTGCCTCGAGTATGAGATCAAATGGCAGGCCGGCGGTGTGCTCATCCCGCGACGTCGTGAGGGAGTGCGCGTCTATCACTACTACGACGACCTGTATTTGGCCCTGCGTAGTCGTCACCACACGACCGCCTTTGAAGATTGCGACGAAGGCTTCGTCATGTTGGGTGAGCGAGAGTTGGTGGTGATCTTGCGCGATTTGCAGGATTATCGCTTTTTGTCCCCGGCCGAAAAAGCCGCAGTGACCCGTGGTCTGGCCAAGTGGTCGGTGTGTTTGGAAACTGCGCAGGCCGAGCGCAAGGTCGAAGCGCACAAGCAGGTGACAGCCGCGATCGAACGAGTGGATCGTCGCGGTCGAGAGAATCCTGGCGTGCGTCGAACGCATGTTGTCGCTGGCGGACGTCGGCTCAAGTTGCGCGCCGAGGACGTGCGGCGGATCCTGGGGTTTAACGGGCTCTGGCTTATCGCCCTCACCAAGGAACTGCGTCGGCACGAAGCGTTGGTCGCCGAGTTGCTTCGGTGGTATCGGCATCTTCAGAAGTTGACCCTCGAACACGAACCAAACCTAGTTCGCATCGAACACGGACTAGATTTGCTCCGGAATCGGCTTGAGGAATGGACTGCTCGACCCTACGTCGTTCTGCGGGGCAAGCTCTTTGGGGAAATTGATCTCATGGAGGGGGCACTGCAGAACAGGGACGTTCAGAAGATTTCCAGTCTGGCCGGTCTCGGTATCGGATCGCTCCGTCTGAAAGAACTCCGCATTACAGGCGAGCGGATCATGACGCGGTTCTCTCTGTTGCTCGCGGCTAAGAAGTTCGGTCCGCGCGCGCAAGCCGGTTTTCTCGAACGAGTGGGAAAACTACAAGAACGTTTGCGGACCTGTTCCGACGTGGGCATGCGGCGGCCGAGTCTGAAGCGATGTCATCACCGGCTGGCCGAGGTCAGGCGGCTGTACCGGGTCGCCAAAGAGAGCGGCGACGCCAAGGATTGGGAGAAGGTCAAGGGCGCTTTCAAAAAGGCCCTGCACTGTCTCTAACGCGCATCGGGGGGGATGCGCTTTTTTTTATTTGGCGCTTGAAATTTATTTGGAATTTGGTATTTGTAATTTAGATTTTTTATGGTATACTCGCAATAGCTTAATTTACCTGCCTACCGGTAGGCAGGCTTACTAGCTTACTAGCTAAAAACGTGGGTATGCCAGACGAAATTATTACACCAACTTCATTTTTAGAGCCGGGAGCCAAGCCCGTGCGCCCCAAAGCCAAGCGGCGAGCCAAAAAGAAAACGCCGGTTATTAAGAATAAAAAAGAAATCGTGAGCTGTGCTCGGATTTCGCATCGTTTAAATTTGGGTTGGATTTTGGGTGTAGGTGTCGGCATGTTAGTAATAGGTTATACAATCGGTATCTCACTCGGATTTAACGTGGGGGCGTTGGATAGTGGTTTGCCAAAATCTAAAACCGTGCCCGCCCCATCAGCCGCGCCAGTTATTTCCACAGTAGAAATTATTTCACCAAGCTCACCGGCATTGATTGATGACCCTACCGTGCAGGAGGCCTGTATTAAGAAGTCCTTGGGGGATGATCGATATGTAGCAATTGCCAGCAACTTGAGTCAGGCGACACTAGATGAGCAAGCGCAAATTGCTGTTTGTATTCAATAATTTGTATGAAATATTTTGGATTTTTTCTTATCGCCATTGGTTTGGTGCCGACTCTAGTTAGTGCTAAAATTAATCCGAGCGATGTCTATCAGCTGGCTGTTTGTATGCGGCAGGGGTTGTCTGAAGCGCGTCAACAAGAAGCGCGTCAGCCCGGATTTATTTTATCTAAGGATGAACGCGAGAAGGCCGCGAAGTGTATTAAGGCTGGTGGGCCAGCCATGCGTCCGATTTTACCACTAGGCCAAGAAGTTAGAAATTGTTTGCAAGAAAAATGGAGTGATCGGTTTGAACAGATTGTTAGTGGTCAAGTGTTGCCGTCAGTTCGCGAGGCTGGTTTAGGTAAGATCTGTCTTAATCTTATTAAAGAGGCAATCGTGGTGGAGTCACCAATTGAACCAGCACCAGAAACTGTGTCGGTTTCTTATAATCGGGCTGAACATGCCGTGCCGATCCGTCTTTGCGTGTTGGCAGCGGTGGGCGATGAAAAATATCGGGCTTTCCGCAAGGGAGAGGTCAAGTTGATTACTGATGAAAAAATTGCCATGGATAAGTGTTTGCAAGATGAGAAAAAATCAAAGAAAGAGCAGAAAAAAATAGTTGCCCCCATTTTAAAGCCAGCACTCCCGACGGCCAAGGGCGTCGGGACCCCGACTTCTCCTAATTCTGGATCTTTAAGTGGAAGCGTCGGGGCAGTACCAGTTCCCCCTCCAGTAGTAATTCCACCACCACCCCCGCCGGCGCCACCCCCACCCACCTATCAGGAGATTCAGGATTGTATTAAAAACGCTTTGGGCACTGAACGTTATAATGATTCCTATCGGCGTGGTTATGAGATGAAAGCTGACGAGTCAATCAAGATCGCTAACTGCAAGGCCCGCGGTAAGGCGAGTTAGGGGTGAAAATATATAAACAAAAAACAGCCCCTACCCTTTATTCAAAGGATGGGGGACTGTTTAAATTTTCTTCAATGCCCGGGGAGGGACTCGGACCCTCAATCCCTAACGGGCCCAGGATTTTAAGTCATGTGCGTATACCAATTCCGCCACCCGGGCAAGTGTCCCTATATTATACCATGAGATTAGATTGTCAATGAGTTTTGTACTATAATAGTGGGAGAGCTAAATGGTAGACATATTTTATGAACAACCAAAAAACTATAGAATGGATTTTGCGCCTTGGGGTGGCCGGAGAATTTTTGGGACACGGCGTGTTTGCGCTTCAGGCTAAAGTCGGCTGGATTAAATATTTTGCGGCCGTGGGGATTGGCCCTGACATGGCTGTCTCATTGATGCCCTGGATCGGCGTGATGGACATTGCCTTAGCGCTATTGGTTTTAATAAAACCACTACGCTTGCCCTTGCTCTGGATGAGCGTGTGGGGATTTTGGACCGCCTTACTTCGTCCACTGGGCGGAGATCCGATTTGGGATTTTGTGGAAAGATGGGCCAACTGGGCCGCGCCGCTGGCACTGCTTTTACTTCTTGGCTGGCCAAAGAGTTGGAAAGAGTGGTGGAGTTAAATTAACTCGTCTACCACCCCTTTGCAAAAGCCGTGCCTTCAATAAAGCCGGCTGGAGTTTGGACGCCGACGACGGCATTTTGATAAAGTTCTTCAAGGTTGCGGGCGTTGGCATAACTGCAGGCGCTGCGGATACCGGCGCTGACTAAGTCAATGACATCTTCGGCGCTTTCTTC
>CAZHTB010000011.1:0-16869 GCA_964535685.1 uncultured Gammaproteobacteria bacterium
TTGGGAACGGGTCTGGTGGTGGGCCGCCATTGGTGGTCTAATCGGAGCTAGGTTATACGTAGTACTCATCTTGGAACCACTTTTTTTCTGGCAGCACCCGAGTGAAATTATCGCGATCTGGCATGGCGGCATGGCCATCCACGGCGGAATTATCGGCGCCCTCATTGCTGTCTACCTAGTCACTAAAAAAAATGGGCTACAAGCTACAAGCTACAAGCTACAGGACACCTGGTACTGGCTAGACACCATCGCCCCCCTCGCGGCCCTGGGCCAAGCAATCGGACGCTGGGGAAATTATTTCAATCAAGAACTTTACGGACGAGCCACCTCGCTCCCCTGGGGTATTCCGATTTCTGGCCAGCCAGATTATTACCACCCAACTTTTCTGTACGAGTCTTTACTAAATCTTGTACTCGCGGCTCTGCTCTGGAAACTTTTTCTACACAGCCAGCGTCGGGAGTGGCCAGCTGGCTTAGTCGTCGCGACTTATCTCATTGGCTACGGCCTGATCCGCTTCGGTATGGAATTTTTACGCGTTGATCAAACAGCCATGTTGGGGACACTACGCCTGCCACAGTTAATGAGCGTAATACTGGTGATGGCTGGAGTAATTATTTTTAAAACTAGATTGCCACGGTCGCCTATGGCGGCCTCACAATGACAAACTGTATGTCATCATTACAATTCTCCCCGTCAAAATTTAAACCCTGGTATCGCCGCCCCGGCCCACTTGTCCTAATCGTGTCCACGGCTATTTTTATAAGTGGCCTGGTCTGGCTAGTTTTGGGCGGACTCAAACAAGTACGAACCGTGGGCGAAGAACAAATCCTGACCACCGGACAAAGCCGCTCCAAACGACTGGCTGCCAAGGTCACTGCGACAGGCACGATCCAACAAGTTGAAACCGCGGATGATCCCAGCATCGGACCGGACAACGCGCCAGTGTCTATCGTGGAGTTTGGTGATTTTGAATGTCCGTATTGCCACGAATCGTTTCCCATTGTCCGCGAACTCATGAACACTTTTGAAGGCAAAGTGCGCTGGCAGTGGCGCCACTTTCCGCTCTCTGACATCCACGCGCAAGCTCAAATGGCGTCCGAAGCCAGCGAGTGTGCTGGCTCCCAAGGAAATTTTTGGGGCTATCATGACAAGCTTTTTTTAAACCAGCCAAATTTTTCTAACAGCGCTCTCATTGGTTATGCCATACAGCTCGGATTGGATCAGGAAAAATTTTCCACTTGCCTTACTAGCCGCACCTATCGAGATAAAATTGAACGCGATCTGACCGACGGCATCAAAGCTGGTGTCTCCGGCACTCCCACCTTCTTTATTAACGGTCGCAAAGTCCCGGGCGTGATTCCTCGCGATATTTTTGCTACAATACTAGAGAAGGCCATTTCGGCCGCAAAGGTCCCTTAAATTACCCCATTTTACCTTTATGTATAAGTGTCCATCCTGTGGGGATGAAACCGAAGCGGGCGGCACTTGTGGCTGTGGCGCGCCGCTTGAGGAAAAGTGCGAGGGCTGCCAAGAGGCCACGAGTCTCTGCGCTTGCGATAAATAACCAGGTCGCTCTAAAATAAAAAAACAAAACCCCGCCGGTAAAGACGGGGTTTTAAATTTATATTTAGTATGGCAATACAACCAAATCCAGAAGACCTTGTTAATCTATTTTGTTATGCTTTTGCAATCGGTGCTCGCAATTGATCAATCATCTCTAAAATTTGTTTCATATTCTTTTCGTATTTGTCTTTATCAAGAATACCGGTTGATTCTTTTTCGTTTTCTTCTATGGTCCATGCACCCTCAAGAGGATTGCCAATCAATGTCCGTCCGCTCCCCATGTCTAAATAAATATTACTATCATCATCGATTATTACAGAAAATGTGCCTGGTTCATGTTTTACTTCGAGCAATTTTTGATATGCCTCTTGATAATTTTTGGCAACGCCGAATTTAATCAAGGTAGTTAATTGACCGGCTTCCGCGCGTGCGGCTTCGACAATCGCCTCTTTTTCTTTAGGTGAATAACCTTCAAATTCATGTTGTCCGACTCTAGTTGATAGGTCAAGTGATTCAAATGATTTGGCCATATTTTTAAGGATAACCCTCTTTGTTAAAATTGGTACCGCCACCGGGATTTGAACCCGGGTCCCTGCGCTGAGAACGCAGTGTCCTAGACCGGCCTAGACGATGGCGGCGCAACATGGCCACATGTTATCATAAAAAAAAGACCGAGTCTAGCGTCATCGGTCAACGATTCTTCCAAGCTCCACTGGCACACTACCTAGCGGAGGTTGAAGAGCGCCAACGCCACGGCCGCTCGCGCCACGGTGGGCAAAAGGCCATAACGAAACTCAAGTCGCTGCGCAGCTGTCTGCCACAACCTAGGAATCGAGCCAGCCGGAAGTGTTTCGTAGGCCGCCAGAAAAGCCTCACTGCTATCGTCGCTGGCACGTCTTGCCACTTCGACTTTCAGCGACACATCAGCCCTGGTACGCAGATTGGTCGGCAAACCAGCGACCACGTGAGCCTCAAAGATAAGGGCACCTCCCTCCCGAACCAGTCCCGCCAGAACGAGCTGTTGCCAAACCGTCACCGGCTGTCCGACAGGCATCGATTCACCCAATGGAGCTTCATAATCGAAATCGTCTTCAGGCATGGAAAAATCCTCCTGTGTCTGAAATCAAGTCTACTCCTCGTCCGCATTTTTGTCCATGTTCCCGCCCTCACTCACTCCATCCGCGAACAAGCTACATGTTACATGAGTCATGTTCTACACGCCCACTCCGCGTCTTGTCGCACGAGCAAATTGCAAGCTTGCAATGGTTCAGCCATAAGTTCTTTGACCACTTTCTCCATGCGCATAGCTTGACTCCCCTTAACCAACACCACATCGCCTTTTTGCAACATGCTTTGCACCAACAGGCCAGCCTCTTCAGCTGTGTCAACATGCGCAATTTTTTCATGATCCAAGCCACGGTGCTGGGCTGCCACGCCAATCAAGCGCGAAGTACGTCCGACCGTTATTAAAAAATCCAAATGCTGATCAGCCACCAAACGCCCAATCTGATGATGAGCGTCAACTGCTTCGTGCCCCAACTCCAACATATCGCCGAGCACGGCGATCTTCCGACTCGGTGGCAATTCCGCTAACACCTTGAGGGCTGACGAGGTCGCTTCTGGTGAAGCATTGTAAGTGTCATCAATAAGCATGGTTCCTTTAATACCCGACACCAGTCGCATGCGCCCGGGTGGAGGAATATGATGAGATAAAGTCGCTGCCATCTCAACTGTGTGTAGTCCGAAATAATAGCCAACGGCCAAAGCGGCCAAAGCGGCACTAACCACTCCCGGGCCAAGCGCGCCGCCAATAGTCAGCGGCACCATACTTCCGTCCACCAGCACCTTACAACGCATGCCGAGCAGAGATCGCGGATATTCATCATCCGCTTCCCAAATTTTAATTTCTCCGGCTCGCACTTCTGCCTCTTCGGTAAAACCAAATCGCTTAACCGGCGCTTTAAGTTTGTTCTGCATGGCCAAAACCAAAGGATCGTCCTGATTTAAAATAACTAAACCGTTGGCCGATACGCTCGCCGGTACAACTAATTTTTCTCGCGCGATTTTTTCTATACTGCCAAAAAATTCCAGATGAGCCGTCCCAATCGCTGTCACGACCGCGACTTCCGGGGTAATCAAAGAGACTAAACGGCGCGTATCGCCGGGCCGATCCGCACCAAATTCCAATACTAAAATCTCCGGATACTCTTGACTCCGCCACAACCACAATCGGAGTCCCCTTGCCAAGACCCGAAACCAACCCAAAAATCGCCGACCGGGCAATGGTAAACCCAAAATCGTCAGCACTACTCCAACTTCGGTGTTGTAATTTTTTATGGTGGCGCGCACGCGAAATTTTTCTCGCAACACGGTCTTGACAGCCTCTTTAGTGGAAGTCTTCCCAATAGAGCCGGTCACGGCCACGACTCGCGGATGATATTTTTGTACCACTCGCCGAGCCAACCAACACAAAATTTTAATAAATAATGATTTCATATCATGTGTCATCGCGTCGGTGGTATCTTATAATAATTTACCAAAAATTCGGCAATCTGCCCAAACAACGGCGCCGCTGAACTTTCCGCAAACTGCACGCCCTGCGGACGATCAATCTTGGTAATCATAGTAAATCTCGGACGCTCGGCTGGTAAGTAACCAACAAAATTACCAATGTGAGCGGTCGCGTCATAGCCGCCAGCGTTGGCAATCTGCGCCGTACCGGTTTTACCAGCCACATAATAGCCCTTAACGCCAGCACGCTTACCATGACCTTTCTCCACCACTGAAACCAGCATGGCGGTAATTAACTGCGAGGTTTCCGATTTTAACACCTGTCGCACTACTTGCGGAGTTGTGACCATAACCGTGCCGTTGCCCAAGCGTTTTTCCGCTACCACATACGGTTGCATGAGCTTACCACCATTGGCCAAAGCTGAATAGGCCGTAACCATCTGAAGCGGCGTGACAGCGATACCTTGTCCAAACGAAGCCGTGGCGTCATAAATCTCTCCAGCCCGATCCAAACTATCCACATTGCCCGTAAGCTCGGCCGGCAAGGTGATACCAGTTGCTTGACCAAAACCAAAGCCACGCACATAACGAGCAAAAGCCTCTTTGCCAATCAGTCGCTGAACAAAAACCGCACCCGTATTAAACGACTGCTCCAAAACCTGCGTCATGGTCTGGACACCATGAACTTTAAAATCGGAATTTCTAATGACATGACTACCAAAACGTACTTCGCCCGTGTCTTCGTATGTGGTCTCGGGAGTAACCTGGCCCAAATCAAGCGCCACCGCCATCGTAATCCCCTTAAATACAGAGCCGGGCTCGTATTGAAGACTGACCGCCGGGTTTAAAAAAGAAGCCAACGAAGCCTCGCCATAATGGTTTGGATCAAACACTGGCATATTGCACAAGGCAACGATCTTGCCCGTGTTTGATTCTTGAATAATCACCGTACCACCACTGGCAGAAAACTTTTGTATGTAAGCTTTTAAGGCATTGCAAGTAAAAAATTGTACCGAACGATCCAGCGTCAAAACGAGCCGAGCTCCCGACACCCCCTGGCCAATCTCTGGATCAGAGGTCGGGATCAACTGCCCTTTAGTATCACGCTCGCCGCGTATCAAACCTGGTATGCCGCGTAGTTCAGCATCAAAAAATTCTTCCACACCGTAACGACCAACCATTTTTTCATCAGCAAAACCCACAAAACCGGTGACATGCGCGAATAAATCTTTTTCCGGATACCAACGCGTCGGCTCTTCATGAAAAAATATACCGGCGTACTTACCCGTCTCTACTTGATCCTTCTCCGCGACAGTCAGACCATGCGACAAAATTACATAATGGTCCTGCGCGCGCGTTAATTTTTCTTGTAGCACTTCCACCGACTCGTGCACAATGTCAGCGAACGCCGCCGCCGCCGCCGGAGCATCTTTAACCAACGCTGGATCAGCAATCGCCATATAGCGCTGTTCGGTCGTAGCCACCAAGAGTCCATCACTTAAGACTAAATCACCGCGCGGAGCCGGGATCTCCAAAGTCAAACCACGAACTGCCGCGGCCTGGGCCGTATATTTTTTATAATCAAGCACTTGAAGAAAAAAAAGACGGGTAATAATCAACCCGCTACACACCGCGTAGATGAAAGCAAACCAGGAGAGACGCCGACTTTCACCAGACGCTGACGCACGATGCAACCGACCGCGTACCATATAAAATTCTAACCATTAACGCCGTGCTACCACCTGGCCGTTGGTGTTTCCCGCGTACTGAAGATTCTGTAATTGTATCAACTGTAATTTTTGGCTAGCATCAGACAGATTGGGTAGTGATTCCAAATCGCGCGCCGCCATCTGCAATTCATGATTATGAGTTTGCAAACTCTCTAGCTCCAAAGCCCCCTTGCGCGCCGCCAACCCCGAGGTCGCGATCATATTGACCTGACCCAAATATAAAACCGTCGCGACCATCAAGCTCAAACCAAGCCAACCGCCCATTTTCCAACTATAGTTTTGTTTTGTTCTCTTTTTGTATGACTTCATATTTTTTCTATCAGGCGGAGTTTGGCGCTACGGGCTCGATGATTCAACTGTGATTCAACCCGAGTGGCACGAATGACGTGTTTGTTTAAGCGACGAACCGTGCCGTCTCGTTCAGCTTGTCGCACCAGATCTTTGACAATCCGATCTTCGCCAGAATGGAAGGCAATGACCGCGAGACGTCCACCGGATTTAAGTAGAGCCATGGCCTGTGGCACTACTGTCTGGAGCGCTCCCAATTCATCATTGACCGCAATGCGCAAGGCCTGAAAAGTTTTGGTAGCGGGGTGGATTTTACCACCCCGCCAACGATAAACCCCTTCAATGATGTTCACTAGATCATGCGTAGTTTTTATTTCTTGCGTTCTCCTTTTTTCAACGATAGCCGTGGCCAGGCCCTGGGCTCTGGGCTCATCGCCGTATTCTTTTAGTATCTTTTGTATTTCTTTTTCTGACCACTGGTTAATTATTTTTTCCGCGGTCAGGATTTGTTTTTTATCAAAACGCATGTCAAGCGGTCCAGTGCTTCGAAAACTCATGCCATAACTCGGGTCGTCTAGTTGCGGCGACGAAACACCGAGATCCAGCAGAATAGCATCTGCCTCTTGCCAACCGTTGCTCGTGGCAATCTTGGTTAGCTGGCGAAAATTATCCTGCACAGCCAGCACTCGCGCTCGCTCGGCCGGAGTAAGTCCTTGCAGTCCTTCCGCAAAAGCTCGCTCATCAGCATCGATCGCTAGTACTGTACCGCTCGGCGCGCTGGCTTGTAACAATGCCCGCGTATGGCCACCTCGCCCAAAGGTACAATCAATAATGTGCTGACCTGGTCCTACCCGCAATCCTTCCAACACTTCCTGCAATAACACCGGCTGATGCAACATAGTTAGACGCCCAGTTCAGCCAGCTTCTCGGCAATCTCACTGCTTTCTTTTTCTGTTTCTTTTTTATACGTTTCCCAAGTCGCCTCATCCCACAATTCCAAACGGCTATAGAGTCCAGCCACCACCACGCCTTTTTTCAGTCCCGCGTACTTGCGCAAATAATCCGGCAAGACTACGCGTCCTTGTTTATCAATTTCCAAATCCATGGCACCCGACAGCATCAACCGAGCAAAAGCTCGCGAGTTGGCTTGGGCTAACGGCAAAGTCGCAAATTTACCTGCCAACTTTTCCCACTCGCCAGCTGTAAACAGAAATAAACAATTTTCTAACCCCCTAGTCACCACCGCTCCGCACGACAAATCTTCTCGAAATTTCATCGGCACCGCTAATCGTCCCTTATCATCAATGCTGTGGTGGTATTCACCGATGAACATATAAAAATGTAATTCTACCGAACAGAGTACGAAAATTTAATACTTTATCCACATCGTGTCCCCACTTCTCCCCACTTTGTGCCAATCTATACCAATTATAGCTTTTTTTTGCTTCATAAGCAATAAGAATAATCCTGTGGATAAACTAAAAAGAACGCTGAAGCGTTCTTTTTTTGATAACCAATGACTGATGACCAACAACGGGTCATGAGTCATATGTCATGGGTCATTTCTTGACTGTAATGTTTGGTTCTCTTCCATACGCCGGCGCGACAAGTCGTCCGGATTTAGTTTTTAATAATTTTTTTCGCGCGCGGTCACACCAAGACTCCCAGGTCTCCCCTTCTTTTAATTCCAATCCCACAACGGGAATATTTTTGGCCCAGCCGAGCGTGTTAGCAACCATGATACCGAGACGCAAACCAGAAAATGAACCCGGGCCAGAAACTACTGCGACTCCACACAACTTTTTAAGATCAATAAATTTTTGAATGGCTGGTAACAACTGCTCGCTTTGTTTGTACTTTCCTACAAAAATTTTTACTCGCCATTTTTTGCCGTCAAACGAGGCTAAGAAAAAACCGTCGGCCGTGTGGGAGTCAAGGAAGAGATGCATATTTGAATTAAGAATTAGGAATTAAGGGTTTTCTTAATTCTTTATTCTTAATTCTCTACTCCACAACAACCTTTTGCACCACGACATCTTTGAGCGGATGATCGTTTTGATTACGCTCAACTTTGACAATGGCGTCCACTACATCCAGACCTTCGGTTACTTGGCCAAAGACGGTGTGACGGCCATCCAACCAGGGGGTAGCCGGAGCGGTCACGATAAAAAACTGACTGCCATTGGTGTTGGGTCCGGCATTGGCCATAGCTAAAATTCCACGTACTAGCTTGTGACTATTAATCTCATCAGCAAACTTATAGCCTGGGCCTCCCGTACCATCGTTGCTCCAATCATCATCTTTACTGTTAGGATCGCCACCCTGAATCATAAAATCTGGAATAACGCGATGAAACTTGGTGCCATCGTAAAAACCTTTTTTGGCGAGAGTAATAAAATTGTTGACCGTTTGTGGAGCGTCCTGATCAAACAATTTGATCTTAATCGTACCCATGTTTGTTTCCAAAGAGACCATAGTGTTTGTTTTGGTTACGGATAAATTTTGATTTTGCTGGCCACAGCCAGCGATGATTAAAGTCAAAACCAAAATACTTAAAAATAATCCTAGACGTTTCATAATTTATTCTTTATCCTGATTAAATTTTGCTTTTATTTCTTTAACTTTGTTTTCCACTTCTTTGAGGCGCCCCTTGCAAAAAGCGGCCAATTCCAAACCACGCTCAAACTTTTTTAAACTGTCGTCTAACTTAATCTCCCCGCCCCCCAGTTCTTCTACGATTTTTTCTAATTCGCTAAAAGACGATTCAAAACTTGGTTTTTTGTCTTTGGTCATAATAGTAGGAACGTCATCCCGAGCCGTGGCGAGGGATCTCCGGCGTATGCCGGACATTATTAAACAATTTTCAATTGACCATTTTCACTAGTTCGCGTCACCCGCGACCAGACCTCGCCCTCGCCCAAGCGTACCTCAATCTCTTCTCCTGTTTTTAGAGCACTCGCCTTTTGCACAACTTTTCCATCTTTAAACACTATGCTATACCCGCGGCTTAAGAGCGTCAAGGGATTAAGCGACTTGAGACTACGCGCCGCAAACTCCACAGCGGCTAATTGCTCCCGAATACTGGCGAGCATGATCTCACTCGCCAAACCCAAACGATGAAAAACATGACTAGCGTGCTGGAGTTTGCTTTCAATCGCGCCGGCAATTTTAGTTAAGCTGTGTTCCACCTCATACTGAAGATTGGACAATTGTTGACGCACGATTCCCTCAACAACGTCTATAAGCGTTTCCAATTGGCGCGCTATTTCACGTCGATCAGGTACCACTAACTCGGCCGCATTGGACGGAGTCGCGGCTCGGACATCAGCTACATAGTCAGCCAAAGACTCATCGCGCTCGTGCCCGACGCCGCAGACCACAGGAATTTTTGAACCAAACACCGCGCGCGCTACTTCCTCGGAATTAAACGCTTGTAAATCTTCCAAACTGCCGCCGCCGCGCGTCAGCACTAAAGCGTCTGCCAGTTCTGGATGACTATTAAAATATTGAAAGGCCTGCACGATGTTGGAAACAGCGCTCGCTCCTTGCACTTGCACATGAAAAAAATTTATTTCCACTCCGCCCCAACGATTATTAATAATGCGCAAAAAATCTGTGTAGGCCGCGGCCTCGCGAGAAGTAATCAAACCGATTTTTTCCGAAAAACGCGGAAGTGATCGTTTGCGCTCTGGCGCGAACAAACCTTCTTGTTGTAATTTAGCTTTAGTCAATTCAAAAGCACGCTTTAAGGCCCCCTCACCCACCAACTCAACATTACTTACCATCAAACGAAACCGTCCGCTTTTTTTATACAGTCCGGGCACGCCCGTAACTTTTACTTTCATGCCGTCTTCAAGCGGCAAACGCAAATGATAAGCCATCATGAAGCAAGCTAAAACGCTGTGCTCGTCTTTTAAGTCAAAAAATACCAACTTACCCTGGTTGACATTAAACCCGCTGACTTCGCCTTCAACTATAACCTCATGCTCACCCAAAACGGTGTTCAAGTAGTCGTTGGCTTGGCTGACGGTTAAAGCCAAACGCTGTGTCTTGGAAACCATATCTGGCAGTATAGCATCACGTCTAACATTCCCCAATTCCCGGGAATTGGGGATATTAAAATATCAACCAGCCACTAATTTAACAACCTTTTTGATCTCCGACAATAACTCCGGGTGAAGACGATACCAAACGCTCCTCTGTTTACCCTGACTCTCAAGAAAACCGACAGCATGAAGAATAATCAGATGGTGCGAAGTTCGTTTGGCGCCAAGCCCGATCATACTGCTAATAAGGTTAACTGGTTGCTCGCCTCCCCTCGACAACACCGACAAAATTTTAAGACGGTTCTCGTTGGCCAGTCCCTTACAAATTTTTGTCCACTGTTTGAGATTCATACCTCATACGATTAAACCGTCGCTCAAGTTCCCTCGCCTGTTCTAATGCCTGCCCCAAGCGCCGTCGCTCTGCCTCCGGTTCATTTCCTGAAGAAACACGCTCCGCGTTCTCTAAATCGTCTACCAGGCGACCAATACTGCTGGCCATAGCACCAAAAACCACTTCGACGGGAATATTCTTCTTTCCCCCATACTTAATAATCCACCAATAAAAGCGTAAACGCACTTTCAGCCATGACCATGCTACATATCTAATATATAAAAACATAGAATTACGACTGTAAGTTAACTACTAGTACCTTACACCACCAAGGGCTTGCAGCCCAGATCGTTTTTCCACACAAAAAAGCGACGGCGCAAACACGAGCCGTCGCTTAAAAAACATTCCCCAATTCCCGGGAATTGGGGATTTAAAATTACAAATATTCTAAAGTGTAACTCCACCCGGGTTGCCATTGCCATGGTGCGGTTACCGCTTCCTTCAGCGGCACACCCTTAAGCCAATACTCCAAACCGTACTGCGTGGCTCTATGTCCCACGATCATAACTTTCTTGCCATTATAATTTTTTAACAAGTCTTGTAAAAAACTTTTCATCTGTTTAGAAGTTTCAGTATAACTTTGGCCACCAGGAAATGTCGCTTCAATATAATTTCCGCGCGCCGACTCAACTTCAGAGCTTGGATGTCTAGTTAAATCACCATAATCACATTCATTCAGTCGCTGATCTCGAATTATTTTAAAACCACGACCAGCAAAAGCAATTCCTGCGGTTTTATAGGAGCGTTGCAAATCAGAACAAAAGATCGCGTCAAAATGTTCGCTCTTGTAACGTTCACCCAACTCCCCTGCCTGCTTTTTTCCAAGTTCTGCTAATTCCACGTCAAACAAACCAGAAGACAAATGGGCTTCATTGTCTAAAGTCGTGCCGTGGGATTCGAATATGATGATAATCATATTAAAACAATCTCTCCAATAGGTCATCTGTAATTACCGTCTCCTTCCGTCCACCCTTAGCCGTGCCGTCGCGCACATCAAAAACTAACTGCGTAACCAGATCCGGTTTTATCTGGCTAAAAACCCTTCCATCAATTTCCACGTTGTTGTACTGTTCACACAGACCAAAACAGTGCTTGGTCGCCAAGGCATAGTGAGTCCCGTCCGGCTCAACACGATCTACCAAAACCCTTAACGCTTCAGCAATCTCATAATAGCAATACCGCCCGCAAGTCGGCCCGCGACAGACTTTGACTAAAATACAACGTGACATACACCTACCAAATTATTTACCTAAACAACGTTCCTCAATTCCTAGGATTTGGGAAACTAACATTTTAGCATCTTAGCATAAACCCACCTCGAACACACGTCTACTGAACCATTACGGTAAGCTTGACTTAAAATAAATATTATGATACAACTGGTCTAACCAACCCGTTGACCCAACGGAGGCGTCATGACCTATCTCGAAAGAATCCTTCCGGACTTCATGAAGAGGAACCTGGAGATTGTTCGCAAGATGGACCCGATAGTGCTACACAATGGGGTGTACTGGCGACTAATCGTCATTTCGCTGTTTCTCACCATGGCCAACCTAGTCATGATGATAATCAAACCAGAAAAGGCAACCTACTTCGCCATCTCGGCCGGCGTGAGCTTCATTCTGGTGGCAATCACCTTCCTCTACGACATCTACTACGAGTGGCGTTACTACCGGTGGAGCACGAGACTGAATGGGCCCCGACAAGCCTATCTCGAAGAGATGGACCGGTTGCGCAAAAAGTACGACCGGACCAGAAAATTCTCGGCCAACTTGCAACGGCTGTGCAGCCGCGCTATCGAACTCAGTATCGACCCCAAGGTGCTGGACTACCTCGAAGCAGGCAACTTTGATGGCGCAAGAAAACTCATCGCTTGGGTTGAGCGCTACCGGCCGATCTATGAGGAGGGAGTGGCACTCGGCATCGGTGATGAGGTGGCCAGCGCCATAGAGAACGGCCAAGAGGAGCAGGCTCAAGAAATGGTCGAAGCGGCCAAGAGGAGGAAGGCTCTGACCGAGGAAGCAGCCAGACTTGAAGTGGCCGACAAAGTGATTCCGCTCCTCACCCAGAACAACGAGCCAGCGGCGAGAGGAGTCATCGACGCGACCATGGCCAGGCAAGCGCGGGCACGTGAAGTGACCTCCTTCAAGGCGCGTGTGGACAAAGTCCTAGCCAGCAAGCGCACTGGGCTGGACACGCTCCTCGCCACACTTCAGTCGGCGTCAACTGCGCGTGAACACCGCAAGGCAGCTCACGCGCTCGAGGAAGCGCTAGAGCTCGTCGAGCTTTAGGGTCGAGCGGTCGTCGCTGACTGCTCAACCAAAACGCGAGACCCTTCAGGGACTCGCGTGTTTTTTTACTATTTTATCCCCCACACTACTTTCCACTCCCGTCTAGAGCGAGGAATTATAATTCACTTAAATCCGGTAAAAAGCCAACGCGTTTTTTAGCTAGCTCCCCTACTTGAATGGCTGGCTCATCATAACCTTGGCGAAACGGCGCGGTTTGCCGTTCTTCCATGACGTGTTTTGGCAACTCGCGCAAAAACGGCGAGGGTTGGTTGTAGTTTTCCTGCCCACCCCAAGAAGAAACCCTAGGATAACTAAAAAACAAATATTTTTTGGCCCGCGTCGCGGCCACATACAGCAAGCGACGCTCTTCTTCGATACCACCTTGTTCAGTTAAAGCACGCTTGTGCGGAAACGCCCCGTCTAACATATGAATAATAAACACCGCTTCCCATTCCAGGCCTTTAGCCTGATGGATCGTGGACAAAACCATTTGATCCCGCGTTTCTCGTTCCTTTTCTTTAGCCCTAGTCGCGTAATCTTCTTCCAAACTCAAGCTGGTTAAAAAACCGGTCAAATCTTTTTCTTTTTCCGCGAACACAGCCAACTGCTCAATGTCTTCAAGACGATCAGACACATTTTCCACACGCTCTTCCAATAATTGCTGGTACGCCGAATCAGCCACCGCCCGAATAAGATCGGCAATAGACGACTCTTGAGTCCGCGCCGCAACTACCTCGCCCATCATTTGTCCGAATAATTGCCAACCAACTTCAGCTCGCGCTGATAACTGGGTTGGAGCTCCCATGCCAACGAGTGCGGAAAGATCGCCAACCCCGCGCACAGACTGAAATATTTTTCCAGCTGTAACATCACCAATACCGGGCAGTAAACGCAACAAACGAAGCCAAGACGCTTCTTCTTTAGGATTGTGGAGCAAACGCAAAAACGCGATAATGTCTTTAATATGAGCGCGATCAAAAAAGCGCAATCCGCCCCTATAATCATACGGAATCCCAGCCCGCGCCAAGGTAATTTCCAACATTTGCGAATGAAAACTGGAACGAAACAAAACCGCCATCTCACGCAGTGGCGTACCTTGTTGCCGCAATCCTAAAACCAACTGCGCCACAAATTCGGCCTCGTCTTCCGCGCTTGGCAAAGCCGAGACTTGTGGCTTAACATACTGCGCCTGCACACTCTTCAATTTTTTCTTGTACTGTTTTTTATTTTTACTGATAACTTCATGCGCAAAATCTAAAATATCCGGTGTGGAACGATAATTGGTAGACAAATGAAAAATTTTGGTTTTCTTTTTGCCAAAAATTTCTGGAAAACCCAAAATATTTTTTATATCAGCCGCGCGAAAACCGTAAATACTCTGGGCGTCGTCGCCAACGACCATCAGATTGCCATGCGCGCGAGCTAATAATTTAACCATCTCGGCTTGCAAAGCATTAGTGTCTTGATACTCGTCAACTAGAATATATTGAAATTGATTTGACAGCTTGTTGCCCACAGACGTACGCAATAATTCCACGCCTTTTAATAACAAATCATCAAAATCCAGCGAATGCGAAGCGCTTTTTTTTTCTTCGTACTGTTTGGCCACTTCGCTTAATTGTTCATCCCAAACCAGGTGCTCGGGAGCGATGGTCTCCAACGCTTCGGCCACGGTTAATTGCGCGTTCTTGGCATAACTCAAAACAGCTTGCACCACGCCAGTGCCGGGAAATTTTTTTCCTTTGGGGACTCCGAGATTAGCCAGACAAACGCCAAGCAAATCTTTACTATCCTCCTGATCTAAAATGGAAAAATTGGGCGGCAAATCAATAGCTCGGCCATACCGCCGCAAAAAACGGTTGGCCACACTGTGAAAAGTACCTCCTACGATATCGGCTTTGCGTCCAATCAAACCTTTAACCCGCTCCAACATCTCTCGCGCCGCATGGTTAGTAAAAGTCAGTAGTAAAATATTTTCCGGCTTCACACCTTTGGCTAAAAGATAAGCCACGCGGTAGACAATGGTGCGAGTTTTTCCCGAACCAGCGCCAGCCAACACCAAACAAGGTCCCTCGCCGTCGCGGACCGCAGACCATTGTTCGGAGTTTAGTTGTTCTTGAAAGTTGATTTTCATAAAAACTGTCATCCCCGACCTGATCGGGGATCCAGTACCTTACATTATATCATTATACAAATCTTTCCACTCTGGGTTAGTCTTCTCAATTAAATCAATCTTCCACTGTCGGTTCCATTTCTTTAACTGCTTTTCTCTAGTAATGGCAACCATACTATCGTTCGTCATCTCATAAAACACCAGCTTATTAATCCCGTACTGCTTGGTAAAACCATCAACTGTGCCCGATCTATGTTCATGCATTCTCCTAATCAAATCATTAGTCACGCCGATGTATAGAGCTCCACCTGTTTGACTCGCTAAAATATAAATATAATATGTTTTCATACCCTTCTAATCTAAGGAACTGGATCCCCGGGTCAAGTCTGCCTGACGGCAGACAGGCCCGAGGATGACAACTTTGCATCACCGATTTCCTATCACCATACTCTTCCAATCACTCGGCGCTTTATACAAATTCTGCCACCGACCGCCGCGCATAACCCCCATATCTTCAATGCGCACGCCGCCCCAGCCTTCGTAATAAAGTCCGGGCTCAATCGTCACGACTTGACCATCGCGCAAAATATCCTGACTTTTGGCCGAGAGTGTTGGCGCTTCATGAATTTCCAAACCCACGCCATGTCCCAAGCTATGCGTAAAATATTTTTGCAAACTATGACCCTTAAAATAATCTCGAGCCAAGGCATCGGCTTGTCCGCCCGTCATCCCAATCCGCAGATCTTTTATCGCTCGCGCCTGTGCTTCTCGAACATGTTCATATACCGCGCGATGCTTCACTGTCGGTTTATCTCCAAAAAACACCGTGCGCGTCATGTCAGTATGATAGCCGTCAACAACTACGCCAAAATCTAAAATCAATAATTGATTAGCTTTAATCATTTGGTAGCCGGTCTGGTGGTGCGGCCGCGCGGCATTCTTAGAGCTCGCGATAATCGCATCAAAAGCCATTTTCTCGGCGCCGTGATCGCGCGCGTATTGTTCTAATCTCCAGGAAAGTTCCCGCTCTTGTGCAAATTGTTTGTCCTGCCACATTTTTCTTAACAAACGCCTGGCAAACAAAAAAAGATCATCAGTAAGCTGTGCTCCACGTCTCATAAGACGAATTTCGTCGCGTGATTTTTGTTGCCGCAATTGTTCCACTAACCCACTGGTCGAAACAAGCTCGACCGGCCATTGTTTTTGCAACAATTTCTGTCTGGCCACACTTAAGTGATGCCCTTCAAAACCCAAACGTGTACTACCTTTTAAAAAACGATCAAAAACTTTCTGGAAACCACGACTGGCATCAACTGTGGTAACCCAAGGCAAATACTCGCGACACCAAAAAAGATACCGGGCGTCGGTAAGAATCAAAGCACGCCGAGGAGTCACGAGCAATGTCGCCGCGGTGCCAGTATAACCAGTAAGGTAGAGAACATTAAGGTGGTTTACAATGTAAAAAGCAGACAACTGCTGATCTACTAAAGCCTGCTGCAAAATTTTTAAACGTTGCTTGTAATCCATATCGAACGTAGTATACTCTTTAAGGTATGTGGCAAGCAAGTCCCTTTCTCCGCAATCGCAAAGAAAAAACCAAAACCGAGGCCTGGCTCTTCTCGCCGGTTGATTTTCATATTCCGACTTCCGACCCCACCCTCGGCCTCATGGTAGTGACCCTCGAACTTCCGAGCGGCGACCCCCGCTTCGCCCGACTCACTCGCCTGATGGCCGAAACACTCTTTTTAAAATATTATGAAAATGGAACCAACGATCGCGAGCTCGCCTTTGAGCACGCCTTGCAAGAACTTAACCATCGTCTGCCAGATCTCTACCTCAATTTCGGACGCAGTTGGCTTAGCGACCTTACCGCTGCCATTTTTCTCATCACCGACGACTCCTGCTTTTTATATCAGCTTGGCTCTCCCGCCACTGC
>CAZHTB010000012.1:0-9595 GCA_964535685.1 uncultured Gammaproteobacteria bacterium
GGAAATTACCAGCGTTTTCAAAGTACGCCGAGCGGCGTAAAGAGCGGCTGAAAGTCCTGCCGCGCCGCCACCGACGATCACCACATCGTATTTCATATTTAAGTAAATCAAGTGTCCAAGTAAATCAAGTAAATTAAGCTTTATTTACTTACTATGCTTGCTAGCTTGATTTACAACAATACGTGCAACTTCTCCACCAGTTCTTTTTTACTCTGCAGTCCGGTCAACCGCTCTTGCTCTTGTCCCCCTTTAAAAAAAATCAACGTCGGGATACTCATGACGCCATACTGCCCGGCCAAATCACCCGCTTCATCCACATTAACTTTGACCACCTTAATTTTACCCGCGTATTCTTTAGCCACTTCTTCCACAAGCGGCGCGATCATTTTACAGGGCCCGCACCAAGGCGCGTAAAAGTCAACCAACACCGGCTCGGTAGATTTTAAAACTTCGTTCGAAAAATTTGTTTGAGTAAGATCGAGCATATAGTTTAATAAATCAAACTTGTTTTACTTCAGACGTCACTATACCGCAAAAAAAAACAGTTGTCTACTCCTTGACAAATGAGAAAAAAAGCTTTAGGATTTGGCCAATTTGGTGAGTTTTTCCACTAAGCGAGGAAAACGCCATGTCCAAGGAAAAACGGCTACTAACCGGAACTTGGGGAGGAGTTCGTCGCGCGCCGGACGATAAAGGGCGCCTGTCGCTGGTGGCAGAATGGGCTCGCGCGCTCATCCTAGACAACGCAGATTCCAACATCCCACCCGCTCGAAAAAGGGACACTGTTCTGGCCTTCATCAAAGCAGACAGGCCAGCAATCGTGATCAGTCTGGCCGCCTGGCATCGCCTTGAACCCAAGAAGCGTGAGCGCCGCTACCTCCTCAAGTACGAAGTGAGGATCGACGGCATGGGGCGCATTCAGCTACCGGAAGACGCTCGCCGGTACCTGGGTACGGAAATGTTCCTCCAACATGCCGGCGGCAACATCCGCCTTTGGCCTGCCGCGCTCTGGGACCAGACCTTTGGCCGACCACTAAAAAAGGTCGAGTCTTCCCCACACATCGCAAGGGCCTCTAGGTGAAGTCTCGCGGGCTTCACCCTTTTTTATTCTCAAACTATGGACCGTGATGAAACAAATGCCTTTGGACCCGAGGGGAGTTGAACCCCTTCTTCTTCCATGCCATGGAAGCGTATTACCGCCCTACTCCGGGCCCAAGGGTATTGGTTTGATTTTTTGGTGCGCGCGCCTGGATTTGAACCAGGGACCCTCTCAGTGTAAATGAGATGCTCTACCACTGAGCTACGCGCGCCCATTATGGCGGGTAAAATACCCGAGACGCTCCCTGCCCGCCTAAATATGAAATTTTTGGCGGGTAACCAACTGCCAGCCAGAGGCTGGTGGGCCTGTGGCCCAAGCTAACCGTCCAGGTAGCGACTACTATATCACGAATCCACAAAAAACTTCAAGGTGGGCTCAAAATTGCCAGACTATTGACAAACTAAGGCGGATATGCTATTATGGTTAGTCGTAGTAAACGACTATTCCTGCCTTAAAATATCAATGAATAACTGCGCCGCAAGCAGTCCAATCTGCTTGGGGCATGCAGTTATTCACCCCGCCGCAGGCGGGGTCTATTATCTGCAAGCAGATAATGACTTGATGTTTTGGGGGAGGATGGTAAAAGGACCGGCACTGGCAACTTCGCACAAAAACGAAGACTCGGCCCAACGCCACCTTGACCCACACCTCCACGGGGAGCAGGCCGACGCGCACATGCTCGACTTCGCTCCCAACTTTACTTGAGAGCTTGAGGCATTTCGTCTCGAGAGCTCAAAGAAGTTTTCACGTTTTTGTGGAGGAAACAAGCCATGACCGCAATCAGCAACGAGTGCAAGGCGTTCGAGGCGACCGGGGTGGGCACGCGGGTCGTCAGCCCGGGACACTTCCTGGGTGGGCTGATGAAGGAGCTCAAGGCCTACACCTTCCCCGACAACGGCCAGGGGTTCATCCGCATGCCGGCCACCACGTACGCCGACGTGTCGTGCGGTGTGACCAAGCGCGCCGGCCTGACCCCGAACCACTACGTCGTGCGCGAGTGGCGCCACGAAGTCGGCTTGTTCGCCAGGCGGGAGTTCGCGGCTCCGGTGGAGAGCCTGCACGTCGTGATCTACACGCGGGTCGCGTACCTGGCCGATCCGGACACGCTCGCCGACCCGAACGAGCTGGCGCGGATCGAGCGGGACATCACGGTCACGCACGTGATCGTGGCCGTTCTCGCCTCGGCCGGCCCCAAGCCGCCGGTGTCCAGCCACCGCTTCGTCCGGAACCTCGCCGGCGGCAACAGCGCGTACACGCCGGACACCGGGTACACGCTTGAGCGAGCCATCGCCGATGCCAAGGCGATCGTCGAGTACGAGCGCGAGTGGGCGACCGTCGCCGACTAGAAAGTTGCGCCCCTAGGGCCCCAGGGGCAACAAAACTGCGGTTATAGTCCGGTCAACCGCACGAAAAAAACCGGCAACATCGGGGAGTAAGGTAGTCGCCTAAAAACGATCGCCTGCTCCCCGTATTTTTTTTAAATTAAACTAAAAAATCCCCAGTTAGGGATTCTTGTTTTGTGTTTTATGTTACATGCTTCATGTGTCATGATATTTCACGACACTGCTCTACGCACGAATGTTATAAACTCTCCGCGAAGTTTATCAAGTTTGGTATCCAAATAGTCCTTACTTTCCATGCGCGTTTCCAACTTACCAACTAAATGGTTTTCAAACTGCTCTAACCTTTCTTCAATCTTATCCCTCTCCATAAGATTATAAATTAACTAATTAGATTTTTATTATAAGCCCGTATGGGATACCGGTCAACCGGTTTATCCACTGACTGACAAACCCATAGTTACCAACTAACTGAATACTCGTTTTTTAACAGGAGGGCTATATCATATAAAGGTAGCCCAACAGAACTAAAAAAATCTCCATTCAAATTACTTACAAAAACAGACCCGAGATGTTCGTGGTCATACGCGCCAGCGATGCCGAATACGTCTTCTTTCTCAACGTATGACTTTGCTTCATCTTGAGTAATTTTCCTAAAAGTAACTAGCGTTTCTCTAACGCCTATACTGTTTTTCCCGGATGAAGTATCAATGATCGAGTATCCTGTTAATATAGAATGATTGGTATCACTAAGAGACATAAGCATTTCTATTGCCTCATCCTTAGACTTTGGCTTTGGGAACACTCTTCCTTCATTGGCCACTAAGGTATCTAAACCTATGATGATTGCTGATTTAAACGAATCAACAAGAGAACTAGCTTTCCCATAGGCTAAATGTTTTACCAAATCACTTGCGGGCATCTTTAAATTGTTGTCTTCAATATAACTGTGGTCAGAAACAACAAAAGGAATACCTAGTAAGCTAAAAATTTCTTTTTTTCTTTTAGACGCAGAAGCAAGTACTATAGAGCGCATATTTTTTATTCTATATACATAGGTCTGAAGTTTAACACTGTTTGGTAGAACGGGGACAGTCCCCACTAAAGCATTGGGCCGTCTGTTTCTGCTCCATGTTATATGTTCCATGCCTCTATGCTATAGGCAACTCAAAGATAAACCGACTGCCTTTGTTTTTGCCATCGCTCTCGTCCCAAATCCGACCGCCATGCGCCTCCACAATTTTCTTAGCAATAAACAAACCCAAGCCCGAGCCGGTGGTATCAACCGAAGCAATGCCTTCGCCACGCACAAATTTAGCAAAAAGCTTACCCGCCTCGTGCGGATCAATACCCACGCCGGTGTCTCGCACGGTCACGCGCAACTGACCAAGAGCGGTCTGCTCTAAGACAACAGTAATACTGCCTTTGGGTGTATATTTGATGGCATTATCAATCAAGTTGAGCAACACATCTTTAATTTTATCTTTGTCAGCGAAAACGTCCGGGACGGCCGTGTGCGGTATTTTAACCGTTAAGGCCAAATCCTTGTTGGCCGCCGCGCTCATTAATTCTTTAGCCGCATCCTGGACTAGTTCAACCAACGAAAACTTTATTTTATCCAACTGAAACCGCCCAGACTCAATGCGCGAGACGTTTAAAAATGTACTGACCAAACGCGTCATGCGGTTACTGCTATCAAACACGCCAGCCACAATCGGCTTAATTTTTTCCGGCACCGGACCAAAATCCCCATCCAAAACCATGGACAAATAGCCTTTAATGCCGGCCAGCGGCGTGCGTAATTGATGCGAGGCGATGGATAAAAATTCTGACTTGGCTTTGTCTAATTCTTTGAGTTTTTCGTTGCTATCGGCTAACTGGCGATTAAAAACTTCCAACTGTTCTTTTTGCTCCACTTCAGTCTTAACTGATTTAGCGAGCCACAAACCAAAGATGGTAACTAAAACCAAAGTGATGGCGGTTAATATTCGGTTAATAGGGTTCGTGATAAAGAAAAACTCGGAGCCGATTAAAATAACCATGCCAATAACCAAGGCTTGAGCGGCTAGGAGTTTGATGTTAAAAGTTTTAAACTTAACAATGCTATAGGCCAGTAAACCAATAAATACTGGCATGGCAAAAAGCCCTATCTGCGCATAATTCCAATTCTCACTGAAACTACTGATAATGTTGCCAAAAGAAAAGGCGAACAAAAGCAAAAGAATCCCAGACGCTAAGGAAAGTATTTCTTTGCGTTTTTCTTTTTCTGTGATAGTTTTATATTTTCTAACGCAGAAAACAATTATCCAGAGGGTAAAAATTATTTCAATAGAATAAGTATAATAAAGAGCAACCGGTCCTTCCGTACTTAAACACGCAGTAAGATCAAAACCCGATAAACTATAAGCTGTTGGCACGAATATAATAAGCGGTAAATATAATAACCCCGCAATCACTTTAGTAAAAAATGGAGCGTCTTTTTTATTGACTAAAACGTAAATTAAATAGAGACAACCAGCGTGCACCAAAGGCTCTACTAAAATCTGTAATGACCAAACAAACATTATCACGTCGCTTCTATTGCTAGCCCAAAAAACCGAATCCAAAAAAGTCCAAAAAGAAAAAACCGATGTAATAAGGAGAAGAATCTGGTTGGGCAACTCTTTTTTGCCTTGCCAAAAAACAAAAATACCCATCAAGAACGCAATGATAACAATGGGTAAATGAGAATAATAAACCAGGTGAGGCACGTTGCTAGAAAAAAATAAATACCGGGCCCCTTCAAAATGACACAAAGGGATTATTGAATTCATAATTACTCACTATTGCCAACAATGAAAAAATTAGGTACCTTTAGACTAAACTATACTATAATTAACCGTCCAAAGCAAAATCTATGGTAAAAGTTAAAAGTAAACTCGGTCATAGTAAGGTCCACGGCATTGGGCTGTTTGCCGACCAATTCATACCCAAGGGCACAGTTACTTGGGAGTACCACCCCTTGTTTGACACGTCCTTTTCCGAGGAAGAAATTAAACAAATGTCAGAACCGGCCCGAGAGCAATTTTTTAATTACGCCTATTTTGATAAAGACTTAAATAAATTTGTACTCTGCTTTGATAATCAAAGATTTATTAACCACTCTTCAAAAAATCATAATATAGAGTCAACGCCGCATCAAGATATCGCCGCTCGTGATATAGAGCCGAACGAGGAACTCCTTTGTGATTATGCAAAATACGATGATACCTGGTTCTCACGCCGCGGCTTAAAAGAACACGAGCTTACATAAAATTAATTCCGTAGCTTTTTAAAGACCGACCTAAATAGCAGTACTGTAATAAGGGTGTTTAACACAGCGAGATAAAGAGGATAAAACGCAATAGCAAAAGTCCAAGTCTGCACGGCCAACAAATTCAGCACACTAGCCCCAGATTCCAACCCCCACGCCACACGGTCTTCCCCTCCTGGTCTTAACCAGGATTTTTTAATGGTGGGAATAAGCCCAACAAAGTCCATGGCAATATTACTCATGAGCGCTATAAACGCGGAATTAAAAACATACCACAAAAAAGCGCTAACAATCGCGACTGCCAAACATATTTTATCCAAACGTTCCCAAGTTCCCTCACCGTACTTTAAAGACAACAGGGCTATAATAAATGGACCAACCACATAACTTAACGCCACCCACATTGTATCGCGAGCGCCTTCGGCATAATAGCTGGCGGCAATCATTACCCCCACCAACGTTAAAATCCACCAAGTCGCCCGATTAGGTTTGGTTTCTTTTTTCAACGTTGAAACAATATACAAAACATAGGCCGAAAAAGAAATCAATCCGGCGATTTGACCTATGAGAGAAGGACTTAACATGAAAAAATTCTTCACTATTCCGCTTGGGGGCTATCGGTAACCGGATAATCCCGCAAAACCATTGTTCGGCGATAGGTAAAGCCAACCGAGATCAAAATTAACACCAACAATACCGCAAAAAATATCTTAGACTTCTTGTCCATACTTAAACGATATTATGCTCCGGATATTTAAGACCGCGTTTGATAAGGTTGGTTTCCACGTCTTGAAGAGAGAACTTTTGTTTAAAATAGTTAATGACAAAATCCGCGTCCAGACCGGTTTTACAAGTGTAGACATCAGCGCTAACAAAACCACGACGAGGAAAAGTGTGTAAAGCAATATGGCTTTCGGCAATGACCACAAAGCCGCTCCAACCACCGGGGTCGCGCAGACCATTGTCCGGAGCCGAGATGACACACGGTTCGCCAAGCCGGTGCATACCCAATTGATCGCTTAATTCAGTCAAACAACTTAAAACCAGCTCTTTATTGTCTAAGAGCTTAGGGTCTCCGCCATAGCCGTCTAAGGTTAAGTGTTCGCCAAAGTGCATATTAGTAAGAGGCACTATAGCAGATTATGGGGCAAAAAGCAAACAAGCAGTGGTGCCCCACCTGACCAACCCATCGGCCAAACTCGGCTGATACTCGTCTTCTTCCATGACCCACCTCGAATCCCCCTTTGTTAAAGAGGGAGGAAATTAACTAGACGCGCTCGTATAATATCGCAAGCTCGCGCGCCAAGCCCACAAAGCTAAAAACATAAACAACACAGTTCCACCCACAGCCGCGACTAGCCAAGCCCAATCAAGCACGCCGAGCAGAGCTTTGACCGGCACGCCAACCATCAAAGTCACCGGTATGGTCACGGTCAAAATAATTTGCAACCACGGCGGAAAAATTTCCGTGGGAAACCGTCCCATGGCAAAGACATCGCGGTACAACCAAATCGCCGAATCTCCTTCCTCCATCCACAACATGAAGCTCGCCATAAGCACATGAAAACTAAAAGCCATAATTACTGCCAAGATAATCGTCGCGAAATACGCCAACACCTGCGCCCCAGTAACGACCCCGGGCAACCGCCAGATAACTCCGACTGTGATCAAAACGAGCGGCACTAATAACAATAAATCAACAACATCCGGCAAACGCGAAAACGTATGAAACAAAGCGTTCACTGGTTTGACCAGCACATAATCAAAAAATCCGCGCCGGACATCTGACTTAAAAACATAAATCCCGCGAAAAAAAACTTGCGCGATGGTGTCCACGATATTAAACGTCAAAAAAACCAACAACGCTTCATATTTACTGAAACCGGCCACACTCGATGTAAAACGAAACAAAGAAATAATAAACAGTCCAAAAAAAACAAAGCGTAAAACTTTGCCAAAAAAATAACTAACCATGTCCAAAGTGTTGGAGGCATAGCTCATGGCCGCGCAACTTGCCAAACTTTTCCAAACTCTAAAATATTTTTTCATATCTACATCCCCTCCCCGGTAAAACGCCGCACACCTTTTTGCCAAACCACATACGCGAGCCAGGCACTCACCGCCACCCAAGCCGTTTGCCAAAGCAAAGTTTGAACTATAGCCGCCCCCGGAATCAATCCCAAATACAAACTCAAGGGCACGTAAACCAAATACATAAACGGCAAAGCAGTCAAACTCAAACGCGCGAGGGGTGGCAAGACTGACAAGGGGAAATACGAACCTGAAGCAAACTCCAAAAACCATTCAAACAAGTAACGCGGCCCCAAAGCCTGGCGCGTCCAAAACGCCAGCAAGCTCACCACGTACGATAAAATGATATATAAAAAATGCGCCAAAAAAACTGAAGTTACAACCGCGCACCACCAACCAAATCCGGTTGGTAAAAGCCAGCTCGCGCCAACCAACGTACCGACAATAATCATCTCAATCAGCGCGGCCAAACCCCAAACAAACCGCTCGGCCAAATCGCGGGCATAGCAAAACCAAAAATGATTCATGGGCTTAATTAAAAATTGCGCAATAGCGCCTTCATTAATTTCTTCGGCAATGCGTCGCCGATGACTCGCGAACACCACGGACCGCAAAAGATGGGTGCCCAACACGTACATGATCAATTGGTCTCGCGTAAACCCAGCAAAACTCCCACCCGTGCCGCTGACTCGCGTCCACAAAAAATACAGTAATAATAAGAGCATGATATTGCGCAGTCGCCGCAACCAAAAATCCAGCCGTAATTCCAGCTCGTCAATTAAACTGATTTTAAAAATCGCCCAGTACTTTTTCATACAGCCATTGTAGCAAACCTTGCCGAACCCGCCAATTTTCTCTACAATAAACAAGTCTTATACTACATGTTACCTGCCTTGCCGGCAGGCAGGCATGTTACATGCTATGTCCAGGATAATCTGGGGCCTCATCGGCGTGGCAATTGGCTGTACCTTCGTTATTAAAACCGAATGGTATCTTAATTTTGCCGGTCGGGTCGCTTGGGCGGAAAAAAACCTGGGCTTTGAGGGCGGCACGCGTCTCTTTTATAAATTGCTCGGCGTTTTGATTATCCTCATCGCCTTTTCTTACCTGACCGGATTGGACGACGCCATCTTAGGCGGCATTGTGCGAACGATTTTTATAAGATAGCCTAGACAACTTTGGAGCTGATTGTCTGCCAGGGATTTTTCATAGAAAATGTTACTACAACTTAGTGGATTCTATTCGTAAATTCCCCGCCCTTGAGGGGGGAGGAATTTTTTATTAATTTTTAAATCGTTTTTGGACCCTAGCGGAGTCTCCCGCCCTTGGCGGGAGAACCCCAAACCTCCTCGATGTCCCGACGGATTGCGATGAGCCACTTGGACCATGAGGGAATCGAACCCTCGTCTCTCGGATGCAAACCGAGTGCTCTGCCATTAAGCTAATGGCCCACGCTAATCGGATTGTACGGGAAAGGCAGGGTTGTGTCAAAACAAACTACTTATAAATAGTATGATCCCCAATGTTTACAAAACCAACTGTCTCGTGGTCTATAAATTCAAACATGACACGATACGAATACGTAACAGAGAAAACCCAGTACCCGTGCCATTTTCCTTTTAGCTTATGGGTACCTAAACGAGTATCAAAGCATTCCTTTTTAAAAATATCTTCTCGTTTTTGTACTAAAACAACATACTCCGGACCCAAGCGGCCTAATGAGCGCAAAAATCGAGAAGAATAATTTACCCTCCGTATCTCCATACCCTCCCAGGTAATTTAAGATTGCATTAAATCTACTAATGACCCCTTAAGCTCTTTAAGTTTGCCGGC
>CAZHTB010000013.1:0-11186 GCA_964535685.1 uncultured Gammaproteobacteria bacterium
CAATAAAGAAAGTTTGTCGCCGCCGCGCCAGTTAAGTTTGGAAAATTGTTTGGAACTTTTGGGCGACGACGATCTCCTTGAAGTCACGCCAAAAAATCTCCGCATGCGCAAAGCTATTCTTGATCACCAGCTCCGCAAACGCGCGAGAATTAGTCGAGAATCACAGAATTAAGAATTGAGAATTAAGAAGTCCTTAATTCTTTATTCATTATTCCTAATTCTTAGATTTCTCTCCTCCCCCTAAGCGCGTCTTTAAGCGTAATTTCGTCCGCATATTCCACTTCGCCGCCACTAGGCAGACCCCGCGCTAGTCTGGTTAGTTTAATGGCTAAATTATTTTTTTGCGCCAAGTCTTTGAGCGTTTTGGTTAAAAATAGAGCGGTGGTTTCGCCCTCCATAGTCGGATTGAGGCCGAGAATTATTTCACTAACTGGAGCGGGTCCTGTCGTGGCTCTCACCCCACTAGTGCTCGCCTCCGGCTGCGCCCTGGTGGGGTCCGCGTCGCCACGCCACCCGTTGTTTGACAACAAAATTCTCTCTAGTAGTTGAGTCAGGGGCAGTTGTTCTGGGGCAATACCCTTGAGGGGGTTGAGCGCCGTGCCCAGAACAAAATAAGTGCCGGCAAATTCGCCGGCTTTTTCAATGGCCGCAATGTCGCTATTTTTTTCTACAATACAAAGGAGCGCGTGGTCACGTTTGAGATCTCCGCAAATACCGCAGGGATTAGCGCCCGCGTAAGCCAGACACTCTGAACAACTGGTAATACCCTGATTTAATTCCCGGAGAGCCGCGGCAAACCGGTTTCTTTCTTCGGGCGATTGTTTAAGCAACGCAAAAACATAGCGTTCAGCCGTTTTTGGTCCAAGGCCGGGGAGGCGCGTAAAGAAAGTGATTAATTCTTGAATTGGTTTTGGGTACACAGAGAGAGCGGGTGACGCGCCGTTGGGGACCCCACCAGGGCGCACCCCGCAGTACTGCGGGGGAGCACTCGTGGGGTGTACGGCGTGGCAGGACCCGCCACCTTGCCTTACATTTCCGGTAATTTAAAGCCCGACGATTTCACCTTTTCGGCCATGACGCGCTGGGCTTTTTTAATAGCGTCATTGACCGCTTCTTTGATCATCTCGGTCAACTTCGTCGGTTCTTTTAGGGTTTCAGGATCAAGGATCACGGAGGTGACTTCTTGGTTGCCAGACATTTTGACTTTGACCTTACCCCAACCGCTCGAACCCTCGACGGTTTCTTGTCCTAAGAGGTCTTGAAGTTTTTTGGCTTGGTCGCGCATGTCTTTGAATTGTTTGAGTTTTGAAAACATATTTTTTAGAATTAAGAATCAAGAATTAGGAATTAAGAATCAATTTCTTAATTCTTACTTCTTAATTCTCTATTCAAAACGACGGTGTGGGCATTTCCCCCAGCCGTTTTTCTAAATTTTTAAAGCTGACGCGGCGTTCGTCAAAGAAAAGTTCGGTTTGGCCGGTCGGACCATTGCGGTGTTTGGCAATTAAAATATCGGCGATATGGCGGCGCGCGGTTTCTTTGCGATAATATTCTTCGCGGTAAATAAACATGACCACGTCCGCGTCTTGTTCAATCGAGCCGGAATCACGCAGATCAAAGAGTTTGGGGATAGGTGGAGTGCGAGATTCCACGGTTCGAGATAACTGGGACAGCGCCAAAACAGGTACGTTTAATTCTCGGGCAATGCCTTTGAGAGAGCGAGTGATTTCAGAAATTTCTTGCACGCGATTTTCCGCGGATTTACGGCTAGTACCAGTAATGAGTTGGAGGTAGTCTACAACAATGAGGCCAAGTCCGTGTTCCATTTTAAGACGTCGCGCCTTAGTACGAATATCTGTAATGGTGGCCATGGCGGAATCATCAATATACATTGGCGCTTCAGCCAGCATGGCCATGGCATTGCCAATACGGGCAAAGTCATCGTCTTCTTCGCGCTCGGCTAAATGGCCAGTGCGCATTTTCCAAAGATCCACGCCGGCTTCAGCACAGAGCAAACGATCGACTAACTGCTCTTTGGACATTTCTAAAGAAAAGACACCCACAGCAATTTTTTCTTTGACCGCAACATGTCGAGCGATGTCAAGAGCGAGAGAGGTTTTGCCCATGGATGGACGAGCGGCTAAGATGATAAGGTCTGACTTTTGTAAGCCAGCCAGGAGATTATCTAGGGCGGTATAACCAGTTGAGACACCTCGGAGTTTACCGCTTTGTTTATGAAGTTCATCAATGCGATCAAAAGCTTCGGTCAAGACATTCTGGATCGGGATGAATTTATTTTGTAAAAAAAGGCGCGAGACGCCAAAGAGTTTTTGCTCGGCCTCGTCCAGTAGTTTGTTAACATCATCTTCTTCGCCGGCGAAACCAAGCGCGGTAATTTCCGAAGCAGCAGTGATCAGGCGACGCAAGGTTGCTTTACGCTGGACAATTTCCGCGTAATTAACCACATGCGCGGCGGTGGGCACGCTATTGGCGAGTGAAGCCAAGTAAGTGCGGCCGCCGATTTCTGTTAGTTTGGTTTTTTCTTCCAGGCGGTTGGCCACTGACAAGATATCAATTGGCTGATGGCGCTCATAAAGCTCCAGCATGGTTTCAAACACCAGTGAGTTGGCTGTTTTGTAAAAGTCATCGGCGCGAACCAGATCCGCAATCATCATAATGCTGTCTTTGTCAATCAAAAGAGCGCCCAAAACTGAAGCCTCGGCTTCTAGGTTTTGTGGAGGAATTCTGTCAGTAAGCGTGAGGGGGGCTGACGCAAACGGGGAGGATGGCATAAGGGGGTCTCTCCATTTTACTCGGAGTCGGGGAGCGGGGCAAGTGGACAACGCGGGGACAAGGAGCTGAAATTGCCGCTCCTTGTCAAAATCCTTAATTTTATATAGAATACTGCTGACGCAGCAGCCAACTACTAACTACCAACAACCAACAGTGTGGGAAGCTTGAAGTTAGAAGTTGGAAGCGGCGTAAGCTTGGGTCGCTAACTCAATGGTAGAGTGTCTGCCTTTTAAGCAGAGAGTTCCGGGTTCGAATCCCGGGCGACCCAAAATCCGCATTTTAGGGGATTTTCCCTAACTACTAAGTACTGACACTGACACCAGCACAAACGTTCGCACTGGAAATTAACACACAATTACTAATAAACATAACATAATAGGAAGGGATTATGTTTGACTTTCAAAAATTACTTGTTTACCAAAAAGCTAAAGCTCTTAATAAAGACATACAAAAATTATTAAAAGAGCGTCGTTCCATTAATAGTTATTTACGTGATCAATTAAATCGCGCCTCTGTTAGTGCCGTTATCAATATAGCTGAGGGGAGTGGAAAGTTTTCTAAAGCAGATAGACGAAATTTTTACACCATAGCTCGAGGCTCGACGTATGAGTGTGCCTCTTTGATTGAGGTGATTGCTGAAGACGGCAATCTTCAGGAGTCAGAATTTATTGACTTTTGCGGCCGCTATGAAGAGGTGTCAAAAATGCTGT
Organism: uncultured Gammaproteobacteria bacterium; assembly: GCA_964535685.1. Classification (GTDB taxonomy): domain Bacteria; phylum Patescibacteriota; class Patescibacteriia; order CAZHTB01; family CAZHTB01; genus CAZHTB01. The sequence goes on from CAZHTB010000013.1 coordinate 3,504, forward strand.
TTGGTTTAATAGAAAGCCAGAGGTAGTTGGTGTCAGAGTGAGTGTGAGTAATTAGTACTGAGTATAACAAAAAACCAGACAAAAGTCTGGTTTTTTGTTATACTTACGGTATGTCTACCATCTTGTGGCACACCCTAAATAAAGAGGCAATTTGGCGGGAATTACAGACGAGTCCCAAAGGCCTTGATCTGGGCGAGGCCCAAGAGCGCCTTAAAAAAATCGGTCTGAATACCTTGCCTAGCCGCAAGCGGCGCGGGCTTTTACATTTACTCTTAGATCAAGTGGCCAATCCTTTGATTGGTATTTTATTAATGGCGCTGGCGGTCACTTTGTTTTTACGTGACCGAGGGGATGCAATGGTTATTGCCGTCGCTGTAGTCATTAATGTTTTTATTGGATTAGTGCAGGAATATAAAGCTGAAAAGTCGTTGGCGGCCCTACGCTCGTTGTTGGCGCCCAAAGCGCGAGTGCGACGTGAGGATCATGAGCGAGAAACTTCGGCGACAGAAGTGGTGCCTGGCGATATTTTAATTCTTCATCCTGGTGATCGTGTTCCCGCTGACGCTCGAGTCGTGGAAAGTTTTGAATTGGAAGTAAATGAGGCGACTCTAACTGGCGAGTCTTTACCGACTGTAAAAACGGAGCACGTATTGAAAAATGGATTAGTTTTAGCGGAACGAAAAAATATGGTTTACACCGGTACGGTCGTGGTGGCGGGCGAAGGCGAGGCGGTGGTGGTGGCGACTGGACTTGAAACTGAACTTGGGCTGATTGCCAAGACTTTGCGTGAACTACCAGACGAGCCGACTCCTTTGCAAAAAAAGTTGACCTCACTTAGTTGGCAGATCGGCGCTTTGGTGTTGCTGTTGTCCGCAATTTTGTTGGTGGTGGGATTGAGCTATAATCATTCTCTTTTAGAAATGTTCTTAGTGGCCGTGGCCTTGGCAGTGGCGGCTATTCCCGAAGGCTTGGTGGTGGCGGTCACGGCAATTTTAGCGGTTGGCATGCGTCGTCTGCTGGGGAAACAGGCTTTAGTCAGAAAATTAGTCGCCGCTGAAACGCTGGGCGCGACCACGGTTATTTGCACTGACAAAACCGGTACGCTAACCGAGGGGGAAATGCGCGCCGTTAAAATTATTACCGAGTCGGCCACGATCGAAGTGGTGGGAGAATTCTTACATGACGGTTGGCCTCTCGCCGCGAGACATTTATTAGAGACTTTGGTTTTAGGTACGAACGCCGTGGTAGAAGATCCGGAAGCACCACCAGAGCAGTGGAGAATTTTGGGAACTTTTACCGAGCGCGCGCTTTTGCAATTAGTGGGGCGAGCGGGACTCCGTCCCGATACCTTACGCCAGGCTTTTCCTTTACTTGACGATCTGCCATTTACTTCAACCCAAAAATTTCAAGCGACTTTATGTCGTCATGGCGGAACCCATCTTGTGCATTGGGTGGGAGCCCCAGAACGCCTCATTGCTTTTTGTGAGATGTCGCAATCTACTAGGGCGGCTTGGCTGAAGCGTTTTGAGATACTGGCGGATGAAGGCTATCGTTTGGTGGGGGTGGCGCGTCGAAGTGTACATACTGAAAAAAAGACATTTAACGAATTGGGCGAACTTAAACAAAGTGGAGGAGAGTGGCTCGGCCTAGTGGCCTTACGAGATCCCGTGCGTACTGGCATGCGTGAAATTTTGGGGGAGGCGGCTCGGGCCGGAATTACTACTATTATGGTGACTGGCGATCATCCCGGTACTGCTTTTAGTGTGGCCAAAGATTTGGGATTAGCGGTTAGTCCGGTTCAAGTTTTGTCTGGAGAACGATTGTCAGAAATGTCCGAAGCAGAATTGGTTAGCCGAGTGCGCGATATTCGCGTCTATGCTCGGGTTAGCCCTGAAGATAAATTAAAAATTGTGGGTGCTTGGCAGGCGCTGGGCGAAGTCGTAGCCATGACCGGAGACGGAGTCAATGATGCACCGGCTTTAAGTAAAGCCGACATTGGCATTGCCGTGGGAACCGGCACAGACTTGGCCAAAGAAACCGCTGATTTGGTTTTGCTTGATAATAATTTTCAGACTATTGTGGCGGCGGTTAAAGAAGGGCGGGTAATTTATGATAACATCCGTAAAGTGGCGCTTTATTTGCTGGCAGATAGTTTCGCGGCCGTTGTTTTGGTGGCGGTCGCCATTATTATCGGCTTGCCTCTGCCACTTTTTGCCACACAAATTTTATGGCTTAATATGATCGGTGATGGTTTGCCCGCGGTAGCGCTGACTCTTGATCCAGCTGACGGAGACGTTTTAGCCAGACTGCCAGTACGTTTAGCTGAACCAATTTTAGATCGTTCTCGTTTGGTTATGATAGCTATTACCAGTTTGATTATTGGCTTGGGCTCACTACTGATCTTTAAATTACTACTAGGATTGGGAGAAGATGTCAATTTTGCCAGAACACTGACCTTTGCCATTTTTGGCAGCGCCAGTCTTTGGTATGTTTTTAGCTGTAGAAGTCGCGAGGCCAGTGTGCTTAGCTTTTATTTTTGGTCTAATACCTGGTTGATTCTAGCTGTGGCCATAAGTTTTGGTCTATTAGTTGGCGGTATTTATTTGCCGGTTTTACAAACATTATTAGGTACCGTCCCACTACCGCCGGCGAGTTGGGGTATTGTGCTTGGATTTTCTCTAGCTTTAGTAACCATTTTGGAATTGATTAAATGGTGGGGGAAAAAGTTGCGAATAAGGCAGGTTTTAGGGTAGAATGGGATATGACATTGTCCAAACTTCAGCGGAATATTTTACAGGCGTGTCGGGCCGGGCGAGGAGGCAGGATTAATCGCACCCTGCTTCGGGGTAGTGCCCAAAAGATCATTACGCGGAGTTTGGAGCGTTTGATAGACAAAGGGCTGTTGGTCGGCTATGGCCTGCGCACGCCGCAAAAATGGTATATTAAAGAAATTCGCTTGACGTCGCTTGGTCGAAAAGCCGCGAAAAAGTTGCGTGGAGAACAAAGCCGGTTACCATTCCTTAATTCTTAATTCGTAATTCATGATTCTAAACTTATGGCTATCAGTAAATCGTTATTAAAATATTTAGAAAAAAATAAAATCAAATACGAAATTATCAAGCACAAAAAAGTTTACACCGCTTTTGATTTGTCGCAAACCTTGCGTCGGGCCATGAAAGAGATTACCAAGTCTTTGTTAGTCAAAGTAGATGCCGAACCGGTGGTAGTGGTCGTGCCGGCGCATTATCGGGTGGATTTGGCTAAGGTAAAAAAAGTTTTTAAGGCTAAAAAAGCCGAATTGTTGAATGAGAAAAAAATGTTAAAGGCTCTCGGGATTAAAAATCAAGCTGTCCATGCTTTTGGGTCAATTCATAAGGTTACCGTGGCGTTGGACAAGGCCTTACTAAAAGTTGAGAAAGCTATTTTTCGCACCGGTTCGTTTACCGAAAGTCTACGTTTAAAAGTTAAAGATTTTGCTAAACTGGAAAAACCAACTCTCGGCACGTTCGGTAAGGCGGGTAAAAAGTGACGGGTTTGCTGGTGGCGGGTCCTGCCGCGGCGCACACCCCATGAATGCTCGCCTCGGCTACGCTTCATGGGGTCCCCAACGCCGCGTCATCCGCCCGTCATCCCGGCCCCCGAGCCGGGATCCAGTTCCTTTGTTTATGCACAACGTAAAAATAGAAAAATTTTCCGGCCCGTTAGATTTGCTGTTGCAATTGGTGGAGCGCGAAAAATTGGCCATCGATGAGGTCGCAATTAGTCAGGTCGCTGATCAGTTTGTCCAGCATATGAAAATGGCCGAAGTACCGCCGGAAGAACTGGCTGATTTTTTGTTAATCGCGGCGAAACTTTTGTATATTAAATCTAAAATTTTAATTCCACAGTTGATAGACGAAGAGTTGGAACAGGGGATAGGTCTGGAGGACCAGCTCCGCATGTACAAAGAATTTTTGCACGCCGCCAAAGGACTCCAGCAACGCTTGCATGAAAAACAAGTTTCTTTCGCGCGCGATAAAGTGCCGTTCATACAGCAAAAAGGCTTTTACCCACCACGCTTGCTTGTGGCTGACAAACTGGCTCAAGTGTGTCAGGCTTTAATTGAGTCTCTACGTCCAATCTTGGCCCTACCAGCCAAGACACTGGCCCGCGCCGTTTCTATTCAGGAAAAAATTAAACATTTAAAAGATTTAGTTTTACGAAGGAGTCGGCTCTTATTTGGTCAGTGGATTAAGGATGCTAAAGATCGCACCGAGGTAGTCGTTTCATTTTTAGCTTTACTGGAAATGGTTAAACAGCGACACGTAATGGCACGACAGGAAACTTTATTTACTGAAATCACTATTGACAAATTATGAACGATTTGCGCGCCCAGGTTGAGGCCATTTTATTTTTAGCATCTAGGCCACTGTCTTTAAAAAAGCTGGCAGAACTGGTTGAGGCTGAAGCCGCAGCGGTTGAGCAAGCTCTGGGTGAGATCCAAATTTTTTTTGATCGTGAAGATTCCGGTTTACGCCTGTTTAGTCAGGGGAAAGAATATCAATTAGTCACAGCTCCGGCGCAGAGCAAGCTCACGGCGCGCTATTTGCAAGAGGAAGTAACGGGCGAGTTAAGTAGGCCAAGTTTGGAAACCCTGACCATTATTGCGTATCGCGGACCCATTACTAAGCCGGAGTTGGAACAAATTCGTGGCGTTAACTGCGGTCTGATTTTGCGTAATTTATTGATTCGTGGTTTGATTCAAGAAGGCTTTGATACGCTTACTAAAATGATAAAATACACAGTTACCATAGATTTTTTAAAATTTTTAGGCCTGCCAGAAGTCACGAAATTACCAGACTACAAACGACTGCACGCAGATGAAGTTCTAAAACAGGTGGTAACTCAAACACATGAAAAAATTTTTTAACCTTTTTTTATTCGGCGTGGTAGCGGGGTCTTTTTTAATTGTGGGGGTAAGAGCCGAGGCACCAACCGTTAAAACCTATCCAAAACCGGTCCAACTCTTACCTCGGCCGAGTCAAACCGTGTCCCGGGACCTGCTGGTTGCGCCAGCCCCAGCCACTCCCCCAAGTACTCCCGTGCCAGCCATTGACGCTAAAGCAGCTCTTGTTTTAGATAGTAAGACCGGGGCTCTCTGGTATGATCAGAATGGGAGTCAACCATTGCCGCTGGCTTCTATAACTAAATTAATGAGTGCGCTAGTTTTTTTAAAAACCCAACCGGATTTAGAGCGCACGATTACAATAGAGACTGATGATTTGGCGAGCATTACGGATTATGGTACGACGGAAGAACCAATCGCTCGCGTGGCATTTCTGGTGGGAGATCAGGTTAGACTCAAAGACGTTTTATACGCGGCATTGATCGCTTCAGCTAATAATGCAGTCATGACCCTGGTTCGCGCTACTGGACTGTCGGTTCAAGAATTTATTCGTTTAATGAATCAAGAATCATTACGCCTTAATCTTTCTGCAGTATTTGTTGATCCGACTGGTTTGGAGCGAGGTAATATGGCAACCGCTTTAGACGTCGCCAAGCTGGCGCGTTATGCCTTTGGGGTGCCAACTTTACGTAAACCCGTGGGAATGAGAACCCATTCTTTTACGACGTTGTCCAAAAAGAATTATTTTCTTACTACCACTGATCGGTTGTTAGAAAGAGACCCCAGGGTCATTGCCGGCAAGACCGGCTTTATTCCCGAATCTGGTTATAATTTAGTGGTCAAGGCCAGGCGGGGGACAGCTGAGGTGTTGGTAGTGATCTTGGGCGCATCCACTCCAGAAGGACGTTTTAGTGAGGCGGAAAAGCTCATTCGCTGGGCGCTACCGTAATTTTTTGATATAATCTTGTGGTATGAAGAAATCGCTTATTATAGCTAATTGGAAAATGAACCTTGGGGTAAGCCAGAGTGTGATTTTGGCTGAAAAAATTGTCGCGGGGTATAAAGTTTTACCACACCAACAAATAGTGTTGTGCCCTTCTTTCACAGCCTTGCCCGCGGTCAGCCGGGTGATTCATGAGTCAGGCCTGGCCCTCGGTGCGCAGAGTATGTTTTGGGAGGAGCAAGGGGCTTTTACCGGCGAAATTTCCGGGGGAATGTTAAGAGAGCTTGGTTGTCGTTATGTGATTCTTGGACATTCAGAACGCCGCACCCATCTTGGCGAGACCAATACCATGGTGCATCAAAAAACTAAAGCGGCCATTCACAACGGTTTGACACCCATTATTTGCGTGGGCGAAACATTTGATGAACGAAGTGAGGGGCACACCGAGTATGTTGTTATGGAACAAGTCAGCGCCGCGCTTTCAGGTATTAGTCTTCTCGCTCAGGAGGAGGTTATTATTGCTTACGAACCAATTTGGGTGATTGGTTCTGGCCGGGCCGTTGCCCCAGCTGAAGCCGAGCATGTGGTAAAAGTCATCCGCCATTTGTTGTTAGATTTTTATCCGCGTGACGTGGTAGAGACGCGGTGCCAAATCATTTACGGAGGGAGTGTTGATCTGCAAAATATCTCGGACTTTGTTAAGGCCACGCAGGGGGACGGGGTCTTGATAGGTGGTGCTAGTCTTCAAGCTGCTGAATTTATCAAGCTCTTAAACTCAGCTTAGTATGGTTTTTGATATTATACCGCTTATCATTTTGTTTGCTTCAGCTTCAGTTATTTGTATCATCGTCTGGCGGCGCTTGCCATACATTGCCGGTTTGCAGGTTGAAGAAATTCCTGAACACCAACAGGCCACCACCAAACAGACAATTTTAGAAAACCGTTTGCGGCGACGTCTTCGTAAAGTTAGTCATTATTTGGTTGGTCGCCTGGGACGACCTCTCCACCATCTTTTTTTAAAGCATGTGTTTGATTCTTGGTCCAAGGTAGTCAAGCGCGAGGAGGCTTGGCGTTTTAATTTGTTTAGAAAAAGTCATCCCCGGGCACAAGCTGAACAACTAGCTGAAGGAATTAAGCTGGCCCGCGCCTTACTGGAACAGGGAAATTTAGTGGATGCGGAAAAGAAAATTTTACTCCTCATTCGTCTGGCGCCTAGACGTTCAGAAATGTATCGTCTGCTGTGCGAAGCTTATGAGCTACAAAAAAATTGGCGCGACGCGGCCGAGGCTTTGCAATACGCCCTAAAAGAGGAGCCGGGCAATGAGGGGGATTATTTGCATTTAGGCGGCCTATATAGGCAAATAGGTGATCACAAACGGGCTCTCGCCATGTTTGAGAAAGCCTATGTCCTTGATCCCAAGGACCCAAAAAATCTTGACTTCTTGTGCGAGGAGAGTATACTGGAGGGCAATCTTCAGCTAGCTCAAAAGGCTCTGACCGCGTTGAAAGAGGTCAATCCGGAGAACCAAAAAATTGCGGTCTTCCAGGATCGTTTGAAAAGTTTGAAAAATCATAGGCCGTTGTAGCTTCCGCCAAAGGCGGACCCGCCAACTTGCATGGGCTTGTGGCGGGCAGCTGGTACGCTTCGCAAGGTTACAGTAAAAATATATGCCGTTGTAGCTCAGCTGGTAGAGCACCCCGACGTACGTCGGGGAGGTCGCCGGTTTCCCGCCACCAGCATCTAAATTTAAAGGTAGGCGGGACCCCGCCCAAGGCGGGGCAATTCCGGCCAACCCTTGAGATGATCGAGAGATAGATCTGTCCGCCACAGCCTGAGCCGTTGTAGCTCAGCTGG
>CAZHTB010000014.1:0-7716 GCA_964535685.1 uncultured Gammaproteobacteria bacterium
CCGGGGATCTACAAAACTTTTTAGTTAGTGTAGATTCCTGCTTTCGCAGGAATGACGTTAATATAATCACTGCAAACAAAATCAGTAAAACCCACTCCCCCGCGACGGAAACAAAATCACTATTCTCCTTCAGTCAAAAACTTGGCGATTGACAAAATTTATTTTTTAAGTTTTAATACATTTACAAACCACACACGGAGGTGTCTCGTGAAAACAGATCGTGTCTTTGATGGTACGTCAGGTACCCCTGTAGACGGCCTGGCTGCACGAGTGGCGAGTAAGGGCTTTCAATACAAGCCCAAAAAGAAAGTCGTACAGTGTCACTGGGGTGCTCCTCCAGAGATGAGGCGAGTACCAAGAGGGGTTCCCAACCTGACTGGAGTATCCTTTGGCGGATTTCGAGTCATGGGACTCTACACTGGAACGAAACATAGGGGAGGCGCTTTGTGGGTAGTTCGCTGTGTATGTGGAGACTACGAGACACGGAGCTCTCGGGCCATCAAAAACCCAAAGAATGCCCAAGATTGCTGTGAATTGTGTCGACACGTCGCGTATCTCCGTCAATGTGGACGAACTAAGGAGTAAGTCGCCTCACTGACATCTCGCTACGAGCTAAGCCCGACTCACTGTGCTCCGCGCGCACGGTGGGTCTTTTTTTAAATTGACAGTTTACTTTATTTCCTCAAACAACCCAAGTTTTGTATTCTTACTTACATTGTCCCAAGTGTAGTATTTACCATTCATGGCAACGTAAACACCGTGTGGTAATGTCTGGACAAACGCCAAAGCGGCACCCATGTTAAACGGTGCGTCAGAGTTAAGAAATACGTAGGGAACCATGGCCCCAGTCAGTACAATCGTTTTATTTTTTATATTTTTTCCCAAAAATTGCGCTGTTTTTTCCATGTTACTGGTACCGTGGGTAATGATAATCTGGTCTTCCTTTGCATCCTCACACGCTTTCAGTATAATTTCTTGATCCCCTTTAGTTATATCCAAACTATCAATTAACATAACGGTTCGTACTTGGGTGCTTACCAGAGATCTTGAGCGTTGCAGTAATTCTGGCACGTGCGTTTCATTAAAAACAAAACTTTCGGAAATAGGATCGTGTTCTTTATCAAAAGTCCCGCCGGTGACGAATATTCTGATTGACATATAATGGTCTGGCTTATTTGAATTATTATCACCATGATAGCACCTCTTTTTTAATAACTCAAGATTGTCACCCCCGCTTCTCGCGAGAAGCGGGGTCGCAATGACATTAAACAAAATCCCTCTGCCTTACGGCAGAGGGATTTTTTAATCTAAGGAATCCTTAGAAGCGGCGTGGGCCAGCTGGTTTCAGACAGGCGCGGCACTTCAGGGTTGTCAAACGGCTTGGGTCTGGGTTGAACGGCAATTCCTTGATAGGAGCGCCACAGACAGAACAAGTGATGTTCATGGCCGAGACATCTACCATTTGGCGAGGAGGACGTGGGGCGTAACCGCCACCTTGTCCGCCGCCAGCGTTGTTATCCTGATACATACGTAGAAGCAATTGTTAATTAAGCGACCTTTGCTTCTCACGTACGTCGGCAAGAAGGGATGCCTCCCGTCTCGTTTTGAAGCTTAGGAACAGTATAGCAAATTGGAGCCCAAGCGTCAAGTCTGGCGCTTTTTTTCCGTCACCCAAAAGCCGAGGTATTTACCGAACATCAAACGCGTTTGCGCGTCAATGGCCGGGATAGATCCGAACAAAATAAGGGTAACTGGCAGGAGTAACCACTGGGCCACCAAGACTACGAAGTGGAAAACTCGGTAACGATTGGGCCAAGGAGGCAGGAGGCGCACGCTTAAAATTACCGAAATTAAAATACCGGCCATGGCGAGTCGCAACAGCCACTCTAAAATGAGTGGGGTATTTTGCGCGAACACCGAAGCTTTAAATTCCGGCGAAGCGAACCACATCGGCAGTCTGCCTAAAATAAAAATCAGAATCGGCGCGGTGGCCCAAGAGTACATGCCCTCGGTTAAATTCCACAGATATTTAAATTTAGCGCGCCAAGGAATTAATTTATCGCTACGAAAATGCCAGAGCATGTAGGGAAAATGTTCCACGCCCCAAGCCCAGCGCCGTTGTTGTTTATAAAGATTAACCAAGCTCCGCCGAAATGTTTTGGCCTGCACCGTGTCCATGGAGACCGGTAAGTAAATTGGCGTGACCACATAGTCGCCATGATAGCGCAAGAAGCACTGTAAAAAAATACGCGAGTCCTCGGTCACAATATCTTTTTGCCAAAAATTTACGTCAACCAAGGCGCGCCAGCTCATAGAGTGCGAGGAAAAAGTAAATAATCTTTCCGGGCGAGACAATTCGCTCAACAACCAAAAGGTCGTGCCAAAAGCAGCCACGCGCATGAGTGGATTGGAGGACCAGATATTGTTATTATAGAGTGCGACCGGTTGATAGCTGGCGCGAGTCGGGTGGGGCGAGGATAAATAAGTATAGGAAAGACAGCTAAAGTATTGAAAGTGCGTGCAGGTGTCAATGTCAAAAGCTGACACAATAATATTGTCGTACGGAATCCCCAGCGCGTCAATTTCTTTTTTGACGATGTGACCGGCGTAATTTAAGTTTGAACCCTTGCCCGCGACTTCGTCCGGTAAATTAGCCGGGTGCTCGGTAATAAAAATACGGCTAAAGGTTTGCCCATATTTGGCCAAGACTTTTTCTTGAAGGGTTTTAAAATGTTCGCTATATCTCCCCTCGCCCGCTAGCACCAGCATGAATTTATCCAGGGGGTAATTGGTTTGAGCCAAACTAGCGAGAGTCGTATCAATCACCGCCCATTCTTCGTGCGCCATGGGTAAAAAAATCAGATGATATATTTTTGTCCAGTCAGGATGTTCGCTTTCCAAACGCGCCCGCCAGTTAACTTGTACCGCGGTTTGATAGCGGCGCCAAGAAACCGTGAGATAAAAAACAAAATACAAGACGCGAATGAGCCAGTAGAGATCAAACAAAATAATAACATAAATGGCCACGAGTGGGGCAAAAAAAGATAAGACCACGGCGCCAAGAAGCGTCGTCCAGGTGATGAGCCCGGGAATGGTTTCAAAAAAACGGTAGAACTTGCTTGGATTTTGGTAACTCATAGTTTAGAGCAGTTCTTGTTCAATGTTTTTCGCTTTAGTCATAACCAAATTCGTGTAGTAGTCGCAAATGGATTTGGTGCAATTGGGATCGCCGCTAATATAACTTTTTACCGCCGCGCGTTCGGTTGTTGTGTTGTTGGGAATGGCGCCTCGGTGTTTTAAAAAGAGCGCGGCCGCGGTAAAGGCATCGTTAAAATCCCAAGGCGAAGGAGGTTGATTGCCGCTGACCCTACCAATCTCGGCTTCATAACCAAGCCAGGTGTTGGGTAAAAATTGAGCCGGCCCCATGGCACCGCCCCAGCCATAGTCGGGTTTTTTGGAAATCGGTTGGGTATCTGGATTTAGCCCCAATTTTTTGGTTATGACAAGGAAGGCGTCGCGATCGCGCGGGTGCATATCAACTTTCCAACTGCCGGTACCTAAAAATTGTCCGAGGCGAGTTTCAACCTCAAGTACTCCAAGCAACAGAGCCGGTCTTACTCCAGTGCGAGAACCGGCTTGCAGGGCCAAACGCACCGCGTCTTGTAAACTGACTCCGCTTTTTTGTAAAGCATTGATTTCCTCGCGCAAGGCAGTAATTTGTTGCGTGGAAAGTTTTGCCAAAGAGCGAAAACGTTCTTGATCGGCCTGAATGGATTTTAAGTCGCTTAATTTTTGGGTTTTTTTAGTGGTCAACTGACGAGCGGCGAATTGTTTTAAACTTTCAGCTTGCGCGAGTTCCTGACTTTTATCCTCTAATGAAGTTTGTAAGGTTTCTAGGGTGTGTTTTGTTTTTTGAATGTTGATCAAATGACCAGAGACGGCTTGTTGCAAAGCTTCCAAAGAACGTCGTTCCAACAGCCAACGCGTAAAGCCGCCGGTTTGCGCCAGTTGGACAATCAATGGAATGTTACTGACGGTTGATAAACTCCGTACGGCCTCGGCCAACTGACGACGCGAGCGTTTAAGATTATTGGTCTCCACTACAATACGCCCCTTAGTTTCCTTAAGTGAATTAGTGACAGCTGTGATTTCCTGTTCTAAAGATTGGATGGCTTTTTTAGTATTGGTAATTTCTTGTTCCAGTGAAGTAAGTTGTTTTTTGACTTGACCGCCCGCTTGCTCGGTTTTTTGTAATTGAGTTTGATATTGTTTTAACTGTACTTGCAAGTCAGCTAATTGATGCTGTTTGTCATCGAGGGGCGCGGCCCTAAGTGAAACCAAAGACGGGGCCAGGAGGCCGAGCACTATCAGTAGTGATAAGAGCCGCTGGAGCTGTGGTCTCATAGAAGAAAAAATCCCGCACACCGCTCGGGGACAGGGATTCGAACCCCGATAAACAGCTTCAAAGGCTGCTGTCCTACCATTAGACGATCCCCGAGCGCTGGACAGGAAAGTGTCCTAGCAGTATACGAAATAAAGAGTGTCAAGGTCAAGTCTTAAGATAGCGATGGGTCGCCCAAAAACCGCTTAAAGTGGTGAGAACTAAAATCATGACCAGTTCCCCACCGATAAAGAGAAATCCGTGTGACCAGAAATAAAGAGCTGGATCAGCCACTTGCCCTCCGAATAATTCTAGCCAAAACGGTTTAAAAAAGTGGAAACCAATAGCGAGAATCGTGAGCTGAATTATCATGGCGGTCAAGGTTTGCAGGACGGTTTCCAAGAGAAAGGGCAAGCGGATAAAAAAGTTTGTCGCCCCCACGAGTTTCATAATGCCGATTTCTTCGCGTCGGGCATACATGGTAATACGCACGGTATTGAAAATGACCAGGATGCTGATCAACAAGAAGAAACCAAAGACCGTGAGTCCTCCGGAGCGGAAATGATCGGCAAAATTTTGCAAGCGCCCGACTAATTCCTGATAATTGCGAAAATCTTTATCCGCGATATTTTTTTGGTATTGCGGTTGCTGAATAAAAGCCAAGAGCGGCGTGTAGTCGGCAATGGTACCGGTTTTTATTTCCAGGCTATCACCTAAAGGATTATAATCAAGTTCTTGAAGAGATTGCAGTAACACCGGATTGTTTTGGTGCAAACTTTTGAAACGTTGGAGCGCTTCGTCTTTTGATAGCAGGGTCACGTCAGTCACATACGGTAAATTTTTTAGCGCGGCTTTGAGGTTCCCCACGTCATCTGGCGCGGTCTCAGGTTTTAGGTAAACACTGACCGCCACATGACCTTGTAAATAATTAATAGCTTCCGAGCTTAAAAAATGAAGCGTAATGATGGCGTTCATGACCAGGAGCGCCAGCACCAACATAAAAACCGTGGCCAGGGTCAACCAAAAATTGCGCAGATAATTTCGCGTGGCGTTTTGAATTGCTCGTTGAAAAATTTGCCAAGACATATTATTTAGTTGGTAAATGAGGCTGGTCACCGGTTAGGCGTCCATTCTCTAAGGTTAAAACGCGTGTCTTTAAACGCCGCACTGCTTCCAAGTTGTGCGTGACTAGCAGTACCGTGGTTTTAAATTCATTGATTTTTTTTAAGAGCTGAATAATTTCTTGAGCATTACCTGAGTCAAGATTACCCGTTGGTTCATCCGCGATAAGAATTTTAGGCCGATGCGCCAGGGCGCGGGCAATAACCACGCGCTGTTGTTCCCCACCGGATAACTGATGCGGAAATAAATGATGTTTTTTCTCCAAGCCAACAATGGCTAAAACTTCCGGAACAATTTTTTTAATCGTGGCGGTGTCAGTCCCAACCACCTCTAAAGCAAAAGCCACGTTCTCCGCGGCCGTACGTTGCGGTAAAAGTTTAAAATCTTGAAAGACGACTCCAATCTGGCGACGCAAAAGCGGGATATCCTGACGACGAATATTAGTGATATCCCAGTTGGCAATACTAATGGTGCCGTTGGAAGGAGCTTCTTCGGCAATAAGCAAACGAATCAAAGTGGTTTTGCCGGCACCGGATGGGCCGACTAAGGCCACCATCTCTCCGGTTTCAATGGTAAAAGAGATGTCATGGACAGCAGTCGTATCGGGCGGATATTTTTTACTGACTTTGGAAAAATGGATCATAGACATGCCTTGCTTTTTTTATTTGTGTTGTTTATACTAGAGGCCACTCCGCGGGTATCGTATAACGGTATTATGCATCCTTCCCAAGGATAAGACGGGGGTTCGACTCCCCCTACCCGCTTTTAGGGTATCCTAGAATCATCTTGCGCCGATGTAGCTCAGTTGGTAGAGCAACGCTTTCGTAAAGCGTGGGTCGTCGGTTCAATTCCGACCATCGGCTCCAGATGATTCTAGGACAAGGGAACGGTTTATTTAAGGAAATAGTCCCACCATAAACGATAGTTCGAACGGGTTACCTCTTTGATTTTTCCACTGGACATTGTATCGCTCTCCGTCTCTTCAATCGCCACCACTTTTTCCCCGGCACGCTGTAGTCCCAAATGCTCTCTGATTTTCTTTTCTTGAATCGTCGGTGAGGCCAGCAAGGCAATCATTTTTTGCAAGTCAGCCTGGTTGTTGCGTTCTTGAATAAGGTTTTCGTTCAGTGTGGTCTGCTCTCGCCGCAAAGTATACCCACGGTTGATCTGTTTGACCAGGGACACCAGTAAGAAAACTAGCAAAAGAATTTCCAAGCAGATAAACCAAAATGAGGATAAAAGCCGTAACAGAAAAGGTTGCGGGCGTGCCATATAAAAATTCTATGCGTAGAAAAACCAGACAATTTTTTTGGACAGTTATTATAGTAATTGTCCTGCTCTCAACGGTGTTGTGGTCCATTTCGCTTTCCCAGCTGTTTTAAAGTATATCACACCGCCTTTCTTTTTAAAACCTCAAAATAGACATTTTCCGGAATATTGACGCGGCCGGTTTCTTGCATCTTCTTTTTGCCTTTCTTTTGTTTTTCCAAAAGCTTGCGTTTGCGGGTCACGTCCCCGCCGTAAAGATAGCCGGTCACGTCTTTACGATAAGCCGAGATAGTTTCACGCGCGATAATCTTGCCGCCAATCGCCGCTTGAATCGGAATGGCAAATTGGTGGCGCGGAATAAGATCTTTTAAGCGTTGGGTCAACTCACGACCTTCCCGGAAAGCAAACTCTCGCGGAATAATTCGGGACAAAGCGTCAACTTTTTCTTCAGCCACTAAAATATCCATCTTAACCAGGTCGCCCGGACGATTTTCTAAAATTTCGTAGTGCATGGAGGCATAACCGGCGCTAATGCTTTTCAAGCGATCGTAAAAATCAATAATAATCCCGGCCAGCGGCATTTCGTAGTGCAAAATCGCGCGCGTCTCATCAAGGTATTCGGTTTGTTTGTACAGACCTTGGTATTCCATGCAGAGCGCCATGACCGAGCCGAGCACATTCGCGGTCGTGACGATTTCCAGCGCGACCCAAGGTTGAGAAATTTCTTTGTAACGACTCGGGTCTGGAAGTTCAGCCGGACTATAAATCGCTTGCTCTTCGCCAGTGGTTAAACGTACGGTATGAGCGACCGAAGGCATGGTGACTAATAATTGCAAACTAAATTCGCGACGCAAACGTTCTTGCACAATTTCTAAATGCAAAATACCTAAAAAGCCGCAACGAAAACCGCGACCAAGCGCGACTGAACTTTCCGGCTCAAAAGA
>CAZHTB010000015.1:0-5990 GCA_964535685.1 uncultured Gammaproteobacteria bacterium
TGGATCATCTCCTTTTAGGGAGTTACCCTAATGTCGTGTCTTGCGAATAAAGTAGCAAGACTACGTAGTGATAACTACAAACGGTTTCTCTTCGCTTTTGTTCATTGGCGAAGAGAGATCGGAAAAACCGAAAACGAACAATCAAGACGTTTTCTCTTACCTACCTATTGCCAAAAAGGCCAAAACAAAACCGCCCGTAAAACGGCGGTTTTAGTTTATGCAAATTACAAAGAATTCCCCTCTTAGGTTAAGAGGAGGCTGGGGGAGTTACGGGATAAGGTGGGGGCCACAAAAAATTCCCCGCCCTTGAGGGGAGCCTGCCTGTCCGGTAGGCAGGGGGCAAGGGGTGGGTTAGGTGGGGGTTGCGTCCGTCATCCTCGGGCTTGACCCGGGGATCCAGTACCGCTAAACTTTTTTGCCAACTGCTTGGCTAGTACAGCTCCGATAATTGGTCCCAGCAAAAGCTCCGCAAAAAACAACGAAGACGACATTTCTTCTGCGTTTATTGATAACCGGTTAAATACAACCTCAGATATACTGGCAAACAAAAATATTCCAAATCTCGCCCCCACCGTAGCACCCAATCCGGTCCAAATAATATGTGGCTCGCCTCGTCCCATTTCCCAGCCCACAATTGCGCCCGCAATAATCCCAGCCACTCCAAAAACCAAAGACGCCAAATTTTTTTCGTGACGAAGAATACCCCAACCACCAACAAAAGGAACAACTAAAAAACCAATTACACCTCCCACCACCGCCCCGCCAACCGTAAAAAACAAAATCCGCAAAAACTCTTTTACCTTATCCATAAAATTTTCTAAAATAATTACCCACCCCCATTATCCCCCCAAACTCCCCGCGGGTCAACCCGCTCGCCATCTCCGCCTTCCGGCAAACAACCTCGCTTGACTTAGGCTGTCCCCCTGCTATACTAAATATACAAAGTGCCGAAAGGCTCCGAGAAACCCCGTCCATTGGCGGGGTTTAGTAATTTCATTATACTAACCAATTTAAAAGCCTCCCTTGCGGGAGGCTTTATTTATCGTTAGCCATTGGCTTTTCGTGCCAGCATGTCATCTACTGTCTCACCTACTCGGCCATTAGGATTACCGTCTTCACTTTCCAGAATTCCCCCTGTCTGATTAACCCATCGAAACATATCCGCCGCATTTTGAAAGGTTACCTCATCTGATCCCACTTGTGCTATAATGGCCTCTCCCTCTTGTCCTCGTCCGATCACCTTGCCACTGAATTTTGCCTGCATTTGTCGCGCCTCATCTTCCGACATCATGCCGTTCGCCAACCGTTGCTCAAAACTAAAAGACTGTATTTCTCCATGACCTTCCATAAATTGTTTTGGTTAAGAATTAATTAAAACCTTTCTTTAATTCTACCCCCACCCACAACAACCTGTCAATTTAAATTATCCACCCTCCCAAACTCCCAAAAATCTGCTAAAGTTTTTCTTGCAACGGCGCGCCTTGCTCCAACCAAGCGGCTAGTTTTTGGCCGTGCTCGTCAGTGGCGTTAATATTAAAATTCAAAACTCTGTCATCCTGAGCGTAGCGAAGGATCTCCGGGCTTGTCCCGGCATGCGCCGGAGATTCCTCGGCCTGGCTCGGAATGACATTTCGTATGATGGAACCGCCGACCAGAAATCCGGCGGCCTTTTTGTGTCCCCCGCCGCCAAACTGTTTGGAGAGCGCCGCCACATCAACATCATCACGCGTGGTGCGGCAACTACCGGAAATAAACCCGCCGACTTTTTCTTTTAATAAAACCATGGCCGGGACGTCTTTCAATGTTTGAAAAAAATTAGTTAAATTTTCCGTATCTTCGTCGGTGGCTCCGCAATCTGTAAAATCTTTTAAGGTTAAATAAGACACCACGCAACCGGACGGCATACTTTGCAGACGTGATAAAGCCAGTCCCCAAAGTTTAAGCGCGCCCACGGTTTTATTGTGTTCTAGTGGTTCAATGGCAGAAGGGCGCACGCCAGTCAGTAATAGACGAGCGGCTGTGTCCAAAGAACTGGGTGTGGTGGCGGCATTGCGAAAACAGCCCGTATCAAACACCAATCCCAAAAACATGCCAGTCGCCATGGTTTTACTGACGGCAATGTTATTGATAGTAAAAAATCGATGCAAGACCTCAACCGTAGAGGAAGCGCCGCGCTCTACTAAATTCAAATCGCCAAACAGTGTGTTGCTTTGATGATGATCAATGTTAATAATTCCGGGCCGCGTTGGGAATTCCGGCAAAATACTAGTCAACCCCGCGTAATCAATATCACCGGAATCAAATACCAACACCAAATCCCAAGCCTCGCGCAAGATTGAACGATCAAATTTAATCTCATCCACGTGCGACAAAAGCTGGTACATCTTGGGAATTTCGCCTTCGCAAAACAGCGCGGTTTTAAGCGGCAGGGTACGGCACCATTCAAACATGGCGAGCGCCGCGCCAATGTTGTCGCCGTCAGTGTGCGGGTGAACTAAAACGAGCACCTGCTTGGCGCTCCGTATCTTTTCGTAAATGGCTTGGGCTTGGTCGGTAAAAGAATTCATAACAGACTGTCCGTTGTCATCCCGAGCGATCCGAGGGATCTACGTCCACATGCCGGGGATCCCTCCCCGACCTTGTCGGGTTCGGGATGACAGCCGCCTTACACGGCTACACCTTTACTCCTTTAAAATCTCACCCATCTTTTCATCATTCTCCGCGCCTTTTTTCGCGCCCTGATCTATCTTAAAAAAAAGTTGCGGCACAAAACGCATGTGCAGACGACGATTCAACGTGTGTTGAAAATCAACAATAGAGCGGCTTAAAATTTGCATAACTTTCTGCTCGTTCTCCAGGGGAAAAATACTGAATGACACCGTCGCATGTTCAATGTCTGGCGAGACAAACACGTTAGTAATCGTGGCCAGCACTCCTGGCGGCACGACCCCCGCGCGCAAAATATCCCGCGACAGCTCTTCTTGAATCAGACTGGCTACTTGTTGTTGGCGTTTAGAGAGTTCCATAACCTAGACCAACTTTTTCTCCTTCTCCTCCTCTCGATAAATTTCCAAAACATCGCCTTCGGCCAGCGCGACTGACCCTACAAACTCAACACCGCATTCTTGGCCTTCGTGCGCCGCGGGCACCACGCTTTTTTGCATTTGCACTTGAGAAATTTCACCAGTCCCAATAATCTCATTGACACGTTTAACCGCCACCTTGGTTTTAGCTTCAACTTTGCCCTGGGCGACTCGGCCGCCGGCGATCGTTTTCTTGCCACTCGTGCGGAACACAGCCAAAATTTTCAAGCGCCCGATTTCGGTGCGAATAACTTCCGGCGCCAATAATTTTTCCAATTCTTTTTTAACGTCTTCAAGCAAATGATAAATAACTTCGTAATGTTTAACTGTCACTTTTTTCTCATGCGCCAAATCTTGCGCCGGTTTGGTCACCGCCACTTTAAAACCATAAACAATCGCGGCCTCTCCACCTTCAAACGGACGAGCCGCGTCCGCGCTCGCCACATCACCCTCGGTAATATTGCCAAGCCCGCGGCTAATCATTTCCGGCGCGACTTCTTTACCGCCTTGCCATTTCAACAACGATTCCAAAATAGCTTCTTCAGAACCCAAGACATCGCTCTTTAAAATAATTTTTAAAGTTTTAACGCCTTCCTGTTTTGGTTTCAGCGATTCCAAATTAATACTATGGCGCACCGCGGTCGCTTTGGGCGATTGCTTGCTCTTTTCGCGAATGATTTTTTTATCTTTGGTCGCCTGTAAAATATCACCAACCTGCGGCGTGCCCTTGAGCCCCAAAATTCTGGCCGGTGTGCCGGGCGGCGCGGTCTTGATACTGACTCCGCGATAATCTTTTAAAACTTTAATCTTACCGACAACGTCTCCAACCACAACCAAATCGCCGAGCTTAAGCGTTCCCCCTTGAACCAAAACCGTGGCCACCGGACCTTCTTGCGGGTCAAGGTGAGATTCAATAATCGTGCCGAGAGCCTCACGTTGCGGATTGGCGCGCGGATTTTCCACGTCGCGAACCAGCAACACCATGTCCAAGAGCTGATCAATATTTTTTCCCGTCTTGGCGGAAATCGGCACGGCAATTACTTTGCCGCCCCAATCTTCCACTAAAAGATTACGATCAGCCAACTCGCGCTTCACGCGTTCCAGATCGGCATCGGGTTTATCAATTTTATTTATCGCCACGATGAATGGCAATTTTTCTTGCTGAATAATTTTAATGGCTTCCTCGGTTTGCGGTTGGATACCGTCGTCCGCCGCCACTACCAAAATCGCAATGTCCGCGACTTTGCCGCCGCGAGTACGCATGGCGCGAAACGCTTCATGCCCTGGCGTATCTAAAAAAGTAATGTGCTGACCTTTTTTCTCAACTTGGTAGGCGCCAATGTGTTGCGTAATACCACCTGACTCGCCACCCATAACATTGGTCGTGCGAATTGTGTCAAGCAATTTTGTTTTACCGTGGTCAACGTGACCCATAACTACAACCACGGGCGGACGCGCGACTAAATCTTCTTCTTGCTCATTCCCCAGCATGGTTTTTAATTGTTCCGTATTTAAATCGTGGCTTTTGGTTGCTTCTTCTTCTTGCGAAACCGGCTCGGCGGTAAAACCCAAATCCTCGGCAATAATGCTGGCGGTTTCAAAATCAACCTCTTGGTTTAAGGTTGCTAAAATTCCGTTCTTCATGAGCTCGCCAATCACCCGCGTTACCGGCAGACCCAGGGCCGAGGCTAGTACGTGCACCGGCATGCGACGTGGCAATTTAATCGGACCGGCCGCTTTGGCCGCGACTAGGGCTTGCTGATTTTGTTCTTCGCGCTTGGCAAAATAGCCAACCCCAAACGTAATCATGCCCGCTTGCACACGCTCAATAATCTTGCGTGCTACCCGATCGTCAACTTTGATAGCGCGGCGGCCAATATGAAAACCATACTGCGGGAGAGTATCCAGTAGAACATTGGTTGGAACTTTGAGCCGGCGGGCTAGTTCAGTGACATTCATAGATACCTCATCATACCCGAAAACCCAAAAAAAAGCAAGCCCAGCTTACAAAAAAAGATGGGACAAGCGCTTCCTCCAGTTGCGCTTGCCCCGTCGTGAGAGATGGCCATGAGCTTCCGGCCAACGCTCACTTCCTCGTCGACTGGTACGACTTTTTACCTCTCATCTTCGTCTCCCCCCTACGGCGAGCCACCGTCCGCGTTGATGATGTGCCCAGGCCCGCCATCCGGAGGAAACTTCCACTTGGCTCCCTCCGGACCATGGAAGACCTGGCTCAATTGCGCCGAGGTCACCCCCTTAACCGGCACGAGCTTGATGCGGCTCTCGGTGCCGCTCTTCGCCTGCTGACACGCGGCGAGCTCATTCTTCGTTGCCCGCAGTTCGTGTTGCAGAACCATCGCGATGACCAACAACACCACCACGACGAGAAAGACCATTGACAGCGCCGACCACATCACCATCGAATCACTGCTATTTCGTCCGTATGCCATTGGCTCACCTCTTATCAATTGAGAAACCCCCAAATTCAAACCGACAATTTGCTACATGCTACATGTTTCATGCTACATGACACTTGCGGGCTTGAAAAAAGATGAGAGCACAGACGGGAAGAAGTTGACCGCCCGTGCTCTCGTGGAGTGCAAGTTGTCCGATCCAGGTCGCTCCACTAACCCTGGACTGGCCCGACACACCGAGGACGAATTTTTAGGCTCGCCTTTTCTTAAACAGTTTGCACCGACCGGCGTGATTTCCCTCTCTTAGGTTAAGAGGAGGAGGTTTCTCACAATGGTTGTCAAACTCTCTAAAAAAAGACGGGGAACGGAGACAGCGCGCGGACTGCCATACCATTCCCCAAAAATATTTGCTCTCCTTTGCCGACTCGAGTCAGCTCTACGCGCTTACTGCGAACCGCTACGCGTGCGCGGCCCGCTCCTGCACGAGCACCAT
>CAZHTB010000016.1:0-20019 GCA_964535685.1 uncultured Gammaproteobacteria bacterium
ATTCGCCTGCTCCACCGAGCAATAATACAACTCGCGATCCCGAGGATTAAACCCCGCGTCAGCGTACTGGTTGTACAAATCCTGGCCACCCGCGGCTTGATCTAGCGGCAACCAAGTAGCACAAGCATATTGATCTTGCGAGCCATTGATAAGGGTCTGGCCGTCGCGTTGTAAACAATACCCTTGCCAGCCCAAAAACTGCTGGCGCTGATCTAACATAACACAACGACCGTTATTGGGGTTAAAAGTGCCCCCACCAGGCGCGCTAACGCTGGCGCCGCCTGACGGATCCTCGCAGTCATTGTTAGTCTGACAGGGCTTTTGATCGCGCGCCTCGCCGCCAGAACAAATCCCTTTAGGCGGAAATGGAACACACGTGCCCCCACGGCCACAATTAGTATTTGAAGAACAAGCAGAGCCTTCATTTGTTCCATTAATGCAATACAACCCCGGCGTATAGTCGTAGTAGCGACGGATACCTCCGCGATTAAAAGCTTTGGTATAATTGCACTGACAATTTTGCGGCTGGTTGGGCTCGCAGATAGTGGCCTGATCAAACCCGGGCGAACGCGACGCGCCGTCGCCTGATCCTGTGGAACCGGGGAAAGGCGAATCTGTTTCCGGATAACCGCGGCATTCTTTAGTAAGCGTATTAGAGCTATCCGTGGTACTGATAGAGCGTCCGTCAATGCCCCAAACACACTGCCCGCCATAACATTGACCACGTTTACCTAAAGCGTTAGAAATACCGCAATAATTTCCCTGATGATTAAGATCCCCGCAGTAGGTCAGATCAACCGGAAGCGGCGAGCTGTACACTAAGCGGATGTCTGGTTTGTTGGGATCAGTGCTAATATTGACTTGCAGCAAATCATAAGGTTGATAAGCGCCTTGAGTATTATCGCGGCGGTTGTACAAATACAAACTATAGCCGGAAAAATCTTGGTTGTTCCAAGAAATCGCGGGGATATCATACGTCTTCCCACGATTTTGATAAAGACGAGTGGTTAAAAAATTAACGCGAACAGGATTAAGGCCCGTGCCAGACGTCTCCAGTGGCGCCACATACTTACCGCCCGTACAACTGCCGTCGGGCGCTAGTTGAGTACACAGGTCGTACTGATGGCAGACCGAGCGTTTCTGACCAGTGCGCGGATCCACTTGCTGGCTGGAAGAACGACAAGACAACCACTCACCACATTCCCGGTCCCGCTGAACCTTCAAAATAACATTGGCATTGTTGGTCAGCTTCTCACAACTCGTATAAATGGGAATGGGTATACCACTTATAATCAGCGGCGGACAATCACTCAACAAACTACAGGCCGGTCCCACGCTTCGTGGCGGAACTTTTTGACACTGGCTTTGACCATTCAACACCAGACAAGACACCTCGCTGTCACCGGGCAATTGACAAGGACAGCCGCTCGGATTCGTACAAGTTTGCGCCGCGCCTTGATCATTTGTATACTCGCAAACCTCGGCCGGATCGCCATCTCGCACGCAAAATTTACCCTGATTATTCAGCCCACTACAGCGCGGGTCACTATGGCTACCATTTGGTCTTTTTGAACAATCCACCGCCGCTACGGCTCGGTAACCATCCGCGTTACTGGCGTTAATACTCAACTCGGCTTGATAGTTCTGTTGAGTACGACCACTGGCGTCGTCCTGCAACGATTTGTCAACAAACGGCACGCAACCATCACGCTCGCTCACCATACCCTCACAAGAAGAACGATCTAACTGCGTATTGTTAATACTGAAGTAGGGTGTGCTGGGAGAACGCGGATCCACAAATTGCGTACAGAGATGCTGTTGCGGAGAACAAGCGGCGGCATAGCCACGGTAGCCAGTCTCGCGGATAGTTGGCGCGTGTTCAAGATAGCCAGTCGCTCCCGGACAAATCTGATCAGTACCTTTAACAAACCAACCCGAACGCGGCACGCCATTTACTGACACACTGTCGCGCCATTCGCACAGCCGGCCAAAAGGAAGTTTGGCCGCGGCTGTGACCTGTCCATTACCACCATCTTTATAGGTAAACACCTCACAACGATCTTCACTCACCGTACAGAGTGAACCAGCGCCTTGGTATTGAACCGGATTATTTTTAAGGTAGACGGTAGTAAATGGTAAAGCACAACGTTGTCGATTTTCTGCCACAGTACAACTGGCTGTTGGTTTATCCGGCGCCGTACAGGTACAACCAGTCGGATCATCACACAGCTTGCCCAAATCACATTCGGCCACTGACAGCGAAGCATGGGTATAGCTTAGGCCAAGCAGTCCCTCGGGCGCGCCGACCGAAGATGGCAAACCCACGGCCTGACAACCCAAATCCGGAGCCGTACAAGAAGTTACCGGAGTAACGACGCGATAAACAGGAAGATGATCCGCGACAACTACATTATCAGATTTTCCCGAACCATAGTCACAACCGGTTTCACCAGTAGCCACCTTACACAGTTCATTATAAAGAGTGGCCGGCGCGCCTGGCTTATAGCAAGAACACTGATTACCACTACCGAGCGCCGGTTGACAAGTTCTCCCCAACTCACAACGATCATTACTGGTATTAAACACGCGATACTTACACTGACTTTGCATCGTGGCAACGGTACAAACCGCTGGCGCGGTAGGATCGCTTCCAAAACAAAGGCAACCATCTGGCAAACTACAGCCGTTCGCCAGGTTACAAGTTTGCAAGGCCGGCGGAGCTGGAGTAGCATTAGTCGGCGCGGTATAATTGTTTGTCTTGGTGTATTGCTGACAGCCAACTGCTTCATTGCGACAGAGCTGGTTGAAACTCTTTAAATTCACAGGAGTGCCATTACCACTGCGATACGCCGCGCAACCAAAAGTACTGGCTGGACAAGTGGTTGGCACGGTAAAACTGTCCGCTCCTTGCACCACATAAATATTCTGCGCTACTTCACGTACCACCACATTATCAAAATAGATAACCGTGTTTGGATCAGCAAACGTCGTAATACGAACCGTGGTCGTATCTACGCTAAACGACCCGCTGTCCTGACCTAAGAAACGATAAGCACGCCAAGTATTAGTCAGCCCGATGTTGCCGCCTAATTGTTCAAAAGCCGCGCCTGAAGATGTTGAACTATCGCGCGGCAAACTGACCTGAATGGTGGGGAACGGCGTATTGGCCGGCCGCACCGCGCGTGCCCACAGTGTTACTTCATAGTATTTACCACCACGCACCAGACCATTAGTATCAGGCGCCGGACTGGTCCCAGCAGTTTTGTCAGTCTGTAATGATTTTTGTAAAGTCACGCTGGTTTTGCCAGCCCCGACACTCACGCTAATGGAATGATCACCAACATGCACGGCTTCATTACTAATAGTGAGCGTGCTATTATCGTCAGTCCAGCTATGGAACTTGGCATCTTCAAAAGTGTCCTGAATAATAATTCTTGTGTTAGCGGCTGTCGTCCCCTGGAACTCGCGACAACTCGCGACCTGCGGCGCGCAAGACTGCGCTTCACCCGGAATTAATTTTACCAAACAAGTACTTGAAGCCGCGTCCCAAGCACCAGCCGGACAGTCCTTCACGTCCACCGCGTTATCGCCGGTCTCATCAATCGCGGTTTTGCGTAAAGTTTGGCAATCAGCCGCCGCCGTAATGGTCTTTTTGGCTGAAGCAAAAAAACTACGACCAGTAGCATCAAAGAATTGACGACAATCAGTGTTCGCCGCAAACATAGCAGTACTGGTACAAGTGCTATCAGTCATCCCACCGCCTTGTAAAGCCGGCCCATCACTAGTCGCATGTTTTTTCAAACTCCAAGCTTTGAGTTGATAGCCGCTCGCCTCTTTACCCTCCCAGGTGTAAAACGTCGCTGACTCGGGACCGGGTAAAATACAACTCCGCCAATCCTTAAAGTAAACTTTTTGTTCAGCGCCGGCGCCAGAGGCCAAATTGGTAAACTCGGTACAACCAACATCCGCGACTGTACACTGCTTCGCTTTGGTTGGAATAAAATCTTTGCTATAAACCGTGGCCGGGCTAGCGGCGGTGTCCCAAAATTGCGGCAAAGCAGTATAGCGAGCATAGCCCACGCACTCGGCCGGACAGCTATTAGTTGCTCCAACAATAGCCGGAATATCCGGACCGGCGTAAGTTACCGGCGTATAGCGATCACAGCCAACTTCAGTGGCTTGACAGGAGCGGGCAAAACGTTCGCACTCAGCGGACGGCGTCAAAACACAGCGACTGCCGCCGGCGGGATTATTTTTCCACTGTCCATCAGCTCCCACGCATTTGTTTATGGAAACATTGCTAAGAATCTCTCCCACGCAACGTTGAATACCATCTCGCCACAAAAAGCCATCCGCCTGACAATTGGCCTCATGACCGGCATTACTCAAAGCATAGCGCGCGTCCGTCAGCTCATTGGTATAGGCCGTACAATTATAGTAAGCTGGCGCTTCTTTAAAATAATCAGAGGTATTGAACTGGCTACAGCCTTCCTGTTGTTTATTACACTGCTCGGCCGCGCCATTGCGGAAATACAGCCGGTCGTAATAGCGTGTGCCGCCCGCGTTCGCCAGGTCCCGCCAGACGCCCGGAGTTGTCTGCACTGTGCTATACCAACGACAATTTGGTTTGTTTTGTTCAGTCGCGATGCTACAGCGTTCCAGAGTATCCCATAAATAGCTGGCTGGTTTGCCCTGACGGTCCTGCAAAGTTAAACAAGACGCAAACTGGGCCGGACAGCTCTGGCCGGGAAACTTCCAAATATTTTTCTCGCGCAGACAATAGCCCCAACCCCGACAAGTACCGTTGCTGTCTTCTGAAAGACAGCTTGGCGTATCCACGCACAGCTGGCCTCTAGTCGCCGAATGTTGCGCGACGAGAGTCGGGCCATTGACCTCGGCATCACAGCGCGTTGGTGGCAGTTTGATCACCCAATTGGGATCAACTAAATGGTAAAAAGGAGAGTTGTCATCATTAAATTCAGCCAACACTCGCCGCAAGGTGGCCGGACGATCAATAATCGTGTCAGCGGGGGTAATATTTAAATTAGGACTGCTGGGAACAAAGACTTGTGCCAACCGTACAGCTTGACCAAGATCGCGAGTAGCCACCGCTACCCCGCGCGGAGCTTGAGACAATAAAATGCGACCACTGATCAGCGTCGCAATCTCAAACCCCAGAGGCACAATGCGGAGCTGCCGCAACTTGATTATATTAGAATAACAATAGGCATTGCTAATACAGGGTCTGGTTTCTGCTTCTGGGCCTAGCAATGGCCAATCCGCATGAAGATACGCGTGTCCGGCACACCCCGCATCCATGGCGCAAGCCAGAGTTAGGGGGCGGCCAGTTTGCGCCAGCCGTACGGCTGCGGTAAAATCAGGGTCCAAAACACAGTTATCAGGCTGGCGCTGGGGCTCGGGCGGACAAATACTAAAATTAGCAATCGGATCATAATTAGAAAGAGTGGTCGGGGTGCCAATCACCGCGTCTTGCTGGGCCGCGGCCGTGGTCGGGTTGCTGGGTCGCCCACCGCCTTGCTGGCCATAGCCACCACCCAAAGTAATCTCTTCTTCCGGAATTAAGGCCAGTAATCCTTTTTGCAACAACCGCTGGGTCGCCTTTGACACCAAAGTATTTAAAAACGGCGAAACAATCGCTCCCACATAAAACTTAGGATCCAAAAAAGCATTAAGGGTCATCAAACCAATCTCGCTTGCTTCAATCCTGCCCTGACGAAAAATTAACTGGTCAGCTACTTGTTGATTAATGAGTTCGGCCGGCGTCTTAACATTGCCAGTCACCAAATCCTTTAAATCCGTAAAGCCCGGGGAGCTAATACGCTGATTTATCTTGGCAAACAACTCTGTCTGAATTTTTTTCTCAAATTCCTCGTTAACCGCAAAAAACACACCGATGTCATTACCTCCCGGCATCAACGTTGGAGTAACTGCTCGCAACAAATCCTCTTTATTTTGAAATTGCTGACCGAAATTTTCCCAGTTGCTGACTAACTTTTTCCATTCACAACGATGCTTAACCTCAAAACGAGAACGGATGACGGGTATGATAAAACCCAACCGAAAATTGGCGTTTGGTTCACAGAGGCTAAAACCAATTTGTTCAAAAGTCCCCTTGGAAATCCCGTCGATAAAATCAGCTGCCGCCTGCAAGCCCGAATCAGCCAAATAATTTTTCCAATCTTTGGTAAACACCAACGGCTTCTTACCCGAACCCGCTTCCGCGATGTCTGTCGCCACATCCATGGCCAACTGTTGCGTAAAGTTAGCAATCGCGGTATGGAGCCCCATCGCCGCTGACATACCTAAATAATCCAACACACTGCCCTCAATCTGTGCCTTGGTATTTTGCGCCACGAGAGTTTGGGTATTGACCGCGCCCCAATAGGTATTTAACTCGGTCAGATAGTCAGCCACTGGTATTCCTTGCGCCAAGACCACTGAAGCTGGTGTCATAAACAAAAACAACCCCAAGAAAAAACCGGCGGCTCTTTTTTGCCACTGCTGTGTTCGTGATAATTGACCCTGGTGCGGATCAGACATATTACGGACTAGGTGATTTCAATTGATCTAACGTCTGACGCAACTGCTCGTCAGTTACGCTATCCAATGTTTTTTGATCAAAATATCCCAATTGTAAAAGTTTGACGCGCAAATCCGCGGGCGATAATTTTTTAAGCTCGGTGAGCTGGGTGGCAGTCAGTTTAGCCCGCTCAATTTGCGCGCGCGCCTGTCGGAGGGCTTCCGGCGACAATTGCGAATTTTGCACTAAAGCTTGCGACAAAGTATCGGGTTTAACGCCCGACTCTTTTACGCTTTCATTATACAACTCTACTAAAGATTTGTCATCAAACTTTTTCAATAAGGCCGCGTCAATCCCGGCCTTAGTCAAAACCCCGCGAATGGTCGCGGCTTGAATGGCGTAATCTTGCGGCGAGGACGGCAAGGTCGGCGAGGACGGAACAATACTGACCTGGCTGTCCTTGCTGACCTCGCCAGAAATTCCACAATTCTTGCCTTTCGGACAATTGGGATCAGTCCCCTGGGTAATTTCCGTTTTATCGTCCAGGCCATCGCCATCACTGTCTTTTAAGTAAGGCGAGGTGTGATATTGGTATAATTCTTCATAATCAGTCAGGCCATCGCTGTCAGTATCAGCCTTTTTCAAACGCTCGGCCTCGGCCTGGTTAAGCCCGCTCCCCGCGTCAGTAGATAACACTAAAGTGTCAGCCACTGGCAAACCATTCTTCTGCGCGGCAAACGGAGCGTATAAGTTGTTGCGAATTTGCAAAAACGCCAAGATAATAATAAGTAAACTCACCACGCCAAAAAGGCTAATAGTGAGCTGTTGTTTTTGCTCTGGCGTCAATTCTTTCATGGGGTTTATTATAACAGAAAATTAGTAAAGTCAGCAAGTACAAAAAACAGCCCCAGTTGGGGCTGTTTTTAATTTGCTACATGATGCATGCTACATAAAACTAAAACCTCCGTCCACGTCCTGGCGGACCACTGCGCGGTCGGCCACCAAAGCCGCCACCGCCATGATGCGGAGCTTCGCCGCCAGCGCCAGGAGTCACACCTTTGCGCGCGGCATATTCCGGATCAGCGTCTTTCAAAGACAGGTTAATGCGGCCCATGGTATCAATTTCTTTGACCACCACCGGAATGATATCACCTTCTTGTACGACATCAGTCACACTGCCGACACGAAACGGCGCCAACTCGGAAATATGCACCAGCCCTTCTTGTTTGGGTAAGACTTCAACAAAAGCACCGAAGTCCATAATGCGAGTTACTTTACCATCATAGCGTTCGCCAGCCGCGACTTGGTGAGTCAATTGTTTGATCCAGGACAGCGCTTTGTCAGCCGAGTCGGGATTGGGCGCGGTTACCATGACCGTGCCATCGTCTTCAATATCAATCTGCACGCCCGTGACCGCGATAATTTCATTAATCATCTTGCCGCCCGGACCGATGACCGTGCGGATACTATCCGGACTAATCTTAAGCACATAAATGCGCGGCGCATGCGGCGACATTTCCGCTCTGGGTTGCGCGATGGCCTGCTCCATGACAGCTAAAATTTCCAAACGAGCTTTTAGCGCTTGCGCCAAAGTTTCCTGACACATCTTGAGCGTCAAACCTTTAGTCTTGGTGTCCATCTGAATAGCGGTAATACCATCGCGCGTCCCCGCTACTTTAAAATCCATACCACCGGGGCCATCTTCCAAATCTTGCAGGTCAGTTAAAATTTTGTAATGGCCTTTTTCATCAGAAGCCAAGCCCATAGCAATGCCAGCCACTGGTTTTTTAATTGGCACACCCGCATCCATAAGCGCCAAAGTTGAACCGCAGGTTGAAGCCATGGACGAAGAACCGTTTGAGCCCAAAACTTCTGACACCACGCGAATCGTGTAAGGAAAAACTAACTTGTCAGACGGGATAACCGGCAGGAGCGCGCGTTCAGCCAAAGCGCCATGTCCAATTTCGCGACGGCCCGGCCCACGCATGGGCTTGGCCTCGCCAACCGAGTAAGGAGGAAAGTTATAATGATGCATGTAGCGCTTTTTACCGGTTTCTTCCATACTGTCCAAAGTCTGCTCCATGCCCGGAGAGCCTAAAGTGACCGTGCTTAAAACCTGTGTCTCACCACGCTGAAACAAACCAGAACCATGAGTCCGCGGTAAAATAGCCACCGACGAAGACAAGGGGCGAATTTCCGTCAGCTTACGGCCATCCACGCGTTTGTCCTCCTCAAGAATCTTGCGAGTAATTTCGTGCTCCACATATTTCTTGAAAAACGTAAAAATATCTTTGCGCTTGTCCTTGCCAATTTGTTCTTTAACCAGATACGCTTCCAGTTCTTCTTGCAGTTGATCCATGGCCGCGTGACGAGAAAATTTGGAAGGCTTGGTCTCGCTGTACATGACTTCCGGAACTCGAGCTTCCAGCCATTTTTGAACCTTGGCTACCAGCGCGATTTTTTCTTCCGCGATCTTACGCTCTTCTTCATCGGCCATTTCATGAGGCGCGACTGCTACTTTAGCTTTGCCGGCTTTAGCTTTAAATTCACCGATCAATTTAGTAATAGCGCCCATGTGTTTCAACGCGAAAGCAATGGCGTCGCCTGCCACCTCTTCGGTAACTTCTTGCGCGCCTGCTTCCAACATGACAACTTTTTCATCTGTTCCAGCCACGACCAAATCCATCTGACTCTTGGTCCGAGCCAGATAGGTTGTGTTGAGCGACCATTCGGCCCGAGTCGCGTCCTCTTCAGCCGGAATACGACCAATCCTAAGCGCCCCAATTGGCCCGTCCCAAGGAATGGAGGAAATTGACAAAGCGGCCGAGGCGGCCACCAAAGCCAAAATATCCGGATCATTGTCTTGATCCCAAGACAACGCGGTACAAATCACCTGCACGTCGCGGCGCAGACGCTCGTCAAACAGCGGACGAATGGCGCGATCAATCAAGCGTGAGGTTAAAATCGCCTCATCCGGCGGACGGCCTTCGCGTTTAATAAAGCGCGAACCTTTAATTTTTCCGGCGGCGTACAAACGTTCCTCGTATTCCACCATCAGTGGAAAAAAATCAATACCTTCGCGTTCCTGACTGCTCATGACCACGGTGGCCAAAACGACCGTTTCGCCGTACTGTGCCAACACCGCCGCGTCAGCTTGTTCCGCTAACCTTCCCGTCTCTAACGTAAGAGTGCGGCCCCCGAGTTCCATGGAGACCTTATGTACTTCTGACATATTGTTATGAGGGGGCACCCGAACAAACGTGAGACTACGAACCGCTTCGCTGTCTCGTTTGTATGCTCGCGTGACACCGTCTTTTATTTAATTATTATGACACATGACTCATGACCAATGACTCATGATTTCGTATTTAACTACTGCTTTCTTCTGATTTCGACGGCGCGTTTGGTCGTCTGGTACTGCGTTTGCGAATCAAGTACCGACCCAACTCTTGCGTCAAATCCAGAAAATCATCTACTCGCTCGTGCAACTTACTTGAAGTCCCCTCACGAAAACCAATGGCCTCTACCAGTCGTCCATGATTTTGCAAATACTCCACCACCGGCACGTAATCACCATCGCCACTGACTAAAATAATAACGTCCACCAGATCCGCCATCTTAATCATGTCCATGGCAATGCCCACGTCCCAATCAGCTTTTTTCTTGCCGCTCCAAAATACTTGCAGGTCTTTAAGTTTTACCTCAAAGCCTGATTTATCCAGGGCTTCAAAAAAACTTTCTTCTTCCGACGAGTTAGCTTTAACCGCGTAAGCAATAGCGCGCACTAATTTGCGTCCGGCCACGGCTGATTTAAGCACTTCCTTAAAATTCAAGTTGGCCTCATATTTTTTAGCCGCAAAAAACATGTTGGATACGTCCACAAAAACTGCCACGCGCTGTTCTGAATGTTTGATCATATCCTACACTGCTTCTTCAATTGCGTCGGCTACCACCTCGGGCTCAATAATCTTCGCCTCCTCATCGGCTCGACGGCTGATTTTAATTTTAAGGGCCTTAACTAATTTTTCAAAACTCTGCGCATTCTCCCGCTCCAAATAACGAAGTAAACGCTTGCGTTGGCTGACCTTGCGGAGGAGTCCCCGGCGCGAAGAAAAATCTTTCTTGTGAGCCTTAAGGTGATCAGTCAGTTCCCGGATCTCCTCGGTTAAAATGGCGATCTGCACTTCAGAAGAACCAGTGTCCCCGACGTGCGTCGCGTACTTTTTAATAAGATTATCTTTTTTGCGTTTGTCTAACATAGTTTTGTGCTGTCGCGCTAGCCCAGGGCAGGCATAAACCTAACCCCATGCAGACGCCCCTTAAACGTCATTCCCGCGCAGGCGGGAATCCACAACGGTTAACGCCGTGGATCCCCGGGTCAAGCCCGAGGATGACAGTGTGAATTAGATGAAACGAGTCTACCACAACTTCGACTCCTTGGCAAGGGGCAAGAAGTGTCGTACAATTACATGAAGCACGTAGCATATAGCATGTAGCATTTATGGAAAAATTGCTTTCTGAATTTCTTGATTACTTGGAAATTGAAAAAGGACGATCGCTGACCACGCGAAAAAATTATGAATTTTATTTGCGGAGATTTTTTAGTTGGGCTAAAAAAGAAGGCGTGGACAAACCTCAACACCTTACTGACGATCTTGTCCGCCA
The DNA here is from genome assembly GCA_964535685.1 of uncultured Gammaproteobacteria bacterium. Lineage (GTDB taxonomy): Bacteria > Patescibacteriota > Patescibacteriia > CAZHTB01 > CAZHTB01 > CAZHTB01. The sequence goes on from CAZHTB010000016.1 coordinate 11,207, forward strand.
GTACCGCCTGTGGCTTAACCGCCTAGTCGTCGCCGACAAACCCTTACAACGCAACACGCAAAATTATCATCTAATTGCCCTACGCGTTTTTTTAAAGTATCTGGCCAAACGCGATATCAAAACTTTGGCGCCGGAAAAAATTGAACTGGCTAAACAGCCAGAACGACAAGTGGAATTTTTAGAAGGTGGCGACTTGGAAAGACTCCTCGAAGCTCCGCTAAAAGGAAGTAACGCCCCCCAACCCCCTCTTAACCTAAGAGGGGGAGGTCTAACGCGCATCCGAGACAAATCCATCCTCGAACTCTTTTTCTCCACCGGTCTCCGTGTCTCCGAACTCGCGGCGCTAACTCGCGAACAAGTTAACCTTACTAAAAATGAATTTACCGTACGCGGCAAAGGCGCGAAGCTACGCATTGTTTTTTTGTCCGAGCAGGCTAAGTATTGGCTCAAACAATATTTGGATAAACGAAGCGATGCCAGTTTGTCATTGTTTGTACGTCACGACCGAGCCAGTAAAAACAAAGAACTGTCACCGCTCACTCCCCGCTCAATTGAACGCCTGATTCATCACTACGCCCTTGTCGCCGGTATTACTAAAACCGTGACACCACACACGCTCCGTCACTCCTTTGCCACTGACCTATTAAAAAATGGCGCGGACATCCGCTCGGTCCAGGCCATGCTCGGCCATTCTTCCATTACTACTACACAAATCTATACTCACCTCACCAACCAGGGTCTACGCGATATCCATAAGGAGTTTCATGGGAAGACGCGCTCATGAAGTATAAAACATGCCTGCCTGCCCTGCCTACCGGACAGGCAGGCGGCAAGGCAGGTAGGATCCACGTCTAAATTAAATCGTCGTAAAAATCTCGCCAAGTGGGATTGGTTTTTTCAATGAGTTCTATTTTCTTTCTCCGGACTAAAATCTTAAGCTGTTTTTCCCTCTTAATCGCTTCCTTAACGTCTTGATGAAGTTCAAAATAAACTAAACAATCAACATTGTAACGATCTGTAAATCCTGTAATCAGGTGGTTTTTGTGTTCGTAAACACGGCGAATCAAATTATTACTAACACCAATATAGAGCGTACCACGCGGACCGCTCGCCACTATATAAACTGCGTACATGTTACCCTCCATACCCCCGTGGATCCTATCGGTCGTCCCACCCTAGGCGGACTCCCTCCAGGATGACATTCGTTAGTTGCATGCTACATGCTATGTGCTACAAGTAACTACCCCTCCCACATGCCACGAAAATCTTTTTGATAGAGACCGATTAAGGCAAAGAAAAAGCTTAAGACCAGCGGGCCTAAAAGAAAACCAATGGGTCCAAAAAATTGCAGACCGCCTAAAACCGATAAAAAAATAAAGAAAGGATGGATGTTCATGCCGCGCGCCAAAAATTTCGGGCGCAAAAAGTTGTCAACCAGCCCAACCAAAAATACCGACCACAGCAATAAGCCGACCGCCATCATTTCTGACCCGCTAAAAAAAAGATACAACGTGACCGGCAATGTCATCACTAACGTCCCCACCGAGGGAATGAGCGCGGCGACCACCGTCAGCGTCCCCAAGAGCATGGGACTTGGCACGCCAAAAATCGCAAAACCAACCCCAGCTAAAAAACCCTGAATCAGCGCCACTAAAAGCGAACCCATGACAACCGCCCGCACCGTGCCGGTTAAACGCCCAATAATCTCTTCGTCATCGCTGTCTTTAAGCGGACTAAAGGCAATAATTGTTTGTTTAAATTTTTCTCCATCTTTAATAAAATAATACAAGCCAAAAAGCGTGATAAAAAACGTCAGTAAGACATTCACCACATTGGAAAAAATATCACCCACATTGTCAACCACCAAACCAGTCAATTCCCGCAAATAGCGATCAACCTCCACGAGCGAGGGCACCAAACTCGAAGCCACGCTCGGCCCCAACCACTCCTGCACGCGTTGTACTAATTCCGCGGCACTGCCGCCATTCGCCAGACGCACATAAAGATTACTCGCTTCGTCCACTATTAACGAACCAACCAAAGTGAGTGGTATAACAATTAGTAGGGCGACCAAAACCGTAGTCAAGGCCGCGCTGACCACGGGACGGCCGCCGACCAAACGCGCTATTTTTTTCTCCAAAGGATGCGCCATGACCGCGAAAGTAATAGCGAGTACCACGGCTGGCAAATACGGACGCATGACGAAAAAGGTCAGGACCACCACGCCGACCAGGAGGATGACGAAAAAGGTTGTTTGCAGACGGGAGGAAATGGAAGTGACAGCAGGCATATAATAAGCGTCTAGCGGTTAGTGGTTAGAGATTAGCATGTCACACGCGAATGACACCTAAACGCTAATCGCTATACGCTAATTGCTTTTCGTCATTATACCACATTTAGGAATTTTTGCGCCACTTGCGCTCACGGAAGAAGCTGACCAACTGCCTCCGCTGGCGCGGATCATGCAGAATATGAATAATGCCCGGCAGAACCGACACAATAATAATTCCTAAAATAATCGGCACCAAATATTGGTCTATACCAGGAACGGTCTGACCTAAAAAATATCCGGCCAGCGGCAGGCCTATACCCCAAAAAAATCCGCCCACAATATTGTAAGCTAAAAATCGGCGGTAGCGCATCTGACCGACCCCAGCCACAATCGGCGCAAAGGTGCGGACAACTGGCATAAACCGCGCCAAAATAATTGTCTTGCCGCCGTGGGCCTCGTAAAATTTCTCCGCGCGTTCCAGGTGGTCGCGATGAAAAAACAAAGAATCTTCTCGTGAAAAAATTTTTGGCCCGACGCGGCGACCAAAAGCATAGCCAACGCTGTCGCCCGCGACCGCCGCCGCAAAACACAAAATCACCAAGGGCCAAATTTCCAAATAACCCTGCGACGCCAAAAATCCGGCGGTAAACAGTAAGCTGTCCCCGGGAAAGAAAAAACCGAAAAATAATCCCGACTCGGCAAAAACCATGCCAAAGATGCCGAGATAGCCGACGGTCTTGATGAGAGTTACGAGATCAAACATAAGTCATGCTTCATGCTATGTGCTACATGCTACATGACATCGGGGTTCTTGACAAACCACGGCTTTAAGAGTAATATGGCCGACATTGTCACCGCGTCATCCCGACGCTGTGGAGGTAACATGGACGAGACTGATCGGGTGTACATCGCGACGAAAACGGAGGGCGGAGTGATGAGCGAGGCGATCATCACCTACTGGGGGGAGACGGAAGGCGGGGAAAACGGCATCAAGGGCCGCATCAGTTCGGTGCTCCGCGTCAGCCGCCGCGACGTGTGCGGGATCACGCGCAACAACATCCCGCGCCACCTCAAGAACCAGCCGATGAGCGTGACCGACGGGGTCACCCACTCGGGGTGGGTGGGCAAGCCCGGGCAGAAGGCCGCGCGCGCGCCGTTCGACCGGGCCACCGTCTAGCGCACTAAAATTCCTCACACCAAACGCCACCACTGCAGGCGGATCCATACGGGTGTGAGGAGCACCTTGGTGATGTAGTGGAGACTCCAGCTCCATCAAGGGGCCATCATGAGCCAGGCAGGGAATGCTGAAGCTCGTGGTGGCTTTTTTTATTTTTTCATCCCAGCGACGCTTGGTTCCCGATGTATGTCGGGGCGGAATCCAGTTCCTTGTCATTGCCACGGGCCGACCTGACGTCGGCCCTCGCGATGACAGACGAGAGCAAACCGTCTTACAAAAAATTCAAAAGACGATCGTAGCTGACAAAAGAAAACCATTGATAAAACAAACCAACCCAAACGCCCATTTTATCTAAAAGGAGCAGTACGCCCACAAATACCAAAAAGGCGCCGCCGACAGTTGAAATAATTGACGTATAGCGAGTAATTTTATGGACATAACGCGCCGCTGAACCAAGGGCCAGCGCCAGTAGCAAAAACGGCACGGCCAAACCAAGCGAAAAAACCGCTAGCAGAAACGCTCCTTGGCCCACGCTGGCCGTACTGGAAGCCAACAATAAAATTGAACCGAGGAGCGGCCCAACACAGGGCGTCCAGCCAAAAGCAAACACGGCGCCAAATAAAAACGAACTACTAAGATGCCCGGGCTTGACAAAACGCGGCAACTTGGCATGCCAATCCGTACTTAAAAAATCAAACCCGGGCCAACGCACAACTTTCAGCATGGTCAAGCCAAAAATAATCACCAAAACTCCGCCGAGGCGTGACAGTGCCACACGATATTGAGCAAAGGCCGCGCCGCCGAGACCAAACAAACTTCCCAGAAAAACAAACACGGTACCAAAACCGAGCACATAAGCAAGCCCATGAAAAAAAACTTTGTGCCGCGAGCCAAGCGCCGCGCCGCTTAAAAAACCTAAATAACCCGGCACCAGCGGTAAGGTGCAAGGCGCCAAAAAAGTAAACAGGCCGGCGATAAACGCGGGGATGACTAAATCCATACTACACTTTTAATAATTTAATCATCGCCCTAACAGCTACGTGAGACCGCGCCATTTCATAGCAAACAATCTGTCCCATGCGTTCAGCTTTGACCAAACCGGCTCGTTCCAAAATCCGCAGTTGTTGGGAAGCGGCTGGGACGGAAATCTTAAAAATAGCCGCCACCTCGGTGACGCATAACATTTTCTGCCGCAACAGGACCTGAAGAATACGGCAACGCCGTTGATCACTCAAAGCCCGACAAACAGCCACCACTGCCGGATCAGCGACCGGTAAGTTTCTTTGCAATTTTATAATTTGCCGGCGGGTCAGCATACTTAATCATCTTTTAAGAATTTTTTAAAAGAACGCAAGGCCATTTGCTGGCGAGGATGTAAATGAATAGCTGGCCGATACTTTTTGATAAACGCAACCGCCTCCGCTACGCTCATCTTTTTTTCGGCTATCAAATAGGCGGCGACCAAGGTTGGCGCTCGTCCGTGCCCCTTTTTACAATGAACATAAACTTTTTTCTTCAGCTCTACGGCCTCCTCAAGTATCTCGACTCCTAGTTTAAGCTGGGTGCGGCTTGACGCGTAATGATCTCGTGTGGGTAACCATAAAAATGCCTTAACTCCATCGGGGTCGTCCAACCGCTCGTTTTCTAGAGAAATATCCACCATTATCCCCTTTGCTAACAACTCTTCCTCAAAATGCACCTGACAGCACTTATTGGTGCCAATATAAATATAGGGCGTAATCTGCGAGTAATCCAGAACGGGATGATGGGCGCGTTTAGGCATAAATCAACTTATACACAATTAAGTACTTGCTTAACTCTTTAAGTATAGCTTAGTCCATGATATACTTCTATTGTCCTTGTGGACTACTTTAATTAGTAACCATAATACTATATGAATCAAGCTACTGCAACTGCGGGCGCCCCCATGGTTTGCCGCCATGAACGCAATTTCGGCGCCGGAGCCGTCGGCGGTCTCGTCGGCGGAGTCGTTTTCGGCGTAATGCTGCAGATGATTGGTATGATGCCCATGATCGCCAAACTGGTTGGCGCGAGTTCCGCCGGCGTCGGCTGGCTCGTACACTTAGTTATCAGCGCCATCATTGGCCTCTCTTTTACCTGGTGGTTCGGGACTAGAGCTTGCTCGGCCAAGTGCGGCGCCGAGTACGGACTTTTACATGGACTAATTTGGTGGATCCTGGGACCACTGGTCATCATGCCGCTGGGGCTCGGTATGGGCGTACAATTTGCCGCGGCACTCACTAAACCTATGTTGTTGAGCCTCGTTGGACATCTTGTTTACGGCTTGATAGCTGGTTTAGTGTACGTCGGTCTGACCAAACCGCATCAAGTTTAGAGTTTAGTCTGTGAAACAGACTGCGCCGCGTTTCTTCATTAACTATGTCACCTTTGGGGGGCTGGCTATTTGTTTAAATTTTCTTTGGGAGTACGCTCACGTTCGCTTTTACGTCTGTCCCGAGCCACACACGATGCCTCATCTCCTGTGGTTTGCTTTCAAAGACGCGCTTTGGTATCTTGTTATCGCAATTACAGTGATGAAAATAAATCGCCAAAGCTGGCGTTACTTGACCGCTGGCGCGTTGGGACTTGTGGTGGCCGGACTTACCGAATACCACGCGCTGACCACCGGCCGCTGGAGTTACACGGCGGCTATGCCGACCATCACCGCCTGGCACTTGGGTTTAAGTCCGCTACTGCAGATGAGTCTCGGACTTATAATTACTCTCTGGCTAAGCCAATTTTTGGTCCGGCACTATCGCCCAACCTACACCTGCCCGGCCTGCGGGTTTAGCTACGCCGAAAAAATTTTGGCCGAACAATGTGAAACCTGGTGCCGCCAGCATCACAGCTGTAACATTGACATCATTAAACATGCGTTGCCACAAAATAAATAAATCAAACCTCACTGATATCACGCTGATGAAATAAATCCAACGTCCAATCCACAACCACGCGCAAGCGGTTGCTCCAGCCAACAAGTTTTAATAAATAGACCGTGCGCCACAACCACCAGGCGAAAAAACCGCTAAAGTGCAAGCCAAACAAATCAGCTGCGGCCTGACCGCGACCGAGCGACACTAAATCACCGCGATGATGATACTGAAATGACTGCAAAGGCCGACCGCGTAGCAAGGCCACGACATTCCGTGCCACAGTTTTTGCTTGGCTCACCGCAACTTGAGCGGTGGCTGGTAGTGGCCCACTTTCCATGGCCGCCTGGTCTCCTAGCACAAATACGTTAGGCCTATTTTTTAATTGCAAGGTTGACTCAACTGGCAAACGACAGCCACAAATAGCGTCGGGAAAATCTGGGGTAATATTGAGCGAGGCCGGCTTAACTCCAGTGGCCCACACCACGGTACTGCTCGGTAATAATTCATTACCATCAAGATAAGCGCCTTCCGACGCCACCCGCACCACATTAGTCCCCAGTCTCGTTTTAACTCCACGATGATGTAAAATCTGCAAAGCGCGACGACGAATACTCGGATGAAACATGGGCAAGACCTCTTTAGCCTGATGTATCAACACCAACTCCATGTCATGTTTGCCAATGGTCGGATACAACTTACGCAATTGCTCGGTAAACTGCGCCATTTCCAAAATTAATTCCGTACCGGTTGGCCCGCCACCGACCACAACAAACCGCAAACGCCGACGACGTTCAGCCGGATCTGGCTCTACGGCCGCGCGTTCAAATTGGTGTAGCAACTGATTTTTTAACTGTTGAGCGTCATCTATATTTTTTAAAGTAAAAGCCTGCTCGGCCGCACCGGGTGTATTAAAAAAGTTAGTCGTAGCTCCGAGACCCAACACTAGATAATCATACTCAACTGCCCCGGTATTTGTGTGTAAAATCTGTCGATCTAAATCCAAGCCCTTAATCTCGGCCACAGAAAAATCTCCCACGCAACAACGCAAAATACGGCGGATCGGCTGAATAATATGCGACTCGTCCACCCCACCGGTCGCGACTTCATGCAAGAGCGGGGTGAATAAAAAATAGTTGGAGCGATTAATTAAAAAAATTTCCAGCTCTTCCGGATGACGATGAGCATAACGGTGGAGGTGCAGAAAAGTGTACAAACCCCCGAAACCAAGACCGGCAATGACCAAACGCTTTTTCATATGCTACATGCTACATGTTACATGTTACATAACCACTGCACAATGCGCCCCATCAACTTTCTCTCATAGCCCTTAAAGCCATGTCGCGCTCCTTTAATATACACCTGTTCGGTCGGGCCGGGAATTTGCGCGGCCACAAAAGCGCCAATTTTCTGAACTGGATGATATGCGTGCTGATCGCGCGTGCCATAGACAATCAAGGTTGGCATGGTGAGTCCTTTAAAACGAGGTTTGGCTTTTTTACCGAGTGATAAGGAAAACAAATCTTCCGCGCCGCCGTAAGTAAACAAACTGACAATACGGCTCGCAGTCATGGCGCCATGCGTTTTACTCACGAGTAAATACTCATGCCCACGACGAGCCCGCATTAATTTTTCAGCTTGTAACAAAACTTTTTTATACTGCCGTCCAAGTGTCGCTTCAAAAATTTCCGGATCGCTCAAGCCCGCGAGTAAAATAACCCCGCGCACGCCCGAAAATTTTTTCTTGGAGAGCGCGTAAACAATTTTGTTACAACCGGTGGAATGACCCGCTAAAATAATGTCACGAATACCCCGCCGCCGAATAAAATTTACCGCCGCGGAAATATCATAGACGCACTTTTTAAAATCTTCCGAATCAGCGCCGCGCTCTGCCCCGCGATTGTTAAAAGAAAAAAATACGTAGCCAAGTTTGTTAAAAATGCCAGCCAGGACTTCAGCGCGACTGCGGTAGAAATTACTATGCAGGCCGTGAACGTAAAGAATCGCCTTAGCGGGGTCAGACCCCACTATAAAGCCGGATAACTCTACGTTGTCTTTGGTTTTAAAGCGCACGAGATCTACGAACATAAAATTATAGACGTATTATAGCACACCAGAGCTAAACAAAAATCCCGCTTGTTGTAAGCGGGATCTTTGTGGGGTGACCAACGGGTGCTGCCCCCGTGTCATTCGCTCCACAGGCGAACGCTCTACTGTTGAGCTATGGCCACCAGGCTGACGCAACTGCCAACTATTAGCTACCAACTACTAACATGTGGGAAGTTAGAAGCTTTACGCTGGTAGCTCCGACAGGATTTGCCCCCACCAGGAATCGAACCCAGATTTATCCCTTAGGACGGGATTGTTCTATCCATTGAACTATGGGAGCTTGTTCTATCCATTGCCCGCCACAAGCTGATGCAAGTTGGCGGGTCCGCCCCTGGCGGAAACTACAAGGGCCAGCGGGGTGGGC
>CAZHTB010000017.1:0-7238 GCA_964535685.1 uncultured Gammaproteobacteria bacterium
CTTGGGCTAAAACACGACTCATGTCCCAAAACAGCGGATTAATTTTTTGCACACAAGCCTTGCGTTTGTCCTGCATTTCTTAAAGCAGTTCGGCAATTTGGACTGCTTCACGCAATTTTTTACTGACTTTGTATTTTTTATAAATCGCCTGCTTGGCCATGCGGACTTTTCGCGGGTCAACAATCTGATGCTGACCTTTTGACAAGGCCTGCACTTCTTTTAATATCTCCTCAACAGTGGGCCTTGATACCACTTCATAATTATTTTTAACCCAGTGAAATTTTTTAATATAATTTTGTGCCATTTTTTTCTGGCGCGATAGTGGGGCAGTAACAATCCTGGCTAAAGCAGTCTGCGCCTGTGATTGAAACGAAACAAAAACCTGACCCGTTAAGACTGGCACAACCTCGGGTGGACATTCCCGTAAGATCATGGCGGCCAGCCAATCTTCCGCGCCAACCGAGAGCGAGGTATCCGCAATGTACCCAAGCCCGCCTTGTGCCACGACAGCGGCCCGCAACTGTTTAAAAAGTCGCACGCGTTCTTTAATGGAAAGTTTGGCTAAATTTTTTTGTTCCAAACGATCGGCCAACTTAAAAACTTTTTTTACCAGCAGGCCTTGTTCTCGGGCTAAACGTTTGACCAGCGTCGGCCCACGTTTAAGTAGCAGCTGACGCATGATAATAAGGCCTGGCGCGTGCCACACCCAATCCCACCGCGCGCCCCACAAATACATGATACCAAACCACTGTCTCTTAAATTGCGGGAACCGTCGTATCACCGGAGCCACGGCAGCCTCGCACTGCAGTGCAATCAATAATAAATAACCAGGATATGCCTTATGCAACCAAGTATGCTGGCTAAAAAATGATCGCAGGGGGAATTTCATAATAAATCGTCTCACTTTTGCCTTATAATTGTATCATAATGAGACAATTAATTGTAACATTTTTGTGCTAGAATTGTAACATAAATGTTACACAAGCTCCTAAACTATATTTTCCTCACAATGCCCTTTTCCGCATCAACTTCAACCAAATCGCCATCTTTAAAAACTTTAGTCGCGATCTTGGTGCCGATGACGCAGGGTTTTTTCATTTCCCGAGCCACGATCGCGGCATGACACGTGATTCCGCCTTCGTCAGTTACAAAAGCAATGGCTCTTTGCATGGCTGGTAAATACTCCGGCCTGGTCATTGAGGCCACCAAAATTTCGCCGACCCCAACCTTATTTATATCACTTATTGATTCGCAAACTCTTACCCGGCCTCGTACGACTCCCGGACTCGCGATTAAACCCTTAACTTCTTCTGCGTCATAACCCAACACACTATGTAAATTTTCAGAAAAGAAATCGTAATCAGTATTGGTGAATACAAAATTCTGACCAGGCACTGAATAACAAACGCTCTTGGTTCTTCTTTTTTTGAGTTGGCGTTGAAAATTTTTATCCAACAAGTTCGCCTCTGATATTTCACGTGGGGTTGCTGATTTGAGATCCGTCGCGTCAAGATCCAACTTGTCAGCAACTTTCTCCAACACCGGATCCAAAACTTCTATAGATTGCAGGATGTACTTCTTGCGCTCATCCTGCCAGTAAAAACACAACTCAATCGTTGAAATAATAAAGCGCTCTTGGTCTGACAAATCAAAACGTCGCAATATTTTTGCTTTTTGAGAAATAATCTCTTCAGCATTGGCTTCGCTTGAATCGTCTTCCAAACCGTCTATTCTATGAACGACATCCGCGTGAGAAAATTGTTTTCTGCCAAGATAATTATTTTCTATCCAACCATAATTGGCAATGAACTCGTCAATGGCCCCGGACCGTCGGCCGTTCGGCAAAGATTTTATCTGCCGTAACTCGCGTTGGGCTTCAGATAAAAAAGAAGGCCGAGTGGGGGAACAAATTAAACCAAACTCCTGTTCAGTAAAGGTTCCCTTGGCCCTTAATAATCCCCGCAATTTTTCCTCACTGCCGTAAGTAATTCCCTCAATGACATGCGCGGCCCCAACAGCATTGATAAGACGATTGCATAATTTTTTTAGCAAGCCTATTAATTCCGGTGTTGCCATTTTCACCAACCGACTCTCGTCATACCTCGTCTCGTCCAATAATTTTTTATAAGCCGATTTGTATTCTTCAATAAGGTATTCAAGCTGTCCCCGCGATTTTATTTTTTCATAATAGCGGCCTGAAATATTTTCCCAGTCCTGCCGATCATAGTACATGGAGGCGCGGCCGTTTAATAAAAAAAAGAAAAAATGCGTATAGCCTACGCCGAATTGAGCTTTTACCAACCAACCAGACTCTACTCCGGCGCACATGACATACAGGGGGTAGGCATTAAAACTCTGGATGCTCCAGTCATTTGATTTCACGATGTTGAGCACCTGATCTCTTGTTAATTCCATAAAAATTAGTGCAGCCTCACGCAATCTTTCTAACTATACCATGTTCCGCATCAACCTCAACCAGATCCCCATCTTTAAAAACCTTAGTCGCAATCTTGGTGCCAATGACGCAGGGTTTTTTTAATTCACGCGAGACAACCGCGGCGTGGCAAAGCATGCCACCCTCTTCGGTCACAATCGCTCCGGATTTCTTCATGGCTGGCAAAAAAGTTGGAATGGTCATGGGCGAAACTATTATGTCGCCGTCCTGAACTTTGGCCATATCTTTAAGTAGTCGTAAAATTCTAACCCGACCCCGCGCCTTACCCGGGCAAGCAACTTGGCCACGCACCTCAACAATATTCTCTCCCACCTCCTCACCTGAAAAAACAAAATCTGGATTGTGTCGCGCATAGTCTGCCAATGTTTCAGTCGCCCGATAACCATCGGCCGATATCACATAATGCTCAAACCGTTTTTTACATTCTGCGATTGACGGCAATTCTCCACTCATTACTTCGTCTTCACGCAAACAAGTTACATACTCGGCCAGCGCCGGGAAAAAACGTTGTAAACTTTGGCGCAAAACCGCATCACTGTATGAAAAAAAGTGGTCCTCGCCACGCAGTCGTTTGGCAAGTGTTTGCACGCTCCCCTCAACCCCCTCAAGTTCAGATAAATACATGACAGCCGCATCGCCACACATAGTCGCGTGTATCATCGCAATAAAATCACGCAGATCTTCACGAGAACTAACATATCCACGCTTCCAAATCGGATAAAAACGCTCTAAGCTTTTTTCGTACCGAGTAAGATAATCAATCATGGCCTGTGTTTCAGTCAAACTTTTCTCCACTAATTTATTATTGATAAACCGTATCGCCGCCCTGTTTTCCCAAACCTCAATGGCTCCCTGATTAATAAAACCAACACCTACGGGGAGATGGGCATGTTCAATCTGCAATTCTTGTTTAACGCCCAGCACTAAAACCTCTAGCCATATTTGCTCAATAATAAGAGTTATGTCGCGGGTGTAGTTTTTCTCAAAAATTATTTTATTGCTTGCCATATTATCTTTAAGACAATTTCTTTACAATGCCATTGGTCGCATCAACCTCAACCAAATCTCCATCCTTAAAAACCCTAGTCGCGATCTTGGTGCCAATGACGCAGGGTTTTTTTAATTCTCGGGCGGTAATGGCCGCGTGGCTTAAAATACCACCCCCATCGGTTACAAAAGCTCCGGCTTTTTCCATAATGGGCAAATACTCTGGCCTGGTCCATGGAGCAACCAAAATATCGCCCCGATTGAATTCTTTAACAACCGCGGGATCAAAAATAACGCGTACTATTCCTCGCACCTTGCCGGCAAAAGCAGTCTGCCCTTTTAGGGGGCCGCTCTTATCATCAGCTAAAAATATTGAGGCGAGTTTAGATACTTCCCCACCCGACAAAATACCCTGAATCCCACCCATGCCAAAAAAAATAACACAGCCCCGAGCACGTTCTTTTAAAACATTTTTATCGGGTAAAAATTTCCCATTTTTCCAATAGGCTGTAACCTCACTCACCAAACACTGCAAAATATGTTCAACTTTATAGCCACTTTTTTTACTAAGATACTTGGCCACTCTCCGCATATAACCAGTCTCTTGAGAAAAAACCGGCTCGGCATGAACCCGAACCGCTTGTAATTTTGGCAAATAAAGATCCAAAATCTTTTTAGGCAAAAAATCCACCACATTTTTTATCTGAATATGATACGGATAATAATTATTTAAAAAATAGGCATTGTAATCGGCGTATTCCTTATGGGTAAAACTTTTTTTCTTTTTATTATAAATAGATAAAACAAAATCCGTACTGGCACGAAATTTTTTGCAGATAAAATCAACATATGCCGAATCGTTCATGACATTTCTGACAACTTTTTTTCCAAAACGCTTTCGCTCTGACTCGCGTATATAGCATGTGGTAGTCACGCCGTCCCAAACCATGACTGCCTGATTAACAAAAAAATCCACCTCCGGAGAAAATGGTCTTTGGGTATAAAGCGACACCCATGAAGAAAACCCCAACGGCGACCACTTGTCCCCGGAAAAATAAACTATCCAGTCATCCTGCTTGTACTTATTTATATCCATATCTGCTAATTCTTCAACGTCGTAATCGGCCGGCTAAAGATAGGCCGTTATTTTTCGTTCCAGCAGGCCAGAAAAATTTTTCAGCAAGCTAGCCTGACTCGCGGGCAAAAACTTTTTAAGTTCACGACGAAAATCAATGCGCTCGTCTCTTAACAACTGTAAAATTCGTTGCAAATGCTCCTGTTTTTTGGCTTCGGAAAAATTTCCAGATAACAGAAAAAAATAATCATAAAAATCTCGAGGCTTGCGCCGAGCTGACAAGGCCATTAATTTTTCTTTAATCAACAAATCCGTAGGCAAATGGACTAAAGTATAGGCTGGCACGTACTGACTGGCAATAAGCGCCCGTGTTCCACGTACGAGGGCCGCGCGCCGCAACGATACTTCAATTTGAATCTTAACTCGTAAGTTATAAGCTGTAAAAAATGCCACCCCCAAATAACCGCCACTAGTTGTCTTGCCTTCCTGCAACTCCACGTCCAGACCAGTCTTCTCCACTGCCGCCAAAGTATCAGTAAATAACGACTCTACCTTGTCAGCGCGCAAGCCCACGCCGGTAAAATCTAAGTCCTCGGAAAAACGCGGACTGGCAAAAACAATACGCAACGCTGTACCACCCTTAAAGAGTAGCCGCTCGGCCCCTGGCTGTTGATAGAGATATGACAAAAACAAATGCTGGCAGTATTCGCGCACCACATTATCTGAAGTTGTTTGCTGCTCCTTAGTAAATTTGTCTAGGTTGTCTCTGCTCAACATATAAGTGCCGCACTAATTTTAACAAACTTTGGCGTTTAAATAATCGCGCATACATTATTAATTTTTTTCGATTAAGATGACGCAGGTCCAAACGATCATTTAATTGAGTCTTCTTGAGATCCACAAAATATAAATAATCAGCCAAAGCCTTCTCCGGCTCGGCTAAAAATACTGTTTGACCATCCAACGAAACTGCGTGATAACCGGTAAAAACCGAACGCTTTACCAGCTGATAAGAAAAAACGCCCAGCGACGTTACAAACTCGCGGGTGGGCTTAGTAGTTAAGGAGGTTACGGTATAAACTGTTTCGGGAATAATCCCATAATAAGCTAAGGCTTTCTCTAAAGAAACATAGGACGGCTGATAAAGTTTATTAGCCGTTACATAAGCCGAAGGGGGACTGTCTTTTAAAACGTAAAAATTATTGCGCACTTTAAGAAAAAGGCCGCTGGCGAGATTACGATTAATAAACACCGAGGCTGTTTTGCCGGAAACGCCAAATATCCCCTTAAATTCAAGCGGGGAAAACACGCCTATGCCTAGTGATTTGAGCTTTTTCTCTACTTTAAGACGATTCAATTTTTCTACCATAATGTAGTAAAACAGAATTGATACTTTTAAAGTATACCCCACCCAACCCAAACTGTCAAGGCTGCTATTGCTTCAACGTCGTAATCGGCCGGCTTTGGAGGACGTAAAACTTTCCTTTGTATAACGCCCACTCAATGTCTTGCGGCTGGCCATAGTGTTCTTCAATTTTCTGACAAAGTTTAGCGAGCTTGATAACTTGCGCGCCAGTAAGTTTTTGTTTCGCGCCTTTGGCTTTAGAAAGTGGCTTTTCAATCGTGCCCTGGCCGCCACGCACAATCATCATGGTTTGCTCGCCAATGTTAACATCAAGTATGGTCCACTCTTTTTTATGAACAACATAGGTATCGGGCGTAATTTTACCGCCGACGATGGCCTCACCCAAACCATAGCCCGCTTCAATAACCATTTGATCCCTGTCTTCAGTAACCGGGTGAACCGTAAAACTAATGCCGGAGATTTCCGATTGGATCATGGCTTGGACAACGACCGCGACCGAGACCGGCGTCTTGTGCAACTTTTTTTCAAAACGATAAAAAATCGCGCGCGGCGTAAACAAAGACGCCCAACATTTTTTTACCTGCTCTAAAAGTTTTGGTTTAGTTACGTTCAGATAAGTATCCAACTCGCCAGCCCAAGAGGCTACGGCCGAATCTTCAGCTGTGGCAGACGAACGCACGGCCACTTGTTTGGCTTTAAGTCTGGCAAACTCTTTAAGAATGGCCGTACCCAAATCTTTGGGAAAATCCGCGCGATGAATTAAATCCTGAATCTCGGCGGAAACTTTGTCCACGGAATTGATGTCTTGATGTTTTACTTTATGGAGAAAAGCTTCAATCTCGCTGTCTAAATCCGTCTCTTCCAAAAATCGGTCAAAAGCCGACGCGGTCACCACAAACCCCGGCGGTACTTGCAAGCCCGCTTGCGTCATCTCGCCCAAGCTCGCGCCTTTGCCACCGGCTAGACTGACATCTTTTTTACTGATATCCTTGAAGTGTCGAATTAATTGCATAGACAATCATTACTGTCATCGCGAGGCCTTCAGGCCGTGGCGATCTCCGGAGATTGCCGCGTCGCCTTAGCTCCTCGCAATGACGTTTAATTACCCATAGCATATAAGTTTTATGCCAGAAACACAATCCCGTCCCCAAGCTACGCCCAAAGACGTGTTCATGCACTTGCTCGCGATCGGCACGCTGTACGCCGCGGCGGGCAATCTCATCTCCTTGGCCTTTGATTATGTCAACAAACTCTGGCCCGATGTTTTGAATGGCTCGTTTGGCATAGAAACCAGTATCCGCTTTGGCCTGGCCGTGCTCATTGTTGTCTTCCCGGTTTATCTTTGGCTCACTTAC
>CAZHTB010000018.1:0-4331 GCA_964535685.1 uncultured Gammaproteobacteria bacterium
AAAATCAGTTCCGTGTTCGTCCGGCGTATTTTGCTTGGCGCGTTTGGAGTGTTAAAATATAAGGGGACGATGCCCGAGGTGTCAGTGGCTTTGGTAAGTCCGACGGAAATGCAGCGCCTCAATCGTACTTGGCGCAAAAAAGACAAAGTCACTGACGTGTTGTCGTTTGGCTCGCTCAAGCATCCGACTAAAAAAGTTCCGGAGGACTTGGGCGAAATCATTATTTGTCCGGCGCGAGCCCAAGAGCAGGCTAAAGATTTGGGGCATAGCTTTAAGCGCGAAATGGCTTTTCTTCTGGTGCATGGCCTGCTACACTTGCTAGGCTACGATCACGAGCGAAGCGAACGAGAGGACAAACTAGTCAGAAAAATACAGGACATGGTTTTACAAAAATTAAAAATTGTATGAATCCCGCTTTTTATTACGGCTTGCAGTTCATTCTTGGCGGCGCATCAGTTGTCGGCATAACTCTCATTGCCAAATACATTGATCCTAAGTACACTGGCATAGTTTATGCACTTCCGGTGATTCTTATTGTCGCCATGATTTTTATTTATCTGGATCAAGGATTAGAAATTTCCCAGAAGACACTTAAATCTACTTTTGTTTATGAATTCACACTAGTTTATTTTGTACTGGCATTTTATTTGTTACTTCAGAGGGTAGATTTTTGGTGGGCCATGGGTGGCGCGCTGGTGAGTTGGGCTATAATCGCGACTCTAATTCAATTTTGGTTAAAAGTATAATGTATAAGGAACTGGATTCCCGCATACGCGGGAATGACATCTGTACATCTAAAAGCTAAAAGCTAAAAGCTAGAAAAGTTATGCGTCTCATCAAAAGTTTCATGCATGCCAGTCGGGGAGTAGTCCATGTTTGGCAAAGCCAGCTTAATTTTCGTATTCAATCAGTCGCAGCCGTCGTGGTAATTGTCGCCATGTTCGCGTATCGTGTTCAGCCTTGGCAAAAAGTGGCTTTACTTTTACTCATCATGACCGTGTTAATTTTAGAAATCGTTAATACTGCTTCGGAACATTTAGTAGACATGCTGGAGCCGCGTTTGCATCACTATGTGCGCGATATTAAAGACCTCATGGCCGCGGCCGTTCTGCTGGCCTCGTTGGTTTCAGTGGCTGTCGCCCTAGTCATCTTTTGGCCTTTTGTGGTATAATTGGGTTACTCTATGGCAAAACGAACCCAAGATATTATTTGTGGTATAGATGTCGGTTCCTCATCCGTACGGGTGGTGGTCGGACAGGTCATGCCCAAGACCGGACAGCTCCAGATTATAGGCGCGGCTGAGGGTCCTTCTGATGGGGTAAGTAAGGGTTTGATTGTTTCGATTGACGATACAGTGACAAGCATCTCTACGGTACTGGAAAAAGTAGAACGTTTGACCGGCCAGGCGGTGACTCATGCCTTTGTTGGAATTTCTGGCAGTCACATCATGTCAGAGATGTCTAAAGGGGTCGTGGCGGTCTCTTCAGCTAACGGTGAAATCAAGCCGGAGGATGTGGAGCGGGTAATTGACGCGGCGCAAACTGTGTCCACCCCACCTAACTATGAAATTTTGCATGTTATTCCGCGTACTTTTACCGTGGATAACCAAACTAAGGTGCGTGACCCCATTGGCATGACCGGTATTCGTTTGGAGGTCGAAGCTCAGATTATTGAAGGCATGTCGACCCAGATTAAAAATTTGACCAAATGTATTTACCGGGCTGGTTTGGAAATTGACGATTTGGTTTTTTCCGTGTTGGGCGATGCCGAGGCGGTTTTGAGCAAGCGACAAAAAGAGTTAGGCGTGGCCGTGGTAAATATTGGCGCCGCAACGACTAGCTACGTTTTGTTTGAAGAGGGAGACATAATGGGCGCGGGCGTGCTGCCGGTAGGCGCGCGACACATCACAAATGATTTAGCTATTGGTCTGCGCGTTTCTGTTGATATTGCCGAGGAGCTTAAATTGACCTATGGTACAGCGGTACCGGAGGTAGTTGGTAAAAAAGAGCAGGTGGTCTTGAGTGAATTTGCTTCCAGCGAACAGGGAAGCGTGTCGCGTCGCACCATGGCCGAGATTATTAATGCCCGGCTGGAGGAAATTTTTCGTTTGGTAGACCAGGAATTTGCCAAAGTAGAACGTTCTGGTAAACTACCAGGCGGTGTGGTCTTTACTGGCGGTGGCGCCAAATTACCGGGCTTGCTGGAGGTGGCTAAAAACGAATTTCGTTTACCCGCGGCTATCGGCATGGCCAAAGAATTGGTAACCGCTGTGGATAAAGTTCATGACAGCAGTTTTGCCACCGCGGTAGGATTACTCTGGTGGGGAGGACAGAGTGGCGCCGAAGTGCCAACCCATGCTTCTTGGTTTGAGCGAACAGGACGAGTTAAGAAATGGTTTAAATCTTTGCTTCCGTAATTTTATGACTGATGTTTTTGCTAAAATTAAAGTAGTGGGGGTCGGAGGATCGGGAGGGTCTGCTATCAATCGTATGGTGGCAGCTAAAATTAAGGGTGTGGATTTTATCGCGATCAATACTGACGTGCAAGCCTTGCATCACAACAGCGCGCCGACTAAGTTTCATATTGGCAAAAATGCCACACGGGGACTTGGCGCTGGTATGAATCCAGATCTTGGCCATAAATCAGCCGAGGAAAGTCAGAACGAATTGCGCGAGCTTTTGAAAGGGGCGGACATGGTTTTTATTACTTGCGGACTTGGTGGTGGCACGGGCAGTGGCGCTTCACCCGTGGTTGCTAAATTGGCGCGTGAGTCCGGGGCACTGACCGTGGCTGTGGTGACCAAGCCATTTGGTTTTGAGGGGGCACAGCGGCGCGTTATTGCCGAGCGGGCTTTAGAGGAGTTGACGCAAAATGTGGATACAGTTATTGTTATTCCCAACGACCGTCTACTTCAGGTCATTGATAAAAAGACTTCTCTCCTGGAAGCTTTTGGTCTGGCTGACGAAATTTTAAAAAATGGCGTAGAGGGTATTGCCGAGCTTATTACCATACCTGGTTTGATTAACGTAGACTTTGCCGATGTCAAAGCGGTTATGTCAGAGGCTGGCACGGCCCTTATGGGTATTGGACGTAGATCTGGAGAAAATAGAGCGGTGGAAGCGGCTCGGGCGGCTATTGCTTCGCCGCTTTTAGAAGTCGCTATTGACGGCGCGCGTGGTATTTTGTTTACCATTAGTGGCGGTTCAAGTTTAACCATGTTTGAAGTTTCAGAGGCGGCCGAAGAGATTACGAAGGCCGCTGATCCCAATGCCAAAATAATTTTTGGCGCGGTCATTGACGAGGCGCTGAAAGATGAAATAAAAATTAGTGTCGTGGCAACTGGTTTCCAACGTAAGGTCGGCGCGGAAGTGTCTGGCCAGCGTACGTTTGATCCAGCGCCAGTGCGTCAGGTAGTGAAGCCGGTAGCTCCGCCGCCCGTTGCTCCACCAGTTCAAGAAGATGATAAGGTTAATTTTTTTAAGCAACTTCTGCACAGCGAAGAAAAACCCAAGGAGCCTGTAGCGGTCGCCCCGCCACCAGCTGTGGATCGTCGTTTACAAGAAGCTGATGAGTTAGAAATCCCCGCCTTTATTAGAAAGAAAATGGGCTAAAATCCCAGTATGCATTGTCCGGTTTGTAATTACGCGGAGACCAAAGTGACTGATACGCGGGTCTCAGGAGACGGATTGGCTGTGCGCCGCCGCCGCGAATGCCTGAAGTGCAGTTTTCGTTTTTCTACCGTAGAGGAGCATGAAATTTTAGATTTGGCAGTTGTTAAAAGAAACGGACAACATGAAGCCTATGATCGTGACAAGCTGTCTTCTGGTCTTAGAAAATCATTAGAGAAGCGCCCAGTGACCACGGATCGCTTTAAGAAATTACTTGGTTCAGTTGAGGTTGATATCCAGCGCAAAAAGAAAGACGAGATTACGACGCGCGAGATTGGTGAGATTGTCATGAAGCGCCTCATGCATTTTGATAAAGTGGCTTACATCCGTTTTGCCTCGGTCTACCGTCAATTTGAAGATGTGGGTCGATTCCAGCATGAAGTAAAAAAATTATTAACCCCCAAAAGAATTAAAAAACGCTATCGTTAATTAATAACCCGGTAATTATATGTGTAAAACACGAGGTTATAACAAGACTAATCACTGGCTGGGCGGGTTTCTCGTCGTGGTCGGGGTGGTTTGGTTTTTAACTAAAGCCGGGGTTATCCCCGGGGGAATTTGGGTCTATTTCTGGCCGGTGGTGCTTGTTTTGGCTGGCTTACATTTGGTATTGCGCGGCTGTGGGGGTCAGGGTTGCCACAAAGATGTGGTCTCTGAAGGGGA
>CAZHTB010000019.1:0-3840 GCA_964535685.1 uncultured Gammaproteobacteria bacterium
CCCAAAAAAGTTGAGTATAGTAAAAATACCCTCGTGATAATTCTCTCGCCGACCGGGAAATATTTTACACATCCTGAAGCGCAACGACTTTCCAAATATGAGCGCCTGATTTTTCTGTGTGGCCGTTATGAGTGCTTTGACGCGCGCATTGAAAACTTAGTGGACGATAAAATTTCTGTCGGCAACTACGTTCTCTCCGGCGGCGAACTACCCGCGCTCACTGTCACTGAAGCCATTGTCCGCCTCATCCCCGGCGTGCTCGGTAATGCGGAGTCTTTGGTAGAAGAAAGTTTTTCTAAGCGTTTAGCGATTAGCGGTCAGCGTTTAGAAAAAAATGATGAACCAAAAAACCCTAAACGCTATACGCTAAACGCTAATAGCTACAAAGAATATCCACATTTTACAAGACCGGAAATCTTCACCGGCACTTGGCAAGGCAAAAAAATCCGCTGGGCCGTGCCAAAAATTTTACTTTCCGGCGATCATAAAAAAATCGCCGACTGGCGGAGCAAACATTCTTCTTAAATAAAAAAACGCCGCAGCCCCACCCTCCGCCAAGAGTAGAACTACGGCACTTCCACCAGCATGCGCCTGATTCTGACCCCGGCCAATTGCTTGGGCCAAGGCGGCGCGTCTTTGTCTGGCGGGATTGTCTCGCCACGTTCGTGCAGTGACGAAAGTTCGCGGCCAAGGCACGCCCGCAATTTCACGAGCACTCGGCCGAGTGACGCGCCACTCACCACTGCGCCACGCACTGCCGGCACGTAAGCGATATACCCGTGCGCGGCATCGGGAACAATCACGACCGTGTACTTAATCCGAGCCGTCATTGTCGCCGCTCCCGCAAATCCCGCCGCACCGCGTACGTCGGAAACCAAGGCCGCGAAATGTGCACCGCGCCAAAGCTCAAGGCGTTAGCTCCAAACGCTCGGAGCCTGCCCAAATCATCATACTTCCAAATGCTCGGACCGATGACCGGAACATTAGTACAGGCCTTGAGTCGCCGCAAAGCTGCCCAAGTAAATGGTTGAGCGGCTTGGCCCGACACTCCCCCACCACCGAGAATCGCCAGCGGACTCCGCTGACTTGGAAAGACAACGCGCCAAGGCACGCTGTTGATAGCGAGCGCCGCCACGTTACCGGGCAATCTCGCCACAATATCTTCGAGCGGCGAGTCGGGCGACAGTTTAACCCAAAGCGGATGTCGAGTTGTCTCTGCCACCACCTGCACTTGGGTTACGACCTTACCCACGTCGGAAAGGCTGTCGCCCGTGTTAGGGCAAGACACGTTGACCTCAAGCGCCACGAGATCAACGCGGTTGAGATGTTCAGCCATGACCGACAACTCTAGTGGCTCGCCAAAGATCGAAGCGACGAAGGGCTGACGTTCACGATTGATCGTCGGTGCCACTTTCTTCATCCACCACAAAAATCCTGGGTTCGTGAGACCAACCGCGTTGACTGTCCCATGCTGGATTAGCTTGACGCAGGTCCAAGGGTGCCCCCAGCGCAAATTCCCGCGCCGCGGATTCAGCGTCAGCGTTTTCCCCACGACCGTGAACCGTGTCGGATCAATGAGCCCGAGCCAGCGCAAAGGCCATTCCCAAAACCAGCCCCGGCCGTCAAAGCCGAGCGCCCCACTCGCGACTACGTGTTCCACCTGATGTCCATTATTTTGTGTGAACATGACGTCCTCCTTCGCTTTATCTAATCATACTTTCTAAAATGAAGCCACTCAAGATGGCTTCACCCCGCCGACGGCGGGGTTTATTAAATCCAACCACTTAATCCCTGCGCTTATGTGCATGGCTTTCGTGGGGATTTAATAAAAAAGAACGGCGGCCGAGACGCAGACCACCGTGTCTTGATGCCAGGGACGATGCCCCGCATCAACTGCTTCTTGTCAGGCGTGCCCGCCGCGCGCCTTCACCGCGAGCAAAGCCCCGCCGAGCCGGAACTCGGTCAGACTGCCGTCGCCGAAGTCCAAGAGTAGTATCCCGTTGGCGCACTGCTTGATCACTTCGGCCAGCTCGATGCCGCCCACTCCGAGACACGCGAGCGCGCGCGCCAACTCACAACGCATGACCGTGTTCGGCGACATCTCGGCCTCCTCTCCGGTACGCCTCCCGATCTCCTCCTGCAACTTCGGCCACAGCACTTTCGCCGACACCTCGACTCCGCTCACTGTCCTCATGCTCGTACCTCCTGGCCGTCACTCGGCGGTCCGAGGTGACAGCTATGTTGAGTGATGAAAACGATGAACTTGTCCGGACGCTATATGCCACCCCGCTAAGCCTGGCTTCTGCGTAACACCAACCAGGTCGCATAGCGACACCTCCCTTTGGCCTCTATCTAACCACATCTTATCCCCGTCTGGCAAGCAGGCTGGCCCTTGACAACCCCTTTTCCCTCGTGTATTATTGGCAACAGCAAATACAGACAATCTGGCCGAAAAAGTTAAAATCCATCAGCCTCCGGGACGATGCGATTTTTATTAGCCCTGTATCTGAAGTACTTTGACAATAAGTAGGTAAGAGAAACGTCAATTATAAAGTAATTGAGCTAATCAATATACTCAAAAATCTTTTTTTGAGAGTTTGATCCTGGCTCAGGATGAACGCTGGCGGCGTGTCTAAGGCATGCAAGTCGTGCGGACGCAGCTTCCAGCACTTAGCTACTAACTACCAACCCCTCTTTGGTATAAATTAATCGTGTATGTCATTTCGTTTTAGAAATTTCCAGGTCTATCAAAACGCCCTAGAAGCATACAAATTTATTGTTACCATCACGAGGGGAATTCCTCGAGAACATGAACATCTCCGCGACCAAATACGCAGAGCGGCCCTCTCGGTCGCCCTCAATATTGCGGAAGGTTCTGGTAAATCTTCAGACCGAGACTTCAAACGATATCTCGGCAACGCCATTGGTTCCACAAACGAAGTGGCCGCGGCGCTGGAAATTGCCCTCGCCACAGGCATCATCACTCAAGAACAATTTGTTCATGGTGATAACCTGTATAGGAACCTTACGAATCAGATAGGCGGTTTTATGAAAACTCTATCAACTTCGTAAGCTGGTTGTTGGAAGCTGGCTGCTGGAAGTCGCGTTCGCGGCAAACGGGTGAGTAACACATTGGTAACCTACCTCGAAGACGGGCACAACACCGCGAAAGCGGAGCTAATTCCCGATGGTCATGGGGGGACACAATTCATTCCCATGTAAAGCTTGCCCTCACGAAAGTGGGGGTCTAACACTTCGAGAGGGGCCTATGTCCTATCAGCTAGTTGGTGAGGTAACGGCTCACCAAGGCGACGACGGGTAGCAGGCGTGAGAGCGTGACCTGCCTCACTGGGACTGAGACACTGCCCAGACACCTACGGGTGGCTGCAGTCAAGAATATTCCCCAATGGACGAAAGTCTGAGGGAGCGACGCCGCGTGCAGGATGAAGGCCTTCGGGTTGTAAACTGCTTTTTTCTGGGAAGAACCCTGACGGTACCAGAAGAATAAGAGGTTGCTAACTCTGTGCCAGCAGCAGCGGTAATACAGAGACCTCAAGCGTTATCCGGATTTACTGGGCGTAAAGCGTGTCCAGGTGGCATTTTAAGTTACTGGTTAAATCCCAAGGCTCAACTTTGGGACCGCTGGTAAGACTGAAAAGCTAGAGACTGGGAGAGGCCCGTGGAATTGTCGGTGTAGTAGTAAAATGCGTTAATATCGACAAGAACACCAAATGCGAAGGCAGCGGGCTAGAACTGTTCTGACACTCACACACGAAAGCGTGGGGAGCGATACGGATTAGATACCCGTGTAGTCCACGCCCTAAACGATGAATGCTAGAC
>CAZHTB010000020.1:0-7559 GCA_964535685.1 uncultured Gammaproteobacteria bacterium
GACTAAGATTCAGGGGGACGAGGCGATTTTTGAGATATGGGGCACCAAAGACGGGCGCATCGTTGAGCAGACCAAACCAGTGGTTTACAATTTTGTGAACCCGCCGCCGACGAAATTAATTGAGACCGCCGAACTTCCTCCAGGTAAAAAGAAATGCACCGAGCGCGCGCACGTCGGCGCCAGTGCCAAGTTTACATATACGGTAATTTATCCGGACGGCGAAAAGAAAGAAAAAGAATTCCGGAGCTACTACAAACCCTGGCAGGAAGTGTGCCTGGTTGGCGTCGGCGCGCTGTCCATTCCCGCGCCTGTTCCGAATGTTACTCCCACGCAGGCGGGAATCCAGAACCATTAAATGTTTTGACCGCCATCGGAATTAAATGATCCCGATGATGCCGGATGGTTGGTTCGGGCAAATGATCAATCTGATACCAGGTGCCGAGTGAGTGCGTCTCTACTTCACACAAATACACGACGCTAAAAAAATGCCCGCGTTGTTCGTGGAGGTTATTAAAATTAGTAACAAATTTTTGGCTGATGATTTTGGCTTTGAATTCACGCTCTTCTAGTCGTTTTATGACATCTTCAATTGTTTCTCCTGGCCGCATGATGGAGCCTGGTACATGCCACTCGTTCGGATAGGCAGGTTCGTTGGGGGCGCGCTGGGCTAATAAAACTTCAGTACCGTGTGATCCTGGTCGCAGGACTACAATTTCTATGGCCACCGGAATGGTCAGTCGGGCGAGCTTTGTCCAGAGAGACAAACCATATGGTTGAATTTTTGGATCAATCAAACCAAGCCAGAAAGTAGCCATGGCACGAATAGTTTTTTGGGAAAAATGCATAAGTTTATTGTAGGCGTTATTTTTTTCTGCGTCAATTTTTATAAAAAAATACCTCCAATAATCTGTAGACAGGAGAGACGATTCTCGGTGGAGAAGAGGAAAAGGAGAACTAAACCCCTTCAAACCTAAGAATTGGCTCCCACGCTTTTCGTGTCTACAGATTGCTGGAGGTAAGCAAGTCAGCTTTTTCGTTTAATCTTAGCCCCAAAAATGTATTACTTTAGTGCCGTGTACGACACTGACCCCTCATAATAGCATGCCCTTTGGGGCTTGTCAAGCGTGCTACTTTGCTGTAATCTGAAACGTGTAAACGATAGTTCCCCCTCTTAGGGTAAGAGGGGGCGAGGGGGCGTTACGAATCAGAGCGGTTCATAACTCCTCCCAACCTCCTCTTACCTTAAGAGGAGGAGGTCTCTTTCGTCACCAATTTATTTTTTATGAATTTCAAAGCCATTAATTCTATTAAAGAAATTTCGGCCAATGACGCCGTGGTTTTATTTTTGTTTGAAGGCGAAAAAAAGTTTACTGGTCAAAGCGCGCAAGTTCTAAAAGATTTGTCATTTCCGTTTCAAGTACTGGGTACGCCGCGTTGTTCGGGTAAGCTCGGAGAAGTATTCTCCTGGACTAGTGGTGATAAAACTGGACGCGTGGTAATCATTGTGGGGCTTGGACTTGTGAAAAAATTGGACGCGGAAAACTGGCGTCGGGCCGTTTCGTCGGCCACGCGTGCTCTGCGGGCCATGCAGATCAAGAGCGCGACTTTGGTTGCTCCGAAATTATCAGTTGCGGTTAATATGGCTGAGGGATTGGCTGAAGCGGCGGAACTGTCGGCCTATGAATTTTTAACTTATAAAAAAGAAACAGAAAAACGCATCGCGCTCGAGATTGTGCGCGTCTTAGTTCAAGGAGAAAAGATTCTGACGCTCCAGCGGGGGTTGGCAACAGGTGCCACTATTGCCACGGCCGTTAAGTTTACTCGCGACCTAGCCAATCATCCGGCCAATGTGGCAACGCCAACTCATTTAGCTAAGCACGCGGTGGCAATGGCCAAGTTAAGGAAATTGAAATATAAAATTATTGATCGTGCGGAAGCCAAAAAACTTGGTATGGGCTTATTTTTGTCCGTGGCTCAAGGTTCAACTGAGCCGCCAAAGTTTATCGTAGTTGAATACTCACCACGTGGCGCCGCCAAGAAAACTCCAACCATCGTGTTTGTCGGTAAGGGCTGTACTTTTGATTCTGGTGGTATTTCCATCAAGCCATCGTCTAAAATGGAAGAGATGAAATATGACATGGCGGGCGGCGCGGCGACTTTAGGGATTGTACAGGCGGCTGCTGATTTGAAGTTGCCAGTCAAAGTGGTGGCAATTATTCCGGCTTCAGAAAATTTACCTTCAGGCGAAGCCACCAAGCCTGGCGATGTGCACACCGCGTCCAATGGCAAGACGGTGGAAATTATCAACACTGATGCTGAAGGTCGTCTTTTGATGGCTGATGCTTTGGTGTATGCCAAGCGCTATCAGCCAAGCGCGGTTATTGATTTAGCAACGCTCACCGGTGCTTGCGTGTATGCTTTAGGCGATACCGTGGCTGGACTTTTGACGAATAATGCTAAATTGGGGAATCAAGTGAAGGCGGCGGCCGGAGCGACTAGTGAAAAAGTTTGGGAGTTACCCATTGAAGATGAGTATCGCGAATTATTAAAAGGGGATATTGCGGATTTACGGAATGTGACCAACGGAGCAGGCCCGGGTACGATTACGGCGGCGTTGTTTTTGCAAGAGTTTGTGGATTACCCCTGGGCGCATTTGGATATTGCCGGTACGGCTTATCGCACCTCTAGCCACAAATATTATTTATCCAAAGGCGCGACGGGGTTTGGGGTGCGGTTGGGAGTGGAATTCCTTCGGAATTTTAAGAATTAAGAAGCAAGAATTAAGAGTTAAGATCTTTATTCTTAATTCATAATTCTTAATTCTAATATGTTGGAAGACCGTTTAATAACTCCAGAAGCTGGTTCAGAAGAAGCGGTTTTAGAATTGTCCTTGCGGCCGCAGACTTTGAGTGAGTACGTGGGCCAAGAGCGGATTAAAGATAATCTGCATATTGTTTTATCAGCCGCCAAAGTACGCGGCGAACCCTTGGAACATGTTTTGCTGTACGGCCCGCCGGGTTTGGGTAAAACCACCCTGGCTCACATTATCGCTCGCGAGATGGGGGTGAACATTCGCGTGACGTCCGGGCCGGCTTTGGAACGGGCCGGTGATTTGGCGGCCATTCTCACCAATCTACAGCCGGGTGATGTTTTGTTTATTGATGAGATTCATCGCTTAAACAAATTGATTGAGGAGGTCATGTACCCGGCCATGGAGGATTATGCTTTGGATATTGTGCTCGGCAAGGGACCAAGTGCGCGCACGGTGCGGCTTGATTTGCCCAAGTTTACCATTATCGGCGCGACCACCAGGGCGAGTTTACTGTCTTCACCACTGCGTGACCGTTTTGGTATGATGTACCAGCTTGGTTTTTACGCGCCGGGGGAGTTGCAAAAAATTATTCATCGTTCAGCCTCGCTCTTACGCGTGCCGCTGGATGAAGCCGCGGCCACTCGTCTGGCTCATTGCTCGCGCTCTACGCCTCGGGTGGCAAATCGTTTGCTCAAACGCGTGCGGGATTTCGCGCAAGTTAAAGGGGATGGTCGCGTGACAGAGGATATTTGCGACCGAGCGTTGGAGTTGTTGGCTATAGATGGTGAAGGCCTGGATCAAGCTGACCGCCGGATTTTGGAAGTTATTATTGATAAATTTCAAGGTGGTCCGGTTGGTTTGCAAACTCTGGCCGCCGCTTCCAGTGAAGAAATGGAAACCATTGAAGATATTTATGAACCGTTTTTAATGCAACTGGGATTTTTGGCACGTACGCCGCGGGGGAGAGTGGCAACGAGACGAGCTTATGAGCATTTGGGACGGACCGCGCCAAGTAGTCAAGCCGCGCAGGAAATGCTATTATGAGTAAAGTAAGCATGTAAGTAAATTAAGTAAAGTAAGCTTAATTCACTTACTTTACCTGCCTGCCGGCAGGCAGGCTTACGCACTTAATTTACTCACAAACTGTGTTCCACCTTTCGTTTCTTTTCGTCGTTTATCTCGTCTTGATGCTGGTCTGGCTCATCTTGAGTTTTTTTTTACTGTACCATCTGTATCGTTACGCGGAAATAACTTTAGCCACGGCTTTTTCCATTGGTTTGTATTTGCTGGGCGCATTTTTTATTGCCTGGATTTCTTTTAACGCTTTGCATCTGATTGATTGGAATGAAAGCTGGAATTCAACGGAAAGCGCGCAAACATTCTTTAATTAGTAAATTAAGCTAGTAAGCCTGCCTGCCGGCAGGCTTGCACACTTAATTTACCAAGACTATGATTTTACTTAGACGTTTCTTTACCCCAGAAATTGGTGAGATGGCGCTACGAGTGGAGCGGGCCCATTGGTTTGTAGTGGTCATTCGGGTGTTGGCGCATGTCATTTTAGCAGTGGCACCGGTGGTGTTGATTGTGTTGGCAGAAATGTTTGTACCAAGCCTGCTTGGCTATTTAGATAACGGTAACGGTATTCGCGCGATGGTGCGCCTGGTCATGAGTTTGTATTATTTTTTTCTGTGGTTTTTTGTGTTTTATGAATGGCTGGATTATTATCTGGACGTTTGGATTGTTACTAATCACCGGATTATTGAGGTGACCCAGCGAGGTTTTTTTAACCATGAGCTATCTGAATTACATTTGAATCGTATTCAGGATATGACGCTCATTACCAAGGGCTTCTTTTCTACTTTTTTAGATTTTGGCGACGTACATATTCAGACAGCTGGCGCGGTTGAGCGTGTGATTTTTAAAAATATGGCCAAGCCGCGACAATTCATGGAGCAGATCAATGGCTTGATGGTGGAAGCCAAGAAATTACAGCCACTGTAATTTTTTGTAGCATGTAGCATACTCTGGTCAAATGTAAAACAATTTGCTACAGTACGCCTTGATACGGCGTGGTAGCCAAGTGGTAAGGCAGGAGTCTGTCTCCCTTCTGGAGATCCCCCGTAGGGGGACAAAACTCCTATGTTTTATGTGTATGCAATTCGGAGTCTTATTAAAAAATCTTGGCTGTATATAGGGTATTCTAATGATTTAAAAACGCGGGTTGAAACCCACAATAAAGGTGAGGTAAAATCTACCAAAGGCTATCGTCCGTTTGAATTGATATACTACGAAGCATACGCCGTAGAGTTGGACGCTCGTAGGCGGGAGTATGAATTAAAACACAATAGTCAACAGAAAGAAATTTTAAAGGAGAGGCTCAAAATTCATTGACGTAATACAGGCGTGGTAGCCAAGTGGTAAGGCAGGAGTCTGCAAAACTCCTATTCGCGGGTTCGATTCTCGCCCACGCCTGCATTACGAGAATGACTTATAGTTATATTCTCGCCCACGCCTCCAAAAAATTTATAATCCCGTCCTTTTATTGGGGCGGGGTTTTGGTTTATCCACAGTTTTTTTTGACAGGATTTTTTTTCATCTGCTAGAATGGGGGACAGCGTGGAGTGTTTTCAGACTTCTTGACCCGGACATCCACTTTATATGAGGCACTGTCCTCATCGGATGTCCGGATCAGGGGGCCGGAGACGCTCTTGTCATAAGCATGCCAACTTGGTATGCTTTTTGTGTTATGGAAAAGTTTGTCATTATTGATGGGAACGCGATTCTTCACCGCGCTTTCCACGCTTTACCGCCACTGACGACCAAAAAGGGCGTGTTGGTGAATGCTTTATACGGGTTTATCACCCTGTTTTTAAAAATGCAGAAAGAATTAAAGCCCGCTTATATTGCCGTAACCTTTGATCGTCGCGCTCCTACCTTCCGCGATAAGTTGTATAAGGAGTATAAAGCTCAACGCGTTAAGCAACCGCAGGAGTTGTATGACCAAATCCCAATGATTAAAGAATTTTTAAGCGCTTGGCAGGTACCGATTTATGAACTGGATGGTTTTGAGGCTGATGATGTAATTGGTACGTTAAGTCATCAGGCTAAAGGAGTGGAAACCATAATAGTGACTGGCGATTTGGATACTTTACAATTAGTAAATAGCCACGTTAAAGTTTACACGCTTAAAAAAGGCTTATCCGACACGTTCACGTACAACGAAGCGGCGGTTAAAGAGCGCTATGGCTTAGTGCCGGCTCAATTAATTGATTACAAAGCTTTGCGTGGCGATCCGAGCGATAATATTCCCGGGGTTAAGGGCATTGGTGAGAAGACTGCTGGTGAGCTGTTGCAAAAGTTTGGCACGCTAGAAAAAATGTACGGCGCGTTAGAGGAAGGTAATCCGCCAGCTGGCGGAGTCGGAGTTACTGATCGCGTGCAAAAACTTTTATTAGAAGGTAAGGATATGGCCTTGTTGTCAAAAAAGTTAGTGACCATTAAATGTGATGTTCCGATTAAATTTTCTTTAGAGGAAACAAAAGTGCGGCCAAGCGACCAGGATAAAATTGTTTCGCTGTTGCAGGAGTGGGGGTTTATGTCGTTGGTGGGGAGGTTGGCGGGAGCCAAGGAACATGAGCATGTCATTGCGAGGAGTCAGGACGACGAAGCAATCTCTAACCGGAGATCGCCACGGTCCGACACCACGTCGGACCTCGCGATGACGCTCTTGAAAAATGTGAGAGACGTTGACGCCCTTATCACCCGCGCCAGCCAACAAAACTCCATTGTCGTCCAAGCCATCGCCACTGGTTCCACTGGTCGCACGGCCACATTACATGGTTTAGGAATTGGTTGGGGGCAAGAGGTCGCATTTATTCCCGCAAAATTTTTAGACCATGATGGATTGCAAACATTGTTGGCCAATGAAAAAATTTTAAAGTACGGCCACGATTTGAAATACACCATTGAAATGCTACATGCTACCCGCCTTGCCGGCCGGCAGGCAGGCATGCTACATGGATTAGGTTTTGATACGGAAATTGCCTCGTATTTATTAAATCCCGGCTCCAGGGGCCATGATTTAGATACGCTCCGGTTTACCGTGTTGAAATCTAAAAATCAGCAGATTCATAAACCAGCGGGTAAACAAGCCGCGTTGTTAGACATGGTCAGTGATGATGAACGGGCCGCGGAAGCCGGAGAAACAGTGCGTGACATTTGGAATTTAGTCCAGAAGTTGGCGCCACAGTTGGAAGAAACAGTTTTGGCCGGCCTGTTTCACAAAATTGAAATGCCGCTGATTCCGGTTTTAGCTAAAGTTGAGGAAGCCGGAGTTAAAGTTGACGAGGGACAGTTAAAAAAATTGGGTACGAGATTAGAAAAACGACTAGATGAGTTGACGAAAAAAATTTATAAGTTAGCGGGCAAAGAATTTAATGTGAATTCGCCTTTGCAGATTAAAGAGATTTTGTTTGATCATCTTAAATTATCAACTGTGGGCATTGCTAAGGGCAAGACGGGTATTTCTACCGCGGCTAGCGAATTAGAAAAATTGCGCGACTTGCATCCGATTATTTCTTTGATTGAAGAACATCGTGAGTTAGCCAAACTTCAGTCAACGTATGTGGGCGCTTTGCCGGAGTTAATTGATAAAAAAACCGGCCGCGTGCATACCAGCTATAACCAAACCGTAACAGCCACCGGGCGTTTATCTTCGTCTGATCCGAATTTACAAAATATTCCAGTG
>CAZHTB010000021.1:0-3172 GCA_964535685.1 uncultured Gammaproteobacteria bacterium
GATCTTCCCGCGCTGCGTCAGGTTCTTCATTGTTGGTACCTATCCTCCTGTCGAGCAGCCTTGCGACTGCTGTTGTGAGGCCCCCTCTCTTAGCGAGCCCCGTATAAAATCAAAATACCCCTTTGGCTGGGGTTTGTCAAATATTTTTAGTAAATTAAGTGTGTAAGTAAAGCAAGTGAAGTAAGCTGCTTAATTTACTTACTAGCTTGATTTACTTAATTTACTATCAAACCCGCCAATGACCAGCCCGGCGGCAATGAGGACTAGATTTTTGACAATGAACTCACCGTTCATGGTTAGTAGAAATGGATTGTTGTTCGTGAAAAAAAGATGCGGCGCCAAAAAAGTCGCGACAATGGTGCCAAGCATCTGCAGCCAAAGTAGTCCCAGCGTCGTGCGTAGATAAACGCGAAACAGTAGGCCGAGGCCGATTAGCACTTCCCAAATCCCTAAAATAAAAATAAAATTTTCAGTTGGAAAAAAGTGGTACGTTGCTTGAATCAGTTCAGTCACCGGCGTCACGCCAAAAATTTTCAGCGCGCCAAACCAGAGAAAAACCAGGCCAAGCGCGAGGCGCAGTACCGGCACGCCGTAGCGCCGCATGGAGTGGATAAGGAGGTGGTCAAGCTTGTGGAATGGAATGTGCTTCATATTTTAAATAGTAAATTCCAAAACCATAGGCAAGTGGTCCGAAATTGGCAGATTGGGCACAGAAAAGTTAGTCACGTGGATTTCCGGCGAGACCAAGATATAGTCCGCGAATCTATTTTTCTTGAGGTAGAGATCACTGCGCGTGCTCGTAATGTTAAAGTCTTTGATTAGGTTACGCAAACCGGAGTCTTCTAAAATTTTTATACTTTGCGTGTTGGGGGAAAGATTAAAATCCCCGCAGAGAATTTTGGGCCCCGGGACTACTTGAATAAATTCTTTAACAATACGGTTGGATTGCTTAAGTCTTTCTTCAGTGTCGTCTTTTTTGGTCTCGGGCTTTCCGGGGTTGGGAATCCACAGGCCGTGAAAATTGCCAACCGAGAAATGGCTTTTATTTTTCCGCAAAGTTAAGTGTTGGACAAGCCGCGGGCAAGTGGCGCCATTGGATCCTTGCATGGCTTGTCGATTTTTAAAGACACAGACATCGCCAGTTGCCGTTACCTGGAAATTTTTTCTTATAAAACAGGCCATGCCCAAAGTAAATTCATTTTTTAGCATGGGGACAAAGAACGATTGGAAATCAGGCAGCCAAGCTTCAAGCTCTGACAACAGGTTTAAACAGTCTCCGTCATGGCTAGTGGCGGCGATCGGAAAATCCAGCACTTCTTGAAAACAAAAAATATCAGTCGTGGCTGACTCGCGTCTGATAAAATTTTTTAGCGGCTTAAACATTTTCCCGCCCCAAAGATTAAGCGAGATGAGTTTCATATATTCTAGCCAAGCCAGCCGAGAAGTAGTCCGCCCAGCACCAATTTCAAAAACCAAGCTCCGGTGTGGAGTAAAACAAAACGCCGCGTCGTGTTGAAGTAAAGAAAATCTTGCAAAATGTTTGGTACCATTAATACTAGCCAACTTAAAAAACCAAACAGCGCGCCTTGGAAAGGCGAGAGACCAAGCAAGCCGAGCCAGAGTGCCAAACCGACATAAGCGAACGCGGCCAGAGTTGTCACTAGCGCGCCACAAATCAGTTTGCGCTTTTCCGCTTGCCCCGAGCTTTCCCCGGCGAGCGGCTTGGCCCATAAACCGGGATCCATTTGACTAAACACCAGCCGATGCGCCCAGGGCAGGCCGTACAGCATATAGTCCAACAGATTCCAGAAAATGGCGATGGAGATTAAAATAATAATCATAATTTTGTGGCGGGTCCTGTCCCCGCCATCGGCGGGGCCACCCGCCCGTCATCCCGCCCCGCCTTTCGCGGGAGGCGGGGGAGGGATCTCCGGAGATCCTTCACTACCTGCCTTTGCCGGCAGGCGTTCAGGATGACGGAGGTGGATTAATGCATAAAGAATACCCCATTTTACAGTTTTTGCCAAGAAAATTACGGTTGACTAGCCTTGAGTCCTCGGGTAAACTAAAGAGAGCTCCACGAGGAAAGCATCGCTTCCATAACATTGCGGGCCGGGGCTGATGGGACGGTTCTAGAACTGTTCCCAAGGCGCCGCGAGGGTTTACCTGAATTCCTTTAATGAGGGCGAAGCGTTCTTAACAGAATGCGTCGTGCCGAAGTGTGTCAGGCTGGTCGCCTTTAAAGCTACCAATCCCTCCCTATCTTTAGGGAAGCAATGGAACTTTTCTCGCGGGGCGTTTGTGTTTATCTTTCGAGTCGGGGTGTGGCCCAGTAGCCTAAGGCGCTTGCATGGGGTGCAAGAGATCGTGAGTGCGAATCTCACCACCCCGACTTGGGAGAGAAGGACATCGCTCGCCGAAATACTCAAAGACGCTGGGTTTCGTCTATGATTGACGGTTTCTTTTCATTGAAAGTTAACTGTACGAACTCTTGACTTTTCCAACCGGCCTGATATACTAATAATATCTTTCGGTTCTGCCATAGAACTGTTAGGGTTATACATCCTAGGGCCGCCCTCTTAATCGAGGGTGGTTTTGTTTTGGCCATTTAACACGACGTTTAAATCTTTACCCCAGAGTTCGTCTATTTCCTTTAAATCAAAATAGCCATTTCCTCCGGTTTTTAATTCATGAGAGATGTTATTTTTTGACGAAAACATATATGGTCATAATAAAATCCCGCTGGGAGCGGGATTGTTTATACAATAAATATAACCCCCCTCCTCGAAATCATAGTACTCTTGCACGCAACTTTTGTCCAGTCATTTTTTAATTATAACGCACTATTGACAAAAGGCGTTTTTTGGCGTAAGATGGCAGGTCTTACGCTTTTTTGACGTGGGGCAAAGTTTTGTCACAACACGCAGTGCCACACGGAGGCAGAGAACAAGATGGATGCCACGAGTTTCGGAATCGATTTCGAGAGTCGAGCCAGGAAGGCGGTTTCGGTCTTCGGCTCGGGGCAGTGCAAGCCCGGCGATCCCTCGTACGACGAGGCGTGGACGGTCGGACGCCTGTTCGCGGAAAAGGGCTGGGCCGTGTTCACCGGCGCGTACGGCGGTGTCATGGAGGCGGCCGCCAAGGGGGCCAAGAACGCGGGCGGTCACGCCTT
>CAZHTB010000022.1:0-2810 GCA_964535685.1 uncultured Gammaproteobacteria bacterium
AGTTCTTCTTACCACAAATTATTTCTACTTGCCGCCACGATCGGCTTTATCACGACTCTGTTTTTTCTGGATCACTTCACTGACGACGCTGAACACATCCTCAAAGTCCACGAGCCACGCTGGTGGCAAACCTTAAAACAATTAGTATCCCACCGCCATCTAGGTCCACTTCTCTTGGCCTCATTTTTACTAAACTTTTTCTATTCTTGGATGGTAATTTACACCCCGCTGTACTTGCGCTCACTAAATATGTCCTGGAGCGAGTTCGGCCGCCTCCTTTTTATAATTCTCATTCCTTTTGTCTTGATTCAATACGCGGTCGGCTGGCTACTTGATCGCAGACTTCATGAAAAAACTACCCTCATGATTTCTTTTCTCTTATTGGCGATACCGACCGCCCTGCTTACTAATGTCCCGGCGACGTTCTGGTGGATTACAGTCTTACTCTTTATTACTCGTCTCGGAGCTGCGGCACTAGAAGTTGTTTCCGATGCGGCCTTTTTTAGAAGAGTCACTGCGAGCGAAGTTGATTTGATTGATTTCTATCGCCTGTCGCGTCCGCTTGCCTATATTCTTGGGCCAGCAATCGGAAGCGTGCTCTTGGTTTATTTGCCTCTCACTTCGCTCTTCCCTATTTTAGGCATTATCATGTTAAGCGGTCTTTATTTTAGCGCGCATCTTAAACCGGTATGAAATTTACCTCACTCGCGATGACATTTTTATTTCTTTCAGCATCCATTCTCACTGTGCACGCCGCTACGCCAGCCCCTGCCAAAGCCCCAGAACCCCAAATCCCCTATACCCTTAACACCGGACCAATTTTTTCCTTCTTTGATCGGATCGCCAGTTGGCCGGGAAAAATTTTTAACACCCTGGACACTTGGGGTCAGCAATGGATTATTGTTTTTACGCGCGACCCTTTTGACAAAGCTGAGCGCTCGCTCAATGCCGCTAATGACAAATTGGAACAAGCCACCGCCATAGTTCAACAAGCTGACAGTCCAGCCACGTTAGGTAGCCAATTTTTGGGTTACCTTAACCGCTACACCTCGTTTACAGACATCGCGGTCAGCCGCATCCGCGAACTGGCGCAAAAAAATTCCACTGTTGAGTATCAGCAACTCTTGCAAAACTATTCGCTTCAACAATTAAAAAATCAACAGTCTCTACGCACTCTCTCTGGGCAAGCAGGCGTTGTAGCTGATCCAGTTAAACAGGCCAGTGAGCGAGGTCTAACTCAATTTGCCGGTATTTTAAGTGATTTGGATCCAGCCGAGGTAACCAAACTTATCAATCAGACAACCTTGTCACAGACTGATGTCTCGGACCTCCTCGCCGCACTTGATACCCTGGAGCAAGTTAAGGCCAAAGTCCCAACTGCGCTTAAAACCGCTGTTAGCCAAGGTGAACGCGCCCTGGTGGAGCGTCTCATGAAAGAAGCTGGCGGCACAGCCAACGCGATTTTAAAACAAGAGTTGCCACGGCTCCAAAAAATGTTAAATGATCTACGTTAGTAATTCCCCTCCCTTGAGGGGGAGAAATTATCTTTATGTTCCAAGCTCTGCCCAAACTCCTTATCCTCGCCGGCCCGACCGCCTCTGGAAAAACAGATCTGGCTGTGCGCCTGGCGAAAAAATTTAACAGCGAAATCTTGAACGCCGATTCGCGCACGATCTATAAGGAGCTAAACATCGCCACTGCCAAGCCGCCGCTAACTCGAGGCGGCTTTTATGACGGCGTTAAACACCATTTATTTAATCTCGTCCCACCGAAAACAAAATATGATCTTGCCCGCTATCAACGCGATGCACTAAAAACCATTCGCGCCATTCATGCTCGCAAAAAACTGCCCATCCTGGTTGGCGGCACTGGCCTGTATATCCGCGCGATTGTGGACAATCTGGTTTTACCACAAGTTGCCCCTCGTCACGATTTAAGAAAACAATTTGAACAAATTGCCAAAACGCCAAACGGTCTTCGTTATTTAGTCAGTGAGTTACGCAAGCTTGATCCTAAGGCCGCGCGCACCATTGATAAAAAAAATCCGCGCCGTGTTATTCGCGCTCTTGAAGTCTGCCTGACTTCTGGTCAACCATTCTCTAGCGCTTTACAAAAAGGCCCAGCGCTTTTTGACACCCTCTACTTGTGTTTAGATATTCCACGACCACAGTTATATAGGCGCATTGACCGCCGCGTGGATCAACAGATTAAACAAGGCTTAGTCCACGAGATTAAAAAATTAATAAAAAAATATGGCCTAAAAATACCGGCCATGTCTGGAATTGGCTATCGTCAAATCAATGAATACTTGCAAGGCAAATGCACGCTCGCCGAAGCGACCCAGCGCTTAAAATGGGACACTCATGCTTTCGCCCGCCGACAACTGACTTGGTTTCGCCAAGAGCCACGGGTTAAGTGGATCACCAATCAACGCAAGGTGGAACGACTTATCAAACAATGGATAAATTAAAAAATGTCATCCCGGCTCGGGGGCCGGGATGACAAAAAAAGACGCGCCAATGGCGTCTTTTTTGTGTTACGTGCTTCATGTTTCATGCTTCACGACCCCAGCGCCTCTTTAACCAACCGACTCACGAGTTGCCCATCCGCCTTGCCTTTTACTTTCGGCATGAGCGCGGCCATGACTTTACCCATTTCCTGCGCGCCCCTGGCTCCGGTCGCGGCTACAGCTTCTTGCACTAACTTCCGCACTTCATCCTCATTCATCTGCGCTGGCAAATAGCCTACCAAAATAGCTTTCTCAGCCTCTTCTTTTTGTGCCAAATCTTCACGTCCGCCAGTTTTGTATT
>CAZHTB010000023.1:0-6409 GCA_964535685.1 uncultured Gammaproteobacteria bacterium
CTAGAAGACGGCAACGCTGACTGCGAAACTGGTCTAATTTGTGTTGATACGGCGGGCCCGGGCGGCACCTGCGATATCTCTGGCGCCAACAACTAAACAAAATTCATGACCCATGACCATTGACTTATGAATGGTATATCATCTAATATGTCATAAGTCATATGCCATCTCACACGTTCTGGTCCACTCTACCCCGCCCCATTCTCGCGCTCGCCCCGATGGCGGGCGTTTGTGATTCGGCTTTTAAACAAATGTGCCGACGTGGTGGGGCTGATACCGTCTACACCGAATTCGTCTCGGCTGATGCCTTGGCGTATAACGGCAAAAAAACTTTAGAGATGTTAAAGTTTTCCCCTGCTGAACGCCCAGTCATCTGTCAAATTTTCGGTAAAAAGCCGGAACACTTTGCTAAAGCCGCGCGAGTCGTGGAAGAGCTTGGCTTTGACGGCATTGATATAAATTTTGGCTGTCCGGCTTACAAAGTGGTTAAACATGGCGGCGGGGTTTCGTTAATGCGCAACCCCAAGCTCTGCGCCGAGTTGGTGCAGGCCGTCACTGACAACACTAAAATTCCCGTCTCCATAAAAATTCGCGGCTCCATCAAGTGTGACGGCAAGGTTGAGGCGTTTGAAAAACGGTTTGTACAGGAAGCGGTTACGGAATCTGAAGGGGTCCTGTCCCCGCCAGCGGCGGGGCCACCTTCCAACGTAACCGCGCTGGATTTTCTCCCCCACCTCCTGCATTTACCGCTGGCCGCGATCATGCTTCATGCGCGTTCGTACGAACAACCCTTTGATGGTCAACCAAATCTGGAACTGGCGCGACAAATTAAAGAATTACTTGACGCGCACGAACAAAAAATTGGCCAACGACCAGTCTACTTAATTAACGGTGGAGTCATTGATGGTCCAACCGCGCGCGAGTCGCTCGAAGAAAGCGGCGCGGACGGTATTGGTATTGGCCGCGGCTCTTGGGGTAAGCCGTGGATTTTTTCTGACATTAAAAAATATCTGACGGGCGGAGTAGTTACCAAGCCTGAATGGGCAGACATTAAAGAAGTGGCGCTCACCCATGCTCGTTTAGCCCTTGAAGCCAAGGGACCCTACGGCCTGATTGAAGTACGCAAACACATGACTTGGTATCTCAAAGGCTTTCCTGGCGCCTCGGCGCTGCGTGCACGACTAATGCAAAGTAAAGGGCTTGCTGAAATTGAACAGATTTTGCAAGAGCCGATTATTGTGTCGTAGGTTTTTTCCAATCGTACCAGACCACCAAAAGCGCGGCGGCCACGAAAATTGAAGAGTAGGTACCGCTGGTAATACCAATCAGTAAGGCTAGAGTAAAATTCTTAATAGACTCACCACCGAAAAGATAGAGCGCCAGCAAAACCATGAGCGTGGTCAGCGAAGTGTTGAGTGAACGAACCAGAGTTTGATTCAAACTTTCATTAACCAAATCTTCAAATGACTTAGTCGCGCTCAAACCAATGCGCTCGCGAATACGATCAAACACCACGATAGTGTCATGAACCGAAAAACCGAGAACCGTCAACAAGGCAGTCACAAACAAGCTGTCCAACTCAATATTGAAGTAGTGGCCTAAAATTGCGAAAATGCCCAGCACCACAAACAGGTCGTGCACCAAGGCAATCACGGCCGACAAACCGTAGGCCCAGCTCTTAACCGGCCCCCTAGAGACTTTACGAAATGACCAGGCAATGTAAGCCACTATAAAAATTAGTACGACAATCGTCAGGGTTACGGCAGTATCGCGTAACTCTTTACCAATGGTTGGTCCGATAGTTTCATAACTGCTTTCTTCCACGCCCACAAATTTTGCCCGTAAAGCAGAAATAAGTTTTTGGTGTTGATCACTGGTCAAATGCGGCAAACGCACAACCATGCCTTTTTCACCTTTGGTTTGGAGTTGCGCTTCACCCACCGCGCTTTTTTGAACAACCTCCTCAACTTTAGCTATTTCAGGACGGCCAGCGGTAAATTCTAAATCAACCAATGAGCCGCCGGTAAAATCAATACCAAGCTTGAGGCCCCACATACTAAAAGCGATGAGGCCGGGCACTAATACCAGAATCGACAACGCGAACAACCAGTTTCTTTTCTGAATAATGTTATACATATTATTTTTTAACACCAAAAAGCCATTCTTTATCTTCAAGCCAGCTACCAGCGAGTAGGCGCATGAAAGAACGAGTCACAGTAATGGCTGAAAACATACTAACTAGAATACCGATCAACAAAGTCACGGCAAAACCGCGAATAATACTGGAGCCAAACTGGACCAACAAGAGTGCGGTAATAATACTGGAAATGTTGGAATCGCGAATGGACGGCCAAGCGCGACGGAAACCTTCTTCAATAGCAGTCAAAAGCATTTTACCGGCGCGTAATTCTTCCAAAGTGCGTTCAAAAATAAGCACATTAGCATCCACGGCCATACCAATGGACAAGATAAACCCGGCAATGCCCGCAAGCGTCAACGTCACCGGCCAGAGTTTAAAGATGGCAATCACAATCAATGTGTAAACCAACAAGGCGCATACCGCCAACACGCCCGGCAGACGGTAAAAAATAATCATGAACAAGGCGACCATCAACAAGCCAATCAACCCAGCCATAAAACTTTTTTGTACCGCGATCTTACCCAAGGTTGGTCCAACGGTTGTTTGACTAATGAGTTCAATCGGTACGGGCAAAGCGCCAGCGTTGAGTCGCGTAGCTAATTGCCGTGCCTCTTCAATATTGAAGGTCCCAGAAATGACCGCCGAACCACTGGTAATAGCTTGCTGTACCGTCGGCGTGCTAATTGGTTCGCCATCCAAAAAAATAGCCACCGGCTTGCCAACATTGCGCGTGGTAATATCACCAAATAATTTCTTACCCTCGTCGTCAAACTC
The DNA here is from genome assembly GCA_964535685.1 of uncultured Gammaproteobacteria bacterium. Classification (GTDB taxonomy): domain Bacteria; phylum Patescibacteriota; class Patescibacteriia; order CAZHTB01; family CAZHTB01; genus CAZHTB01. The sequence goes on from CAZHTB010000023.1 coordinate 2,915, forward strand.
CAATTGCACTTCCGGATCGCCGGTATTGGGACTAAAAATAACCGCGGCTTTTTTAAGCTGTTTGCCAGTCAACCCAGTATAAGCCCATTGATCCTGTCGTGGCAAAACATCAGCCTCACTTTTTGTTTTAAGCAAAATATGGCTAGCGCGAATTTCTTTCTCGCGTTCGTCCGTCTTTTTAATAATATGATAACCAAAAGCTGTCTTGATGAGCTTCGGCATAATCTGATCCTTCTTGAGCGAAAAAGCCGCTACGGAAAATTCTTTAACCATTGTCCCCTCGCCAAACCAATCCAAATCTCCGCCTTTGGTTTGGGAACCTGGGTCTTCGGAATATTCTTGGGCCAACTTGGCAAAATCTTCGCCCTTGAGCGCGCGACCAAGCAATCCTGTTGCCTTGACTTTGGCCGCTTCATTATAAGTCGCTACTTCTTTTTTCTGCGCGTCAGTGGCTTTGGGCGCTGGCGCGTTACTCTGTTCTTTAAATTCCAAAAGTGGCGTCTGGCCGATTTGCTTAATCGCCTCGTTCACGTCTTTGATACCGGGTAACTCCACAATAATGCGCTGTTCATCGCCGACCGTGCTGGTTTGAATCACTGGCTCGGACACACCGAACAAATTTACGCGGCGATCAATGACATCCCGCGCTGAAGCCACCGCGTCTTTGACATCGTCGGCTGGTAAGTTTGACACATTGGCGCGATACACCAAATGACTACCACCCTGAAGATCCAACCCCAAACGAAAAGGGAAACTTTTAAAACCTATAAACTTGGCACCGCCTGGCCAATCAACCAGGCCGGCCAAAACAGCCAAAACAATAATACTAAAGAAAGTTAGCCAAACTTTACGGCGTAAAAACATACGTTTTCATGTAACATGTAGCATGTAACTCAAAACAGGGGTTACAAGCTACAAGTTTTGAGTTACAAGTAATGCGACAATGATAGCGAAAAACGTCCCAAAAAGCAAGCGCCCCGTCTGGGGACAAAAAATTATGCTTCATGTTACATGCTTCATGAGATTGGCCACTTCCTCCCGTACCCCCTCAATGCAATCGTACTGTTTTACTTCTTCGGCATTGACCCAAGCGTAATCGGAAAACGCGCCCTCTTCTAATTTCACTTCACCGCTTTTATACTTGGCCGCGAATTTTACCATGACGACCGGCGTTTCATCCGGTCGCACAAACGCCACACTATTGATGTAAACTAGTTTGTTCTCAATTTCCACGCCCGCTTCTTCTTTAGCTTCACGGATCAACAAACGCTCTACCGCGTCAGGATAATCCAAAACATCACCATTCACTCGGAGTGGATTCGCCACATCCAAGTCAACCCACTCTAACTTGCCGCCAATCACGCCGTACTTGTTTGGATGCACCACTTCGCGCGGATGTCTTTTTAAAATCAAACAGCGTCCGTCCGACTCGCGGTAAACCACCACGTTGGCGACGAAATAGAATAATTTATTTTGTTTGGCTTGGGTTAAACTGATTTTAGAGGCTGACATAAAATTTAAATATCAGCCTAACGCATAGCCTGTAATCGCGTCCCAAGTAAGAACCTATTAACTGCCAAGATAAAAACGATGGAACCGGCATATCCAACGATAAGTCCATAAACCAGACCCACATGTGGCGTCAAAAAATAAAACACGATTATAAAAATAATATTACCCATGCTACCATAGGGCATAGATTTAGCCACTGACGAAGCAAACTCAATCCCATGCGCTCGTTCAATCAATAGTAGCGCTGAAGAAAAAGCCGCAGGGAAACTAGAGAACAAACCACCCCATAATGGCCCCCAAAAACGTCCAAGCAATACCGCCAGGGCCACAAAACTTCCTGCATAGCAGGCGCGAAAAATAAAAATATTACCTGTGCTCTTAAAAAACATCAAACGCTGATGATCAAACCGTCTAAAATAGAGGACGGCCGGACTAAAAAAGACCGCCGCCAAAAATAATGAAAGCCCAATGTTGTTAATTCTGGTTAAAACCAGCGGGAGCGTGAGAAGTAACCAGCACAACAAAGCACCAGCAAGGGCAATAACCTTGCCATGTTTGTAAAGGGTAATAAATGCAACTAAAAACAAAGAATTAGCCGCAATAGCAGCGGGGACAACTGGAATGGCATTAAGTGCGGCACCTGTATTTTGTGTCCAGGCGATAAAAATCAAACTAACCAAAAGTGTGGATGGTAAACCAACTAATACTCCGCCGATTTTTGAACCAAACCGCTCGGAAGCCCAAATAGTCAGAGCAATATAACTACCGCCGACTAAAAATGACAAGACGAGCTTTACAAAAAATAAATTCATAATTATTAAGGCTCTAGACTAACAGAGGTGAATCTGCTAGTCTGGAGCCTATTTAATATACCCCTTATTCGCGCGAATTAGGGGTACGGTTAAATCACTACTTTAGAAAGATCACCATAAATAATCCGGTGAGTCATCGCCTTGATCTCTGTGTCATAGTAAGGAATATTCGGAATTGGGTTAAGCAGAAAGACCGGCTTCTTCAACACATAAGCAAACCCCATTTCTATAAGAGAATTTCCGCCCAAATAATTTTCAATGCCGTTTTTGGTATAGTTAAGAACCAAAACCCGATCACACAAGTTAATAGTTTTCCAGTGTTCAGTAATAGCATTGTCATTATATTTGTGTTTAAGTTTGAGCTGTTCTTTTTCTTGATCGTTGAGACCAAAATATTCATCGTTAAAACTCGAGGGAAAGGCTTCGTGACCTTGCGCCGCAAACCAACGCCTGACCTCCTCGGCTTTTTCAGCGAATTGCATACTATGACAGAGGGCAATTTTCATATAGATCAAACCTTAAGCCCGCGTAAACCTCTCAATAACTGCCTCATGTTGTGGAAACAATTTTAACAACTCTGCGCGCGTTGGCATTTCAAAATCCACAAAATCAAAGCCGGGTGCGACGGTACAACCGCAAAGCGCGTGACGATTTCCGATTGGCACAGCCACTTGCCAGACGTTCGCCGGTACCACAATTTGTGGACGTTCGCTTAAAGACAAATCATGGCCCAAAACAACTCTAGAATAATTTCCAGATTCGTCAATCAGGTGAAGTTCAACTGGATCGCCATCATAATGGTGCCAGACTTCGTCCGCATTCTTGACCCGGTGAAAGACAGAAAAAGTCCCAGCTGGCAATAAAAAATAAATGGCAGTTGAAGCATTCCGCGACATGCCACCGGGCAGACCATTTAAAACAATAGGCGAACGAAAAATTTCTCGGTAGTAACCGTCTTCCGGGTGTGGCGTTAAACCCAGCGTCGCAATAATACTTGATATTTCTGGATCCATGCCCCTTACTTTACCTTACCGGCTCTTAAAAAGCAAAAAATACTACATTGACAGACCAATCACAAAACGCTAAGCTAAAAATAATGGCAGTCAAACCCAAGCTGTTTTGCTCACAGGAAATAGACCCATGCCCCCGAAAGGTGTAGACCTCGCAGAAT
>CAZHTB010000024.1:0-59082 GCA_964535685.1 uncultured Gammaproteobacteria bacterium
TTTTAACATTTTACAAATCGTGGCTTTCGTATGATCTTGCGGTTGCGGAGAAATTTCATTAGCCAGGTAGTGGGGGAGTGTCTTGATTAAAAGTTCAGCCCCCATGACGGACAGAATTTTTTCTAATTCAGGCGTAGTCACGGTTTGGGATAACGCAATTTTTTCTTGCGCGAGGATGGGGCCATGGTCCATTTCTTTGTCTAACAACATAATACTGACGCCAGTGTGAGTGTCAGCATTTAGTATTGAGGTTTGAATCGGCGAGGGGCCGCGATATTTTGGCAAGAGCGAGGGATGAATATTTATCGTGCCGCGTGGTGATAAATCCAGCAAATTTTGAGGGATAATCCGTCCATAAGCCGCGACCACAAAAACCTCGGCCCCCACTTCTTTAAGACGAGCCTCTGTTTCTGGTGATTTAAGACTTTCGGGCTGGAACAGGTGTAAGCCCAGTTTTACTGCTTCTTTGGCCACCGGACAGGCTTCCAGACGCAAAAAACGCCCTTTAGGAGCGTCTGGCTGGGTTATTACTAATGTAACCGCAAAGCCGGCTTCTTTAAGCTGGCGAAGGGCTGGGACGGCAAACTCGGCAGAACCCCAAAAAACTACAGGTATCATAACTAAAGCGCACGAGCATTTCCCTCAACCGTGGTAAACTGGAATACCTTATCAATAAACAAAATGCCATCCAAGTGATCAACTTCATGCTGAATCACGCGAGCGTACAAACCCTCGGCTTTGAAATCCAGCGGCTTGCCTTGCGAAGAAACGCCGCGCACATGAATACCGGTTGGCCGTTTAACATAGCCAAACACGCCCGGCACTGACAGACAACCCTCTTCGAAATCGTCCTTGGTCCAGGAAAACTTAGTAATTTCTGGATTAATAATAATCTCGGCGCCATCTTTTACTTGAACCGTAATAATACGCCAATGCTTGCCAACTTGCGGCGCGGCCAAACCAATACCTTGGTCTTCGTGCAGGGCTTCCATAAATAATTTATAAAATTCTTTCATTTCCGGCGTGCCCAAGGTATCCAAAGACACGGGCTTGGATTTTTCCCGTAAAAATGGATCTGGATTAAAACGCAAGGGTAAATTTTTGGACATACTTAGATAAGGGGATAATGATCCACGTGCCAGTCGCGGGGAAGTAGGGCAGTGAGTTCGGTCATAATTGATTCTACCACCGTCGGCAGGAAAACCAGAAAACCTTTTGATTCTTGATACGAACGCCCAGCTTGGCTTTGGATAAAATTATTTATGTCTCTGGATAATTTTTTTTCTTTACTGCGCGGACCAGGTAGCAAACGAAGATAAGTGCCAAAGGGCGGTAAATGAAATTCCTGACGTTCTTTTTTTTCTTGCGCGTATAGAGCTTCCGGTTTGCCTTGACTCAAGGCTTGCAGAACCACGTGCCCCGGCTCATGAGTTTGGATCAAGAGTGGGACTTGAGCGATATTAGCCAGACGCTGAACCGTGACCATATCTTGCCAGGCTCGCCAAGGCGCGTCAAAGTTTGGATGTCTCCATAACGCGTCAGCCCACAAAATACTTACCAGTCCAAGGTCCGAAATCGTAATTGGTAATTCCGGGATCGTATGAATCTCCACCAGAGGACTTTGGATAAGTGGAAATTTTTTCGCCAGCTGTTTTCGCCAGCCCTTAAGACCCAAACGGCGACGGCGTAAATCTTGCGCTCCGCAGACCGGACAACTGCCGGGCACTGCTTGTTCGCGTAGGCAGGCCGGACAACGCAAGGTCGCTTCGGTGGCCAAGATCAGTGGCCGCTTGCAGTCCTCACATACAGCTTGCCAGGAACAAGGGCGGCAAGATATTTCCCTCGCTTCACCAGTTTGCCAATGAAATAGTATAACTTTTTTGTTGTTTTGTAAAGTTTCGGCCATTCTTTCCTGTAGCATATCCGAAAAAAAAGAAAAGTCATTGGTTTCAAGCCTGACCATCTCTGGCGGAGTGGGGGAGCCGGATTGGAGCAAGCGCGTTTGTTTTTGTTCAGCTTGAAACCAATCATCAAAGCGTGGGGCTTCAACCAACCGGTCCGGCGCCAGACCGCGCGCGCGCAAAACTTCCTCCAGGGCATAGCGGGGATTCATATCAAACTGGACAAACTCTCGACGCTCCGCATGGGCCAACAAAACCTGGTAATGCGCCGGTACTAAAAAAGCTGACTTCCTGGTTAAACTTAAAATCGCCAGCTCTTGTCCTAAAAGTAACCGCTCGCGTAATTGCCAAAAAGAAATTTTGGATAATCCATCCCAGGCCAGCGTTTTTATTTTTTGGGTTTTTAAAAATTCATTAACCTCCTCTTGTTCGCGGACTAAAGGAAAAAACAAAGCCAGTGGCGGGCGCGCTTTTTTTATGTATTGAGCGATAAAAATAGCGGTTGATTGATTATCGCGCAACCAATACGTGCTCGGCAAATGACTAACCGGCAATTTATTTTGTCGTGGGAGTTGGCGAGTGGATACGGTTAAACCACGTCGTGGCGGTGGAGGAAAAAACGAACGTAAAATAAATCCCGAACTGACGCCATATCGCCGCGCCAAGAAAAAAATCGCTTGACGATCTGCTAAACTTAAAGGAGAGAGGGGCAGGACACCGGCGATATTTTTTAACGGAGACCCAAGATGTGTGGAAATTGTTCGAAGACGAGTGACCACGCCCCAACTTTGGCGACTCCGCCAAGGCACAAAAACAACAGCGCCCTCGGTCACTGATAGTCCCGCGGGCACGTAATAGTCAAAATGAGTTTTTTGAGGCGTCAGTTTTTCCGCCACCACCACTTCAGCCACCTGCATACAATTTTAAGACAAACGAAATTCCGCAGCCAACAGTCCGACGCCAAGCGGCGCTTCGTATGACAAAACCTCAATTTTATACTGCATACCTTCCATGATACCCAGTAAGATGGCCAGAGAGGCCAAACCGCACTCACCGGCTTCTTTGCGCGTTTCATCGGCAATACTGAGCACCTCGCTCGTTTGATGATTTTTTAATAACGTCACCAGGAATTCATCAAAAGGTTTGGCTTGCCTGGAAAAGCCTCCCGGGGCTTGGGCGGTGTGACGATGCGATAAATCTCCAGACGCGATGACGGCCACGCGGCGATTGGTTTCTTTCAGTTGACCCTGAATTTTCTGACCGAAGGTGTTGTGTTGAGCTAGTGATAACAACGATGGATGAATCACAATCAAACGTAAACTTTTAAGATGTTGGGCTAAAAAATACAAAGGCACGGCCGCGCCATAATCAAGCTTGGTCTCGGCCGTCGCGTGTAAAGGAAAGCTAGTCTCGCAACGTTCGCGCAGAAGATAGGCCAATTCCACATCGTTCAAAAATTCCAAGCGGGTTTTTAAATCGCCAAATTGCTGAAAGTCAACAGTAAAATTTTCCCCAAAATGAATGGTTACAGCTTCGGGCAGGAGCGAGCCGTGAGGTGAAATCAAAAGCAGGGTATCCGGTTTGGCCACATACAAATCTTGCTCCAGCTGACCCAAAGAAGCAACCGTAGCTTTTAATAAATCGGCTTGTGCTCCACCAACTGACGGCAAAGCTTGGGGCGGATGGGGGACAAAGGCGCTAAAGACAATGGCCATACCTCCTTATTGTAGCAGTGGTTTACTCGCTCGTCAAAGTCACTTTATTACCCCTGATTTCAGCTTTAACAATTTGCCCTTCCTTAACAGTCCCGCCCAGCAAGGCCAGGGCCAGAGGATCAAGCAGGATGGTTTGAATCAGACGTTTGAGCGGCCGCGCGCCATAGACCGGGTCATAACCATGCTTGGCCAGATATGAACGCACCCCGGGAGTCACTTCTAAAGTGATTTTCTTACCCAGCAAGCGCTGACGGAGTTCGGCTAATTGCAAATCCACAATTTTTTCTAGCTGTCCGGATTTGAGCGAATGAAAAATCAAAATCTCATCCACGCGATTTAAAAATTCCGGTTTAAAACGCTCGCGCAAAGCTTCCATAATCTTGTCCTGCATTTGCTCCTCGGGCTCTTTCTTTTTTTGCTGGCCATCAACAAAGCCAATCGTCCCCCGATCAGCCCATTCCAAAATGAGGTCACTGCCAATATTGGAAGTCATGATAATAATGGTATTTTTGAAATTTACTCGGCGCCCTTTGGCGTCAGTCACATGCCCCTCGTCTAAAATCTGAAGTAACATATTAAAAACTTCAGGATGAGCTTTTTCAATCTCATCAAACAGCACGACCGCGTAAGGACGCCGCCGAATAATTTCTGTCAATTGACCACCTTCTTCGTAACCCACATAGCCCGGCGGGGAGCCGACTAAGCGAGACACGGTGTGCTTTTCCATGTATTCAGACATGTCCAAACGAACGAGCGCGCTTTCGTCATTAAACATAAATTTGGCCAAGGCCTTGGCGAGCTCGGTTTTACCAACGCCAGTCGGACCCATAAAAATGAACGAGCCAATGGGACGTTTTTCTTCACCAATACCAGAACGGGAACGACGAATAGAGTTGGCCACCGCCTGAATTGCTTCTTCTTGACCAATCACCCGACGGGCCAGCTCTTCTTCCATGCGCACCAATTTTTTAATTTCACTTTCCAACATCTTGGCCGAAGGAATGCCAGTCCAACGTGACACCACGACCGCGATATCTTCTTCATTAACCTCCTCTTTTAAAATCTTGCGTGTTTTTTGGATGTCAATAAGTTTGATTTCTTGTTCATGGATTTCTTGCTCAAAAGAAGGAATACGGCCATAACGAATTTCCGCTACGCGCTGGAGATTACCATCGCGTTCCGCTTTTTCCGCTTCGCCCTTAAGCCGATCGATTTCCGATTTGGATTTACGTATTTTGCCAATCACCTCGCGCTCGGTTTTCCAATGAATTTCCAATTCGGTACTTTTTTCCCGCAATTCTTCAAGCTCGCGCTCAATATGGTCCAAACGCTCTTTAGCGTCCTGATCGGTTTCTTTTTTGAGAGCTTGTTTTTCAATTTCTAACTGCATCATGCGGCGCTTCATTTTGTCCAAGTCCTCCGGCATGCTGTCAATTTCCATACGGAGCGCGGACGCGGCCTCGTCAATCAAATCAATGGCTTTATCGGGCAAAAAACGATCGGTAATGTAGCGCTGGGAAAGTTCCGCGGCGGCGATAATAGCAGCGTCAGTAATACGCACACCATGATGTACCTCGTATTTTTCTTTAATGCCGCGCAAAATCGCAATGGCGTCTTCGGTAGAGGGTTCACCAACCACGATAGGCTGGAAACGGCGCTCTAAAGCCGCGTCTTTTTCAATATATTTTTGATATTCTTTCAATGTAGTCGCGCCGATGGTATGTAGTTCGCCGCGCGCTAAGGTTGGTTTGAGCATTTGCGAAGCGTCAATGGCGCCTTCAGCTCCGCCCGCGCCGACCAGAGCATGGAGCTCATCAATAAACAAAACAATCTTGCCCGAAGCGGCTTTGATTTCTTTTAAAACCGCCTTGAGTCGTTCTTCAAATTCGCCGCGAAATTTTGTTCCTGCAATCAACGCGCCTAAATCTAAAGAAATCAATTCTTTATTTTTTAAAGTCTCCGGTACGTCACCCTTAACTATGCGCTGAGCCAAGCCCTCCACAATCGCGGTCTTGCCAGTGCCCGGTTCACCAATCAACACCGGATTATTTTTGGTACGGCGCGATAAAATTTGCATGACGCGACGAATCTCATCATCACGCCCAATGACCGGGTCAAGTTTTTCTTCGCGCGCCAACTTGGTTAAATTGGTGGAATATTTTTCCAAAGCCTGGTACTTACTTTCCGGATCAGGCGAGTCAACGCGTTGATTGCCACGTACCTCCACTAAAATTTTTAAAACAATTTCTGTGGTAATCCCATACTCTTGCAAAATATCATGCAAGCGAGAGGGGACCGCGGTCATGGCCAAAAACAAATGCTCCACGGAAATATATTCGTCTTTTAATTTACTGGCTTCTTTTTGTGCCTGATCCAAGACACCGCGCAATTCCGGCGTAATATAAACTTGCCCCACGGCGTTCAGACTGCCGCGCACCTGTGGAATATAAGCCAGAGTTTGATTGACTGCTTCTTCTAATTGCCCAAGCGCCAAACCCAGCTTTTTAATAATCGCCGGTACGACACCTTCGGTCTGCTGGATCAAAGCCAGTAATACATGCACAATGTCCACCTGTTGATGCCCGTGTTCACTGGCAATTTGCGAAGCGCGTTGTAGGGCTTCTTGGGCCTTAAAAGTAAAGTTCTGCATACGATTTAGCACTCTTTAATCTAGAGTGCTAATTATATACCAAAGATAAGAAACCGGTCAAGTTAATGAACAGTATAGCAAAAAACGGCCTTTCCAACAAGCAAAAAATGAGCTAAAATGCTTCCATGCATGACATTTCAAAAACTCGCCAGCATCTACATATTCTAACCCTGCGACTTGATGTTATACGAGAACGTCATTTGTTAGAGCAACTAATTAAGGCGCCGGAAACAGGGGAGCGACTTTTGGTGGTCACGGCTAATCCGGAAATTGCCCTCTACGCTATGCGCCATCCAAATTTTGAACTCAACTCGCACCGCGAAGCTGACTATATTGTGGCTGACGGCATTGGCTTGGTTTTGGCCTCATGGTTTTTTGGCAAGCCCGTGCCCGAACGGGTGATTGGCGTTGACTTAACGGAAAAACTTTTAGCTCAAGCTCAAGAGCGCAACTGGAGAGTCGCTTTTGCCTTGCCGCCAGATGGCTTGCTTAAACCAGAAGTCTGGCAAACAGTGGTTGCTAAAAAGTGGCCACACCTTAAATCCACAATTTTATCAGTTTCAGATAAGGAATTAGCACAACAAAATTTTTCCGAATTTGATCTATTGTTTAGTACTCATGGTTTTCCGTATCAGGAGCAGGCCCTGTTCATCTTAAAACGGCAAAACCGGGGAGCACACATCATGCTTGGGGTTGGTGCTAGTCTAGATTTTTTAAGTGGCATAATTAACCGCGCGCCACGACCCATGCGCTCACTTGGTTTGGAGTGGCTGTTTCGTTTCGGAGAAGCTCTCTGCAACGGCAACAAACGCTCGCGACGAGCTAACTCCACGCCACGCTGGCGCCGGATTTTGAATGCGACCATAATTTTTCCCTTAACCTGTGTGGCCTGGATTTTACGCTCTATGATCCTGTACCGACCCGCAGTTGTTCTTTGTCTTTTTAACCAAAACCATGATATTCTAATTGCTGAATGGCACGAACATAAGCAAGCCTGGCACATTCCCCAAGGCGGCATAAATCCAGGCGAAGACTATGAAACCGCGGCTCGTCGCGAATTGCGTGAAGAACTTAGCGTCACCCAAGTCTCCCTAGTCAAAATCGTACCTAATGTTTACCGCTACACTTGGTCCCCGCGTAACGAATGCCGCTTATGGTGGGGTTTTCGCGGTCAGCGGCAAACACTTTGCTATTTTAAACTATTAAAAAATCCCGAGACCATTAAACCAGACAATGATGAACTGCGTACCATACGTTGGGTTTCGCCAACCAAACTAGTGGACAGCGTCACTGGATATAAAAAACCCACGGCCAAATTAGCCCTCAAATATTTACCCTATGAACTCAAGTAAGCCTCGCGTTCGTTTCGCGCCAAGTCCAACCGGCTTTCTCCATGTAGGGGGACTGCGTACCGCTCTATATAATTTTTTATTTGCCAAAAAATATGACGGAACTTTTTTATTACGTATTGAAGATACGGATCAAGCCCGCACCGTACCTGGCGGTAAAGAAAATATTATCCGCACGCTTGCCTTCATGGGACTCATCGCTGACGAAAAACCAATTATACAATCTGAACGTCTAACCATCTATCAAGAACATGCTAAAAAATTAATAGAGCGGGGGAATGCTTACTTCTGTTTTTGCACAACCGAACGGCTCAAGGAACTTCGCGAAAACCAACAAGCTAAAAAATTACCCACTCGTTATGATGGCGCTTGTCGAGGTCTACCAAAGACTGAAGTCTTGCAACGGCTTGAAGGCCAGATTCCGTCGGTTATCCGTCTTAAAGTGCCAGAAAGCGGCGAAGTGACCTTTCTTGATGCCATTTACGGAATCATTACAGTGGTAGTAAAAGAAATTGATGACCAGGTGCTACTTAAATCTGATGGTTTCCCCACTTACCATTTGGCCAGCGTGGTGGATGACCACCTGATGCAAATCAGTCACGTTATTCGCGGAGACGATTGGCTGCCCTCAACTCCCAAACACGTTCTACTATATCAAGCTTTTGATTGGGAAATACCAGAATTTGCACACCTACCTTTGCTCTTGAACCCTGACCACAGCAAACTTTCTAAACGTCAGGCTGATGTAGCGGTAGAAGACTACCTCAATCAAGGGTATCTACCGGAAGCGCTCCTAAATTTTATCACTCTTTTGGGATGGCATCCCGCGGGGGATAAAGAAATATTTTCTCTCACTGAAATGATTAAGGAGTTCTCTCTGGATCGCGTGCAAAAATCCGGCGCCGTGTTTGATCTTAAAAAATTAGATTGGATGAATGGCTTATACCTGCGAGCCCTGTCACCGTCAGAGTTATTTAAACGCGCCGAACCATTTCTTAAAAACGCCAATTTACCTTTACAACAATTTTCTCATGAACAAATAGAAGCCATGCTAACCCTGGAGCAGGAGCGTCTTAAAAAACTTTCTACAGTAGGGGAAGGAATAGAATTTTATTTTTCTCTTACGAACTACCCAGCCGAACTCCTAATCTGGAAAAAAACTGATCATAAAATCACTCAAGCTCACGTATCAGAATTGGCCAGTTTCCTTTCTGGACTACCTGACGCGGCCTGGACCAGCGCTTCACTAGAAACGCGTATTAAAGCCTTTATTTCCGAGCGCGGCTGGACTATTGGGGAGTGTCTCTGGCCGATGCGTGTGGCTTTAAGCGGTCTAGAAGCTTCACCCGGACCTTTTGATATTGCGAACATCTTAGGCAAAACAGAAACCGTGGAACGCTTAAAATTAGCCGCGAAAAAATTATCTTAAAGCTTATGCGGGGCATTCTGGTAAGTCTTACGCTCTGCCTTAGTCTGTGGTCAATGGGATTACCGACATTTTCTGCTGGAGAAGAAACTCTAAGTCTAGATCAACTCCGGCAACAAATCAAAACCCTTAATGAAACGCTTGACGAATTACAGCGCGACTCTATCCGCTACCAAGCAGAAGTGACTAAACAACGTCAAACCGCCAGCAGTCTTAAAAATACCCTAGCCCTACTTGACGCGCAAATTAAAAAAACCAATGGCGAGATTACTACTACCAAACTTGAAATTCAAAAGAAACTTTTAGAAATTTCCAGCACCAAAAAACAGATCAATAAACGAGACGTATCTATAAACGAAGAACGCGTCCGTCTGTCCGAAGCTGTACGGCAGTGGCAAAAATTAGAAAAAACGCCTTGGTGGACTGCGCTTACCTCACCCCAACCCATTAGCGCGGCTTTTCAACAACTACAATTTCATCAAAGCCTGCAAAAAACTATTAATGATACCCTAATCATCTTGCATACCGAGCGCCAATCACTTCAAAATGCCAAAAATAAATTAGAGACGGAACAGCGCGATCTACAAGACTTGCAAAAACGTTTAGAAAACAAACTAACCCAGTTGCAATCTCAACAAACCAGTAAAGCCGCGCTCTTACAACAAACTAAAAACTCTGAAAAACGTTACTTAGAACTACTCAACGCCGCGGTGACAGAACAACTGCGTGCTGATCAAGAAATCAAACGCCTAGAGCGACTGGCACGCGAATTATTGGCGCGGCAGCATCGCAGTCTCGGCTCAAAGATAACCTGGCCCGTACCGAGTCGTATTGTCACGACCCTGTTTCACGATCCTGATTATCCCTTTCGCAAACGATTTCAACACAGCGGCATTGACATTAGAGCTGGGCAGGGGACACCGGTTGCCGCGGCTGAAGAAGGTTATGTCGCCATTGCAAAAAACGCCGGACTCGGCTATAGCTATGTCTTAATTGTCCACGGCCAAGGTATCTCCACGGTCTATGGACATCTTTCTAGCATTGCGGTACAAACTGGCCAATTCGTCGCTCGCGGGCAAAATATTGGTCGTAGTGGGGGAATGCCAGGAACTCTAGGCGCCGGCCCGTTTGTTACTGGACCGCATCTGCATTTTGAAGTCCGCTTGAACGGCGAGCCGGTTGACCCGTTAAGGTATTTGTAATAGGGAAGCGGGGTCTGACCCCGCTTTTGCTATATTACTAGTGTCGCACAATATATCTTATACGACACTATCACTTATAAATAACCTTACCCTCAAAGCGTACATCTATATATTGAAGCGTCTTGGGATCAGAAACCTGCTGTAGCACGATTTTAAGACGTCGTAACTGCTTGTCCAGGTCCTGAGCTGGATCCCAAATAATATCATAACCAACATTCGTGCGAGTTTTAACATCTGGTGCAATAGCTTCTAATTTAGTCAAAAAAACCACTTTAATATTTTCGGCAGTCTCAAGGTGTTCCATCACCCGATACCAAAAATCCCATTCCAACGGCGTAAATGACGGCGCTGAAAAAACTATGGGCATCAGAAGGTCAGGATACGTTTCTTTAACGGCCTGAACATAATCTTCCGTGGTCACGCTCTTTTCTTCTAAAAACTTTTGATCCTGGTCGTAGAAACGGATAAGACCCGGGTAAACCAAGGCTAATGACGGCCGACGCTCCTCCAGGTCAACTTGGAGCTCTCGCGTTGTCCAGTGGTACTGAAGAGCTACAGTTCTGGCTCCGGTCGCGGTTTGTAGATTTTTAAGCAAGGTATTGCGACGGTAAAGCCAAACGGTATGTACCGGATACTGCCACCATGATAACTTCGTGGGTAAAAAATCATTCATGACTCCAACCGCGGCTGATTCTGACAACCGTGGACTAACAGATAACTTATAATGTTTAATTAAAAAAAGCGGAGAAAAAAATAAACCGTAAATCACTCCCCCACTGACCAATAAAAAAAGAAGGCCCATAAGCCATCTAGAGCGAGTTTCACTCGCGCTGGAACGATACGCCGCTCCCGAACGAAACGCGGAACGAGCCGGACGAGAAATTTCCGACGACGTTCTTGGATTATAAATCTTGTATGGGGGCATACTCCCCTATTTAGGACGCAAAGTCGGAAATAAAATCGCTTCCTTGATAGAATGGGTGCCGGTTAAAACATTGGTCAAACGGTCTAAGCCCATACCAAAGCCGGCGGCCGGCGGCAGGCCGTGTTTAAGAGCGGTTATAAACTCTTGATCAGTTGGCTGAGCCTCTTCATCACCAGCCGTGCGTAAAAGCTCCTGCTCCAAAAAACGAGCTTCTTGATCCAGTGGATCATTAAGTTCAGAAAAAGCATTACAGAGCTCATACTGACCGGCCACAATTAATTGAAAACGCTCCACATAGCGCGGATCCCCTTCTTTCTTTTTGGCCAACGGCGACAACTCTACCGGATGATCAATCAAAAAAGTCGGCTGAATTAATTTTGGTCTGACAAATTTTTTATACAACTCATCACAAATCTTTCCATAACCCTCACTGGCTAAAACTTCTAAACCACGTTTACTGGCCTCACGGGCCAAAGCCCCACGCTCGCGCAGTTTATCAATATCTATCTTGGCATAATCCAATAAGGCCTGGCGAAAAGGCAAACGCGGATAGGGCGGGACAAAGGAAATTTCATTACCCCCAAACGAAACTGACAGCCCACCGGTAACTTTTTCCACCAAGGTCATCATCAACTCTTCAGTTAAGCGCATTAAACTTTGATAGTCCTCATAGGCCGCGTAAAATTCCACTTGAGTAAATTCCGGATTATGAGAAAAATCAATGCCCTCATTTCTAAAACAACGAGCAATTTCATAGACGCGCTCAAAACCGCCAACCAAAAGACGCTTAAGGTACAACTCCGGCGCCACGCGTAAATACAAATCAATGTCTAAAGTATTGTGGTGCGTAATAAAAGGCTTAGCTGTCGCTCCACCCGCGATTGTTTGCAAGATAGGGGTTTCCACTTCAACAAAACCTCGCTCATTTAAAAATTCACGCAACGCGGTAATAAGTTTACTGCGTTTTAAAAAATTCTCCTTAACTTCAGGATTGGCTAACAAATCCAGATACCGTTGGCGGTAACGAATTTCCACATCACTCAACCCGTGCCATTTTTCCGGTAAGGGCAATAAAGTTTTCGTTAACATGGTCAGCGAGGTCGCCTTGAGACTTTTTTCACCTCTATGGGTTATAAAAACCGTGCCGGAGACCTGTAGCAGATCGCCCACATCATAACAATCGCGAAATTGCACGTAAGTCTCTTCCCCCAAAACATCGCTTTTAAAATAAATCTGTAAACGTCCGGTAGCGTCTTCCAGATGCGCGAAAGCCGCCTTACCCTGTAAACGAATACTGCGTAGTCGGCCCACGACCGTGACCTGTTTGGCCGCTACTTCCAGAGAAGAAAAATCAGCCAGGACATGGGCCAGGCTATGAGTTCGCTCCGAACGCGCCGGGTAAGGATTAACCGCGACCGCTTGCAAAGCTCGTAATTTTTTTAAACGCGCTTGTTCTTCATCAATCATAAATAGCGCGAAACCTGCTACATAATTTCTTTAAGAGTGTACGTCACTTCGCCTTTTGGCGTTTGCACTTTGACTGTCTCCCCTTCTCTTTTGCCAGCCAAAGCCTGACCCAAGGGAGACTCATTGGAAATTTTTCCCTTAGCCGGATCAGCCTCATTAGAGCCGACGATGGAAAAAGTCTGCTCACCAGCCGGACCCTTAACCACGACCCTAGAACCCACCTGCGCGGTGCTACCGCCACTTTGGTTTTTAATAACGGAAGAGTTTTTAACCAATTCTTCCAGCTCTAAAATATGGCCTTCGGCAAAAGCCTGCTCATCTTTAGCGTCAACGTACTCGGCATTTTCCGATAAATCACCAAGTTCTTTGGCTTCTTTAATACGCTCGGCAATTTGTTTGCGTTTGGTCGTTTTCAGTTCTTGTAATTCAGCTTTAATTTTTTCCAGGCCTTCGGCGGTAATGTAGTGAGTCATAAATGTACAGTCTACTTTAGCATATTTAATGAATGGGGTCAATTATTTATCCACAAAATTTATTGTACCAACGGCAAATGC
The DNA here is from genome assembly GCA_964535685.1 of uncultured Gammaproteobacteria bacterium. GTDB lineage: Bacteria > Patescibacteriota > Patescibacteriia > CAZHTB01 > CAZHTB01 > CAZHTB01. The sequence continues at coordinate 13,190 of CAZHTB010000024.1, forward strand.
TGACGAAAATACCAATCAAAAATTTTACCGGCAATTGGCACCGCGGTGGCACTGCCCTCTCCCCCGCGCTCAACCAGAATGACCACGACCAGTTTTGGATCATGAGCTGGCGCGTACCCGGCAAACCAAGCATGCGGCGTTGACCCCTTACTTCCCCATTCAGCAGTACCGGTCTTGCCAGCGATGTCTAAACCCAAAGTAGCGAGCTGACGGGCTGTGCCAGTCTGTACCACATCTTTAAGCCCGGCCCGTACGATAGCTAAAATTTCTGGAGTAAAAAGATGATCAGCTAAAATTCCTGGCGCGAAAGCCTGCTCCACTTTCCCGTTCTGGGTGATAATTCTTTGTACGACTCGTGGTCGCCAAAGTGTCCCACCATTGGCCACGGCCGCGAACCAACCAGCCACCTGAAGTGGTGTGGCCAAAAGATCACCCTGACCAATGGCTATATGATAAGTGTCGCCCAAAAACCAGCGCTCGGCACGCTCCCGTTCTTTCCAAGCTGGCGTGGGCAAGAGTCCGCTCCCCTCGGCTGGTAAATCAATACCTAATCGTTCCCCAAAATGAACCTGACGTAAAATATTCAAAGCCTGCTCAATGCCTAATCCGACAAATGATTCGTAACCACCTAAAAGTGTGTAAAAAAATATATCTGACGACCAAGCCAACGCGCTCCGAACGTTCATGGCACCGAGGCCGGAATGTTTCCAGCCCCAAAACAAATAATCCTTATTATTGACGGGATCTTGCACCTTGATAAATCCATTATCTTGAATAATCGTGCGATCAGTAATCGTACCGGCGGCTAGCCCGCCCGCGATCCACAACGGTTTAATCGTTGAGGCGGGTGGATACAGGCCGGCAATACTGCGGAAGAAAAAAGGCTTATCCGAACTGTTTAACCAGCGACTTACCGTGGCTGAATCGCTCTGGCCAGGTAACAATAAATTTGGATCAAAGGCTGGATAGCTGACGAGCGCCAATACTTCTCCGGTTTCCGGTTGCAAAACCACAGCCGCGCCGCGCCGCGCTCCGGCTGTTCGTACTCCGTCCGTGAGAGAAGCTGTTACAAAACGCTGAAGATCCGCGTCAAGATTAGTGACTAAAGAACGACCGCTTTGCGGAGAGGCTTCCGAAATAACCCCGCGCGTCTGACCATAAGTATCAACCTCGGCCAGCCTACTCCCATCACGACCCTCTAAAACAGTCTGATAAAATTGCTCTAATCCTCCTCGTCCAACGACCATTGGACGGGCTTGCTCTGACGAGACCCCAACATAACCAACCACATGAGCGGCGCTATCAGCTAAGGGATACTCACGGCCATACAACGCCACCGGCATAATACCAGGATACTCTTGTTCCAACAAACTTAAACGTACGGCTGATGCTTGTCCAAGTGATATGGGTACTAATACCAGATTATTATGCTTTTGATAGCTGGCCCAATGATCCTTAACATAAACAAGATCCTCGCCCTCATTATAGAGCGCCCATAATTTTTGAGTCAGTTCATCTGCTTTAGTCTGGTCCCGAGGAAATTCCGACGGTTGTAAACCTAAAACCACGACCGGCGTATTGGTGGCCAAACGTTTGCCATAGCGATCAAAAATTTCACCACGTGCGGCCGGCAAGATAGTTTCACGAAGACGATTTTGTTCTGAACGCCAAAAAAATAAATTACCGCGCTGAATTGTTAAGTAAAGCAGGCGGCCGGCCATACCCAAACCAACCACCAAAAATACCAATAATAAAATCAGCGCTCGCCGCTGTCCATGAGGATTCACGTGTTCCGGACGCGCGATTCCGCTGACCAGTGTTTCCTCGAAGCGAGTTACCGGTTCCAAAAATTCATGTGGCTCATCACCTAAAAACATAACCATACCCACGCTCTAAACATAAGACGACCAGCCAAGCCAGTATCTGTAACAAAAACTGTTGCCAAATTATCTCTGACCACAGACCAAGGCCCTTAAATAACCAGCCATGAAGAGCGGCGACCAGCACCCAGATAAGAGCTGAAACTAAACCCAAGACCACTCGCGAAACAACATGGTTGGCTGTAGGAAAAAAATGCAACCAAAGCTTTAACCCCACGCCTAGCCCAAACCAAAACAAACTTGCCACCCCGAGTCCATAGGGAGAAACTAACTCCACAGCCAAAAAAAGTATGATCCAGGTGTAGTTCAATTCGCCCCGGCGACTCACGCACCAGGTCAGCCAGAGCCAAGGCAAAATCGCGGCTCCGGGAAACCAAACTCCGCCGAAAGGAATCGCGAGTACTAACAAACACGCGACAATAACATTGGTTATTTGACTCATGGTGTTGGTAATTCAAAAATTAAAACACCGACAACCTGAAGCGTTCTCCCTTCCACGGGCGAGCGCACCACAATGTTTTGAAACAATCCCTCCCCATCTTGTGGTTCAACCACCGCGACTTCTCCAATTGGCAGGCCTGTTGGAATAAGCACTTCTTGCCCGCCACTGACGACCAGCAAACCAAGGCGCGCCTGAAGTTCAGGCCCGGCCAAACCAAGACGCATGGTCAATCCCCGCTCTCCGGCCAAGACCAAGGGCGTGCGCGTGGGATCTTCTACCAAACGAGCGGAAACACGACTGGTATTATCTGATAACAACAGCAGGGTCGCGACTTCGGGCCAAGCCTGGCTAATCTTACCAACTAAAAATCCTTCCGGACTTACCACGGCACTCCCCGCGATAACACCCTGATTAGCTCCTTGATCAATAAAATATAACAAACGATGCGGATCAGCCCGGGCAATGAGGTGGGCTGGCAAGGTGTGCCAGCCGCCGCGACCAGCTAAACGCTTTAAAATTTTTAATTCCCGCTGGTCTTCCCGATTAAGTAATTCAGTGACCTGTTCGGCTTGGGTTATGGCTAAAATATTTTTAGTCCTGGCCCAAAAAAAGTTACGTAGAAAACTTGAGCCAAAAAGAAAAAAAAGAAAGAGGCTTAAGACCACTCCCACTATCAATCGTGATAGGTCATTCCCCTTCAGCATACCACAGGTTTATTTATTCATGACAATCTCTCCCCCAACGGTTACCGGCAGGGCCAACTCACGCAACAGTTCTTCATTTCCCAACAAGAAGCCGAGACCGCGTCCCACCGCCGTGACCGGATCTTCGGTAATATGAACAGGAATATGAATTTCTTGCGACAAAAAATCAGCGAGGCCGTCCAGAAGCGCTAAACCACCAACCAACGTCATGCCGCGAGATTGAATATCCGCGACTAATTCCGGTGGCGTGGCTTCTAAAACATCTTTAATAGCGTCGGCAATCGTCTGGAATGGACGTAAAACAGCCGGTTCAATATCTTTACTACGAAGGACGATTTCTTTGGGTAAGCCAGTAACCAGATCGCGTCCGCGTACTACCAATTCGGAAGTAGAAGCCCTGTTGAGACTAGCAATTTTAATCTTCACCTCTTCAGCTGAACGCTCACCCAATAACACGTTAAAATGTTCACGCAAATAAATATTAAGAATACGATCAACTTCATCGCCAGCTATTTTGAGGCTACGTGAAGCCACAATGCCCCCCAAAGACAGCACCGCAATCTTGGTAGTTCCACCACCCAAATCAACTACTAGCTGGCCAGTTGATTCAGACAGCGGTAGCCTGGCGCCGAGCGCCGCGGCCAATGGCTCTTCCACCAACAAAACTTCACGGGCCCCGGCATTGCGGGCCGCGTCTTCAATGGCTTTGCGCTCCACTTCCGTGATATTAAGCGGCGCGCCCAAAACAATGCGTAAACGACCACGACCAATGCCGTAGTCGGCGCGTAACTTTTCTAAAAAGTATTTTACCATGCGCTCGGTAACTTCAAAATCGGAAATAACTCCAGCGACTAGAGGACGAGTCACCACGATCTGCGGCGGCGTGCGGCCAATCATTTTCTTGGCCTCCTCGCCCACGGCCAAAACATGGCCGGAACGAGTATTAACCGCTACCACTGATGGTTCAAAAGCCACAATCCCCTCACCGGGTAAATATACTAACGTATGAGAAGTGCCCAAGTCAATACCCAAGCTTTGTTGGGAAAAATTTTTAAACATATTTTGCCACATATCCTAAAATAAACGAGTGACATCCCGATACGTAATGATCGCCACTAGCAACACCAGTAAAGCAAAACCAACCGTATGAAACCAATTTTCCAGTTCGGCACTGACTGCCCGACCACGAATTTTTTCCAACAATAAGAACAAAACTCGACCGCCATCTAAGGCCGGAAAAGGAATGAAATTCAAAATAGCCAGATTCATGGATAATAGCGCGGCAAACTGAATCAGGTAGAGCCAGCCAAGCTGTACCACCTGCCCCGTAATAATGGCTATACCAACGGGTCCGGACAAATTCTGGGTTAAGGCCGCGTGCAAAACAATATCTTTAAGGAGCATGCCAAAAGCCTTAACAATTTCCATAAATAAATGCCCCGTGGCCGCCAGCCCCTTCACCACCGCGGTCCAAGCCGGATAGGAAACCAGGCCGGTCTGCACCAGGGCCACGCCCATAACCGCGCCAGTACCTTGAGGTGAATTAAGCGGCGTCACCCCCAAACGCAATTCGCGATTACCGCGCCGCACTACTAAATCTAAAGAAATATGATCCCGAGGCTCCACAAAATACTGCACTTCTTGAGGCGTACGCATTTGTCTACCGGCCAAAGAAAGTAAAATATCCCCACTTTGTAATCCCGCTACCGCCGCCGGTGAGCCGGGTTGGACTTCAGCAATCTGCAATTTTACCTCGCGTTGGAACCCGCCAGTATTTTCTTCAATAATCGTTGGCACCCCAACTTGATAGCCAATGATCAACAATGCGGCACACAGGATAATGTTCATACCCACCCCCGCTGTCAAAACTAAAAACCTTTGCCAAGCTGGCTTGGCGCAAAAACTGTCCGGCTCATCGCCCGCCTCACCCTGTTCTCCTTTTATCTTGACAAAGCCCCCGAGCGGCAACCAATTGATTGAATAGAGTGTAGAATCCGGACGACGGCGCCAACCAAACAAACGCGGAGGAAAACCAAAACCAAACTCATGAACCGTAATGCCAAAAAAGCGAGCGGCCAAAAAATGCCCCAACTCATGAACAAATACCAACAATCCTAATAAGAGGACAAAAACGACAACGGTTACAAGCATATTAAATAGTCATGATCTGTTTTTCTTTTTCTTCGACTAAACTTTGAAGTGAATTAGCAGTACTCGTAGACAATTTATCAATATCTTTAAACAAACGAAAACGGTCATCCTCGGACAATTCTTTACTTTTTTCCGCGGTTACCACTTTGTCTCGCACCGCGTCGCGAGCCTGACGCAGGGATTGTTTAGCTTGTTCTAATTTTTGATAAACCAACTTAACCATGTCTTTACGACGTTCTTCAGTTAGGGGAGGCATGGTCAACCGAATGTTCTGACCGTCCACCACCGGCGTTAAACCCAAGTTAGCGACAAAGAGAGCTTTCTCAATATCTTTAGTAATACTCTTATCCCAGGGTTGGATGACCAAAGTACGGCTATCACTAGTGCTGATACTGGCCAACTGCTTTAGGGGAGTCACAACATCATAAGCCAGAACGTTGACATTCTCAACTAAAGACGGGGTGGCCTGGCCAACTCGTAACGTACCCAACTCATGCTTGAGATGTTCCGTGACTCCTTCAAAATGACTATGGTGTTGTTCTAAAAAAAACATATTATTTATCAAGACGTGCCGCTCCTAAATAAAGCACCTGCGAATTAAAGAAGTCAACCACCAGAGCAGTGGCGGCGCGATTAGCAATGGGGAGCCTTTTAACCGTCCAATCTTCTCCTCCATTCAGGGAACGATACCACGTATTGGCCGTAGCGTAGTACAATTCACGGCCATTATGAGGATTAACGGCCAAACTGGTAATGGGGGCAGTATTAGGTGGTGTTACCAGCTGGATGGCTTCGTAACTTAAACCGCCATCAGTAGAGCGTATTAAACCATAGTCGCTGGCTAAAATCAAGAAATCGTTTTCGCCGCCAGGTACGAGCACACTTGCGTGCATATTTTTACCTCCTGGATACCGTTGCAGTCCCTCACTAATGTCATCCCAAAATTGTCCGCCGTCTTCAGAACGCTGTAAGCCGTTCGTGGCTAAAACAACATAAACTCGGTTGGGGTTGGTCTTTTGTAAATGAATAGTATAAACCCGATTTTTAAAGTTGCTAAGCAGTGTCCAAGTTTTACCCGCGTCCTCACTCTTAATGACGCGGCCGTCAGATGTACCAAGATAAACCTGCTGACTCCATATCGGGTGTACAGCCAGCGCGCTGATAGCTTGATTAGCCACGCCGTCTAAATAAATCTGGGTCCAGGTTTTACCCGCGTCTTCGGTCCTGAGAACACGATTGCCTTGGGCCACATAGACCACTTCGGCATTTTTCGGGTGAGGGGCAACAAACGGCACAGCTCCGCGCGCGGTAAAAAAAGATGCCCAGTGTTCGCCAGCATCCAAGGTACGATACGCCCCATGTTCCCGCGTGCCAGCATACATAATGCGACTGTCAGCGGGAAAAAAAATCAGTGATAAAATATTAGTCCCCTCAATGGTTACTCTCGCTTTCTTACTGTCATCAACCAAAACCCGCGCTTCCCAATTTTCACCTTTATCCCCAGAACGGAAAACTCCCCCCGTCACGACCGCGACTGGAGAGCCACTACTACTTCCCCCACCGCCGCTATCAACCGTGATGCCGCAAGCGCTAAAACCGGCCAGTAGTGGCAGTGCCACAACCAAGAGCCAGCGCCAAGAAAAAGAAAATGATCTCATAAAGAAAGATAAGAATAAAATAAAGTATCCAATAAAAGACGTGGAGTGACATAAGCGTGTATGGCTTCACGCGTCTGCCAAATATTTAAAAGAGCCGCGGCTGAAAAGCTCACGCGCTCAAGAGGTCGCCAGTTTAATTCGGCCAAACGAAGCCAAGTCTCTACGCACTCTCGTTGTTCAAGTAAAGGAAGTCCTTCTAATGTTTCCACCAACTGACGATGCGCCGAGAGCTCACCTTGAGCCCACATATGAACTAAACCAGCCTGTTCCGCCATCACCTCCCAATCTGCTGGGTCTTGCTGCCAGCGCGCCAAATACCCAGGACAACCGCCACAGAGTAATAGTTGCTGGGCACGTACTTCAACAGAAAGCGTTGGCTCCCAGGAAAACTCATGCCGCAAACGCTCTAATGATAACGGTAAAAGCTTGAGTGACATGGCACGACTCTGGATAGTTGACAACAAAGCTTGCTCCCCCTTAACTAAAAAGAAAAATAAAGAACGAGCTGGTAAATTTTCTAAATATTTTAACAAAATATTCCCGCTATTCTCATTCAGCCGCTCCGCCTCTGCCACCACCGTGACATGCCAGCCGCCCATAAGACTAGTACTTGATAAACGCCGCAAACCTTCCTGGATTTGCTCAATACTAATCTCTGACGCTCCCTCTTTTCGCTCCAGCCACAATAAATCAGGATAGGTACGACTGGTGACTAAATGGCAGACCGCGCACCCGTCCTCTCCACCTTTCGCGCACCAGATAGCCCGACAAAAACGCTCCACCAGCGTTGTTTTTCCCACCCCCACTGGACCTGACAAAATAATTGGCATGGTAAGTCGGCCACCCTGAAAGGCCTGAAGTAATGTCGTCCACAAGGTTTGATCTTGAAGTAGCATAGACCACCCGTCATGGTATCATGTTTTTAACGCTCTGTCAGGATACTCTTTTTGTAACTTTGCAAATTTTCCAGAGCTATGCCGGTACCCTTAACCACGGACAATAAGGCATCATCAGTTACATAAGCTGGTACGCCAGTGGCACGAGCAAATAATTTATCAATATTGCGCAAGAGCGAGGTGCCACCGGACAGCACCATACCCTTATCAATCACATCGGCCGACAGTTCAGGCGGCGTGTCATACAAGACCTGTTTGATAGCGGTAATAATCCCATTCAATTCGTCTTGAATCGCTTCAGTAATGTCGTCAGAGGTAATCGTCACGGTACGGGGCAAACCAGAAACCATGTTGCGTCCTCGCACATCCATAGATAATTTTTCATCCAAAGTCAGAGCCGAGCCAATATGAATTTTTACTTGTTCAGAGGTACGCTCGCCAATGGCCAAGTTATATTTTTTACGAATGTATTCAGCAATGGCCACGTCAAACTTGTTACCGCCAACGCGTACTGAAGTATTGGACACAATGCCGCCTAAAGAAATAACGGCGATCTCGCTCGTGCCACCACCAATTTCCACAATCATGTGTCCTGAAGCGGCGCCAATGGGAATACCCGCGCCAATCGCGGACGCAATGGGCTGTTTAATAATGTAAGCGGCTTTAGCGCCAGCCGCCATAGTGGCATCAATGACCGCGCGCCGTTCAGTTGAAGTAATGCCGGCTGGGACAGCTACCATGACTTCTGGCCGAAAAAAATGTAAACCGCCGAGCGCCTTGCGAATGAAATAGCGCAACATGGCCTCGGTGGTCCGATAATCCGCAATCACTCCTTCTTTGAGCGGACGACTGGCCACAATACTGTCAGGGGTGCGGCCAATCATTTCCTTGGCCTCATCACCGACCGCCAAAACCTGTCGGTCAGGCAAAGAGATGGCCACTACCGACGGCTCGTTCATGACAATACCCTTGCCCGGTATGTGAACCAGTGTATTGGCCGTGCCAAGATCAATGGCAATTTTTTTAATGAAGACTGACATCGTGGTCTAGATTAGTATCTAAAATTTTTGGTTCTGCTCCTTGTTTAATCCGCAAACGCAATGGGTACGACGCTGTGCCAGCTTGACGCTGTACTAACAATTGATACGGCTTAGCTTTGATGATTGGAGGTAGCTCGTAAGTGAAACTAATTGAACGTTCTTGACCCAAAGGCACTATGTGATATAAAGCAAAAACCGTTTTCCCCAATTCCTGTGTAATTAAGACATTCTGGGGCGAAGATTTGAGTTTACTCCCCTTGGGCACATAAACCCGCAAATAAGTTTTATAATCAGTCGTACGCCAATCCGCTTGAGTCGCTAAATGACGATAGCGAATCGTCGCCGTGGCCTGCCAGTCTGACCCCAGCTCATAGCTTATTTCTCGCTGTACTTTCGGGTCAGTTTTTAAAGCTGACAGATTGGCATCTACCACCATTAAATAATCCCCGGGCGCAGTCTTGATCTCTCCGGCCCAACCACGGCCAAACAATTCCTGCTCAAGTTGCGGGTTGACTAGATACATCTGCAAATCTCGACGGACCAAAGCTTTTTCTAAGATAGTATACACATTGAACCACACGAGCGGCGATTTGTCAATCAAACGACGAATAATAGTTTGGGCTAGTGGATACAGCACGTCTTTACGTTGATCTTTGGCAATGCCCTCGGTACGATAGCCCACTTGAACAAAATATTCTAATTGTTCAACAGCGTTTTCAGGAGTAAAGATTTGGCCGGCCACTTCCACTGAACCAAGGAGACGCAGGAAATCGGTAAAAAGATCGGGCGTCACCCCCACCACGCCATCAAGACGCTCGATCCCACCTTCACGCTTATAAAAATCCAAAGCTTGTCTGGCACTGGTGGGAAAATCCGGCGACCAATTAGCATCGCGCAAATACCAACGCTGAACTTTTAAATATTGGCGAAGTGGAGCCGGCGCCTCGGGCATGACGAGCGAACCTACGACTTTTTTATCTAAATTATAAATGTCATCGGTTTTAAAAGTCACAAGCTTGCCCTTATCTAAAGTCACTACGGCATAGCTTCCCCAAAAACCGCCGGTCGGCCGTAGTTCAGCACTGTTTTGAAAAAATACCAAATATGTCATCGGTTTATCCCAACCAAGCAGGGGACGCCAAGTCTCCATCACCCCACCACTCGGAAACGGCGTCTGGGAAATGGTTTTCTCTCGCCAGCTGAACCAAACTAAACCAAAACCGAGAGCTACCAAAAATAAAGCCAATAAAATTGAAGTTTGCAAAACACGACGAGACAGGTGAACGATCATAAACTTCCACGGCGCCATTTCCAAAAATATTTAATCCAACTCTTGATATGCATACGCATGACCGGATTGGTAAAAACTGCGCGCCAGGATCCTGAAGAAGGGCGTCCGTGGTAATGAACAAGAGTAATCTGGGGCACGTAATAAACCGGCCAACCCGCCTGGTTAAAACGCCGACACCAATCAATGTCTTCAAAAAACATAAAAAAGTTTTTTTGATCCATGGGTCCGACAGCTTCAACCGCTTCGGCCCGCGCCAACATGGCCGCGCCAAAAACCCCATCAACCGGTCGTTCGCTTTCATGATCAAAATCAACCATCAAGTGCTCATCAACCACGCGCTTACCCCAAACTGTTCGCCCAAAAAAAGTTCGGTGACAAACCGGCGCCCAAAATTTGGGGTAACGAAAACAGGACAACTGAATTTGTCCATTGGGGTAGAGAAGTTTTGGACTGGCCATACCAACTTTAGGATGCGCCTCCAACCATTCCAGCAAACGGTCAATGGACTTGGCTTCAGGAAAATAAATATCCGGATTCAATAAAAAATAATAGCGCGCTGACCGAGCCAAACCTTGATTAACCCCACAGGCAAAGCCGTCATTGGTCGGACTTTCGACCACCTCAACCTCCGGGTATTCCGCCCCAATCATCTCGGCTGTGCCGTCATGTGAAGCGTTATCAACCACCAAAATTTTTATATTAAAACGCGTACCCACTATTGTCTCACGCAGAGACAACAAACAATTGCGCAACAACCCGCGCGATTTATAACCGACAATAATAATTATTACATCTGGTACCATGTCCATATCTCTCTAGGCGTCACCCGCCGATTACCCTGGACGTGACGTCGTTTAGCAAGGAGTTTTGATACATCGGGCAACTCCTGCCAGGCAAACCACCACGTTCTTGGTTCCAGGACTAATAAATAAAAAAATTTCTTAAGCTCGTACCACCCTATCTTGTACCATGTCTGACGCCAAACTTCAAGAGGTGTATCTTTAAGCAACATCACTAGTTGATTGCGATAAGAATGAAAACGCGCGATTTGATGACGCCCCTTCCTTCCTTTACTAGCGGTCAAATCACCAAGAGCACGATCCCCCGCGATCGTGCGATCATGCCACCCAATGGCTCGCGGCTCTAACCAGGCCTGCCAACCACCAAGACGCAAACGCCAAGCCAAATCCACGTCTTCTTTGTAAGCAAAAAATGAACCATCAAAAATTTCACCCTGCTCGGCTTTAAGCTGATCAAACGCGGCGCGGCGATACAACGGCAAAGCTCCGGACACGCCAAAAATTTCTTGAGGAATAGCCGGCACTAACGCGGCTCCCTCACCTTGCCCCAACTCAATGACGCGACCGTTGGCTAATAATTTTAAACCCAACGAATCAATAACCGGCGTTTCTTCAGGTGTACGTTTCCAGCGATACAAAACTCCGCCCACCGCTCCAACACGCGGATGCTCATCCATAAAACGCACTAATTTTTCCAAAAGATCCGGTTCAAAAATAATATCCTGATTTAATAACAGCACATACGTAGCTTGATGCTGCTCAAACAAAATATTATGACCACCGGCAAAGCCCAAGTTCTGTACCTGTTCAAATAAAGTAAATTTATAACGTCCGGCTTGTTCTTCTTTTTTTAGCCACTCCCGCGCGCCATCGCGGGAGCCATTGTCCAACACATACAAAGAAAAATCTTTATAAGTTTGCTTAAACAAAGAATCAAAACAGCCAGGCAAATATTTAAGTCCATTCCAGGACAATAATTGGATAGCCACCTTACTCATAGCGCCAAAACGTAGCTAAATAAATATACCCTAATCCGAGCGGATGATTTAAATACGGTGTCACCAGATTGAGCGTGAGTAAAGCAGCTAGGGGGGCTAAGTGTTTCCAGTCCGCTTCTTTGTTAAGTTTAACGCTCAAAATCAACCACCACCCATACAGTAACAACCCCACTATACCAAACTTGGAAACCATATCAAGATAGCCCCACTCAAAAGCAAAAGTTGTATACTGACCCACGTGCCGAGGATCAGCGCTTTCATAAGCGAGCGCCGTGCCAAACCCAGAACCAATAAAAGGATGCTCTTTAATTTTTTGCCACAGTGGCCAAAGTTCATTCTTCCGCGTGATCCATGACGCGTCCCCCGTAACTTCTAAGCGTGCGACTGTTCCGTTATTCAGGGGATGCTGGGCCAAAGCCCGAGACAATCCCAAGGCTAACACCAAAGCTGCTGCTCCCAGCAAGCTGTACTGTAAAACTCGCCGCCACCCCGCCGTACGTAGACTAACTAATAAAAAAACTACGAGGCCACTCCCCAACCCAACCAGAAAACTGCGCGAGAAGGCCACGATAAGCAGAAAAAATAAACCGCTCAGGGCTAGAAAAGAAGTAACCCATGATAGTTCTTTTTTTACCCAAGCTTGGCTGACCACAAAAAATCCAAACAGTACAAAAACTTGGCTCTGCATAAAAAATCTCCAGGTGCTACCAAGATTTGTTGGCTCTGCTAATTTCGTATCACGTAACCAACGAAAAATAGTCAGTGAAACCGGTGCCCAAAGGTCATGAGTAAAAAGCAAGTACATCCCAAAGGTAAACATGCCCAGGGCGGCCAGTGTACCCGCAACCACATCATTTAACAAGGCGCTGGGCCAACGGTTAGTGCGCCAGAAATACCAACAAAGCGGAAAAAGCGCCAGAAAAAAATAAGCGTTCGCGTCAAAAAATACCGCCCCCGCTTCATTATGTAACCACCCGTTCAAGAAAGACCAACCCAGCCACACCAAAAAAATTCCCCATACTCCGAGTAAATGCGAATCTTCTCGCAACTTCTCTTGTAAATCAGCGCGCTCAATATAGAGTCGCGCCAGCGCCACGACCATAAAAATTAAAAAAAACATGATGCGAAGTGAAAGCCCCCGCCAAGACACAAGATACCCTTGCGCTCCCAAGATAAGTTCGGCAAAAATTATTACCAGACCATATTCGGTCCGCCTGCAAGTCAAAACAAAAAACACCGTAGCCAGTAACCAAAAAAATATCGGGACAAAAGCCGACACAAGGAAACCGACAAGTGAAAACAGATAAACCCCAAGACCCGCGGCCGCGATCAGGCCTACCCGTCGCCAGCTAAGCTTTGCCATATTTTTCTTTCATCCAGCGACGTACAAGATCGCGCCCCGTTAGTTGTAAAAACGATGCCAAAAGTAAACCCACGACCTGAAACGGCAGTAGGGCGATTGAGGTAAGGTAATGCCCGTGCTTCCAAAAATAGTGCCGCAAACTATGCTGCCAAATTAACTGGAGACGCAGGGGCGACATCTTACCAAAGCTCGCGCCTTTGATATGTTTAACCGTCATGAGCGGCACATAGCGCAACTCCAAGCCAGATTCGCGAATGCGTCGCAGTAAATCCACTTCTTCAAACCAAGCAAAAAATCCCGGGTCAAATAATCCTAATTTATCAAGAAGCTTGCGCGATACCAATAAAAAAGCGCCCATGAGCTGGGACACGACTTGCTCCTTAGTATAATCAAAACCGGCGCACTCATAACTTTTGAGCCACTGCGGAAAAAAATTACGTAACTTTAACAAAATCAAAGCTTGATCAAAAAAACTGGGGTCCAAACGCACCGAAGCTTGGGTTGAACCATCCGCGTTGGTTAAGTGACAGCCAACGACTCCAACCTGCTGATGCTCTTTTAAATAACGCACCAAATCTAGAAGATGGTCATCGGTAAATTCCGCGTCATCATTATAAATTAAAACATACTCGCCACTCGTCGCCCCTATTCCCTGGTTAACTGCTGCTCCAAAACCCAAATTCACTGAATTACGAATCAATCTGACCTCGGGAAATTCACGCGCAACCATCTCAGCGCTACCGTCTACTGACCCGTTATCCACCACGCAAACTTCAACGCTTAAACCTGGTGTGTGGTTACGCAAACTTTGTAAATTACGGCGCAGGAGATCGCGCACATTCCAAGACGGAATGACAATAGACACATCCATAGCCTAGTGCGTAAAAACGTGACGGATTACCTCTTCTATTTCCACCTCATCAATTAAAATGTCATCAACCGGCAGTTTGCTTAAAATTTCCGCCGCGACGAAGCGCACGCGATCTTTCTTAACCTCAAGCACGACTCGCTCGGCCTCATACTCTTTTACCTTCCCGTACGTCTCGAGATCAGTCTTCAACACTGCTTGAGTAAAAGTAATTTTTAATACTTTGTGATCAACGTGCTGATCAACCAGTTCACTCAAACTGCCGTCATACATAATTTTACCTTCATTAATTATGATGACCCGACGACAGAGCGCTACCACATCTTCCATGTAATGAGAGGTCAAGAGAATAGTGGTCTTAGTCAGCCGGTTATATTTTTTTATAAAATCACGAATGCGCAACTGACTCACGACATCCAAACCAATGGTTGGCTCATCCAAAAACAAAACCTTGGGGCTATGCAGTAAGGCCGCCACTAATTCCGCCTTCATGCGCTGGCCGAGTGACAGCTTGCGCACTTGGACATCCAAAATATCTTTGATCTCGAGCAAGTCCACAAGTTCATCAAGCGTGGCGCGAAACTGTTTTTCCGGCACTTCGTAAATTTCTTTATTTAACAAAAAACTTTCCATGGCTGGTAAATCCCACCACAACTGATTTTTTTGTCCCATAACCAAAGCAAATTGTTTTTGGTACGCGGACTGACGTTGCCAAGGCGTATAGCCAAGTACTAGAGCTCCACCACCGGAAGGATGCAAAATACCGGACAGCATCTTAAGCGTCGTGGTCTTACCCGCCCCGTTCGGACCCAAAAAACCCACTAACTCCCCTTCTGCCACGGAAAAAGAAACCTGATCCACCGCTGTTTTGTACAACTTTTCACGGTGAAACAAACTTTTGAGAGCGGCCTTAACCCCCGGCGCCTTTTTGTGGTATTCGTAGGTTTTGCTTAAATTTTTTACTTCAATGACTGGCATATAGTAACAGTTTACTCTTAACAAAATTAGAAATCAACTAGAGGCGCTGGAATAATGCCGAAGCGCGAACAAGAAAAATTTACGGCTCCCCCACAGCCAGACGCCGGCTAGAGCGAAACTGTAAAAGTACCAATACCATTCCAAGCGGCCAAAAAACGCTTGCGCGGGAAAATTCACCATGACCATGACGGGTAAAATGGTCAAGACAATCGGTCGCGCCAATTTACCCAAAACGTCCAGCGGATACTTACCGCTTTCCGTAACAGCAATAAACAGATAGCGAATATTTTCTATGCCCTGCCACCAAAACGCCAGTGAGGCCAACGTAACAGCTACTCCATAAGCAATAACCAGACCACTCACTAATAAAAGTGCAAAGCCCGCCACCGCATTCCAGCTCACAAATAAACCGGCATGGTAAGTGATAACAGCTAAAAGAGTCAAACTAAAACAAGCATCAAAAAAATCAATCGGACTTATTTTCCGGAAAGAAATATAAAACTGCGGATCAACTGGTTTAACTAAGATACCATCTATATTCCCCTTCACAATGTCCGCTGGTAATCCCATAACCCCCTCACGAAATCCGGTATTTACCAAATCCTCAAAAAAATACGACAGGGCCAGGAGAAAAACCACTTGCCATTTGGTCCAACCGAGCAGTTGATCCGTATGCTGAAAAATAACCTGAAAACCAATCATGAACAATATAAACCAGCCAAAACCAATACTGAAACTTACTAAAAAATTAGTCCTAAACTCTGTCTCGCGGCTTAAGACGTAAAGAAAAAATGATTTGATAAGTTTTAAATATCTTTTTAATTTCATAAACCAATCCCGGTAAAACGTTTAACCCCGCGCCGCCACAAGAACCTTACCACACCCAGTACCAGTACGGCCCACAACAAAAGTTCCAAACTACTGGTAAAATACTCAACCACGCCGACCTTACCCAATAAAACTCGCAAGGGAAAAGCCCCAACCAAATAAAACGGGTTATGAAAAATCAACCAGTGCCAACCAGCTGGCATAAACTCCGGCGGACTTAATTCCCCGGCCAACAAACTTTCCACAATCCAAAAAAAATGAATCCAGCCACTCATTTCGGTAAACCACAAGGAAAATAACCCAACAACAGAACTTAATAAAAAACGTAAAAACGTTAACGGTAATAACAGTAACGCATACCCCAACCATTGCCAGAAAGTGGGCCAATGCTGACCAAATGACAGCAGAGCCAACGCCGCCGCCGCCAATGGCAATAACAATAAAATACGATGGAGACGGAATCCCCACTCTGCCTCCCAGAGATAGCGAAGATAATTCAACGGTCGTAAAAGATACAAGGTCAGTTCTCCATCGCGCACATCAGTGGTAATACTGTCTTCAACATGCGAGTTAAAAATTTGTAATTGTAAAAATAATAAAACAAAATACAAAATTACCTCTAGGGCTGTATAATTCGCCAGCGTACCACCAGCACGTAAAATAGCCAACCACATTAGGGGCCATAGTAACAGCCAAACAAAACCAAATAAAATCCAGACCACGCTGGCGGCGCGGTAAGCCAAAGCGCGCTGAAACGAAATCTTAAGCGTAGCCCAAAATAATCTCATAACCCATGCTTCTTTTTTATCACTTCCCTCCCCTCTTGATATTTTTTAACGGCCGGAAACAAAAATTTCGCGCCGGGTAGTTGATAAACAAACCCGGGAAGCCATGAACTCATAGTCCCACCCGGTTTAATAAACATTAAAACTTCAGGCATGCCAAAGCCGACGTGTCCTTGCCCTAACATTGTCAGCCACAAATCCCAATCTTGAAATTTTTTAAGCGACTCGTCAAAACCGTTTGGGGGGAAATGCTCACGACGAATCAGCGCGCTAGTGTGAATATAATTTACCTGACGGAGTCTCTCGGCGCTGAATGGCAAAGCCCGAAACATTTTTTTACCCCAACAAAAAGAAGCATAGACGTATGACACTTCTGGGCGGCGATCTAGTTCACGCACCATTTTTTCTAAAGCGTCAGAGTTCCAGACAATATCCGCGTCGGAAAATAAAACATACTCGCCGCGGGATTTACTAAAGCCACGATTACGCGCGACAGGCGCACCTAAATGTTCTCGGTCTTCCTCTACAATAACTTCAAAATCCTGAAACGTTTGCTGTTTAAGGCTGGCCAGACACGACGCCAGCTCGCGCGCGTGATTATACACCGGAATAATTACGCTTACTTTGGCCATACTTTTTTTATCAACTGCCACTCCCCTGTCCCCACCGCTTTAGTTATCAAAACTACGGCAACAAAAACCGCACCACTAAACACAAAAGCCAGAATCGCGTTTGGTAACAAAATTAGAGCCACGATTGCTTGCGCTCCTCCGGCCAACGCCACTTTTAGCATGCGCCTAATCGTCTCGGAAGAGAGCGACATCTGAAGACGTTTAGCCCAAATGGTTCCCAACACAAATAACACACCTTGCGACAACACCACGGCCACAGCCGGACCCATAACTTCGAAACGCGGAATCAAAACCAGATTGGCCGCCACACTTACTACTAGAGCAATCCCCATGTTGATGGTGGCAATGGATTGGCGATGAGTGGCATTAAGCAAAGCATTATAAACAAAGCCCATCCACGCAAAAAAGAACACGAGGGCCAAAACTTGAATGACCGGCACGCTGGCTAAAAATTTTTGTCCGTACAGCAAAAGCATAAACGGCCGGCCGAGCGTCAAGAGTCCCACCATCAACGGAACAGCCACGAGATACAAAAACCACATCGCCCGTTCAAAAATTCTCTGCAAGGCTGACTCGTCCGTACTTTTCTCACTCATGGCCGGATACAAAGCCGCGGCCAGTGAACCGGGAATAAATTGCAGAGCCGTATAAATTTTACCACCAGCACTATAGAGACCAGCCGCCCGCTCATCAATCAAATGAGTAAGTAATACCACATCAAGATAACCATAACCACGAGAAAAAATTGCCGCCAACAAAAAAGGAAAACCGGATTTGAGCGCTTGTCGCCACGTCAGTACCGTCTCGCCAGGAGGCAACAATTTTTCACTCCTCAACACCGCGGCCACCGCCAGACCTAAATGTACAAAGCTTGCCACCAAAACCGCGCCCACCACCCACACCACCGAAAACCCCTGCCAAGCCAACCAACTACCTAAAGCCACCACCACCGCGTACTGCGCGATAAAACTACGCGCCTCATACCATAAATTTTGTTTACCACGAAACAGCGCCCACAACGTTAGGGTCACGGCATCTAACAGCATAGCGATAGTCGCCACCAACACGCTTAACCCCCGCGATTCGCCAAACTTTGGTCCCATCAAAAAAACAATACCCACCAAAACAACTAATCCACTTACCGCTGTCCACCACCACAGTCGTCGCAGTAAGGAACGAGTAGTTGCCTCCCCCTGCGCCACCGCGCGAATTAAAACTTGGCGCAAACCAAAATCGAGAAAGACACTCAACAGCGTAGCAAAGGACAGCGCGTAGACATACTGACCCACGCCAGCCGGTCCTAAAAATCTGGCCAACGCGACAAAATAAAAGAAGGCCAGGACTTTTTGTACGGTATAAGCGCTGGCTAAATAACTCGTATTTTGAGCAATGCCTGGCATAATATAGCTTATAGCTTACAGCTTTTAGCTTATAGGGGCAATACCAAAACGCCCCGACGTGAGATCGGAACGTTTGTGTTACATGCTACATGAGTCATGCCACTACCGCTCTGTTTTACGAGAATATAATTCCACTAGAATTGAAACGCCACAAAGAACGTAAAACGCCCGTACGACTAACACTCCCCAACTAACAAATAAAGCTGTAGCGTCCCAACCAAAAAACCCAATCAAAAGAAAATTAAGTACACCAAGGACGGAAAAAATGCGAGTTAACATGCGAAGAAACTTCATAATTTTAATATTAGATTCACCTAATTAAATGTCTGACCTTTTAATTTTCTATCAAACTCTTCCTGCGTGCAAACATCATTTTTTATTAACCAGTCTCGGAAACTCTTAATAATATGTTTATTAATTACTTTATGGCTCAACGGTAATGGATAGACTTCATTGGTTGCAATACAACGAATCTTTACCACATGTTTTCCACCAGAAATAACTTCCACTGGTTTATGATTTTTTAACCACTCTAAAAAATTATAAAACTTTTTAATTTTTATATTGGCATATCCCCCCATATATATTTAAGCCAATTTTAATTCTAATCGTTTAATACCAAAATTAGCGCTCTTGATACTTGGATCGCGAAGCTTTTCTAATTCCTCTGCTGACGGGACAAACACCTTAGCTTTCTTTACAATATCTGCATAATCCCTAGGAATATCATAAGAGACTATAAGCGATTCGTTAACCATCTCAATGAAATCTCCAGCGCTAATCCCTTGAGTCACAAATTCTCTATCGTCGGTTTTTACCGTTCCAATTATATAGTTATTATCTCTTTCCCAGCTTACTTCAACTCGATCTGGTAATTTGTTGCAATACGCAAAAAACGCCTCCGAATAGTATTTATTGGCGGTAAAAAATTCTTTTAGGGTCTTTAGTTTATTATATAGCCTCAATTTCGTTAAAAGCATAGCTATATGCAGTTTAACACAAATTTAACGTTTACTCCACTGCGGGGCGCGGCGAGCGCGTTTCAAGCCAGGTTTCTTACGTTCCTTAGCGCGAGGATCACGAGTCATTAGGCCAGCTTGTTTAAGTGTTGTCTTATAAGTTGGGTCAAGTTTGACCAAAGCCCGAGACAAACCCAACGCGATGGCTTTGGCTTGTCCATGCTTGCCACCACCCTTAACCAAGACTGTAACATCGCCCTTGGCTGCTTCTTTAATAATAGTAAACGGCTGACGTACTTCCTCCTGATATTCAAAATGCGGGAAATACTTTTCCAATTCTTGGTTGTTAATAGTGATAACGCCCTTGCCCTTAGGAAAATAACGGACTTGGGCGCTGGCGGATTTGCGACGACCAATAGCGGCGATGTAACGATCTGGTTTTACCATACTTAAACTAATTTTTTAATTTGTAAGAAATCAAGCTCGACGGGCGTTTCGCGGCCGAAGAGAGAAACAAAAACTTTAATCTTGCCCCTAGCCTCATCAACTTCCGCCACCTTGCCGTCAAAATTCTTAAACGGCCCATCGGTAACTTTAACCGGATCACCCGCCGCCACATCAATACGGTAGGTCGGTTCTTCTTCACCAGCGCGTTTGAGCAACCCCTTAATCTCCTCATCAGACACCGGTGTTGGGGTCACGCCTGTTCCGACAAAGCCGGTCACATTCGGCGTGTTGCGCACCACGTACCAGGAATCATCGTTCACGATCATCTCTACCATGACGTAGCCGGGAAAAATTTTCTCTTCCACGACTTTGCGTTTGCCGTTTTTGATTTTTATTTTTTTCTCCGTCGGCACCAGCACGTTAAAAATTTTGTCTTGCATGTCTAGCGTTTCAATACGCTGGCGCAGACTGCGCGCCACGTTTTCTTCATACCCTGAATAGGTGTGAATAACATACCACCGCCGCCCTTCATGCGATACTTGCTTTGGCATAAAACAGCTTATCTTATAAGAAATTTCTCCAGGCCCCAAGTAAAAATGTAATCAACAGCGCCCAAAAAAGCCGCCAAACCAACACTCATCAAGATAACGAGGCCGGTATAAGCCAACGTCTCGTGCTTGGTTGGCCAAGCCACTTTCTTTAGCTCCTCCCAAGACTCACGAAAATAAGTGACGATTTTATTCATAAAAGGCTTGAAAATACGGGTTTTGTTCTACTTAAAATGACCCGTTCGGGTCACTTAAGTTGCATGATAGCACAATTGCTTTTAGCACGCAAGAGCGTTTTTAGGCGCGAGCGACGTTGACGGCGGCAGGGCCTTTTTCGCTCTGCACGAGATCAAAGGTGACGGCATCGCCGACCTTGAGTTCGTCAAACATTACGCCTTTCAATTCCTTAGAGTGGAAGAAAAGATCCTTGGCTTCGCCTTCGCGAGCAATGAATCCGAATCCCCGGTCTGTAAGGGTTTTGATAGTTCCGGTCATATAATTGTTGAATATGATGGCTTATAGCGAGAAACTCGACTCTGTTTCCTAAGTGTGCACCATTATAGACGATAACTAGGATTTTGTCAAATCGTTAGCATTTTGTCATCTATTTAGGCGGTCCCACTATCAAGCGCGGTTTTTCCTCCTTCTTATACATACAGACTTAATATTCGCCTATTCGTACGAATTAGGGTATTGGTTAATAAGGATTTATAGCGCCCTTTTTGAGTTCGTGCCTGATGGATGAATGGTCTGGTATAATGCTGGCCACCAAATTCCAAAACTTTTGGGAATGATTAAACTCTTTTAAGTGACACAGCTCATGAACAATAATATAATTAACCAAACGTTCTGGGAGCAAAACAATTTTATAATTAAAATTCAGATTCCCCTTCTTTGAACAACTGCCCCAACGAGTCTTTTGATTTTTTATATTGATCTTATTGAATCTAAAACCCAAAAACTTATTAAAAAAATCAATCCGCTCTCGCGCTAAGGCCAAGGCTTGATCTTTGTATTTTAGATAATCCTTATTGGTGCCTTTGGGAAATACCTGCCCCGAAATACTTTTAAAATATTCTAACTTATTAATTATCCATTGCGATTTTTTAATAATGAATTGCTCAATAATGTTTTCACTTATATTTTGCGGGGCAGTTACAACAAAATTTCCATCGCAATAAATTGCCAATCGCAAACGCCTGGCCCGTCGGCTTACCCGAAGCGTATACTGAACTTTTCTTTGATATAATTCTATATCCTTTAACATAATCGGCGATGGTTGGTCGGGGGGGGGTAAAAACTATTCGCCTATTCGTACGAACCTGCCTGCCGGCAAGGCAGGTAAGGGAATAGTTTAATGACGCAAATCAAGCGGTAATAATATTCTGCACGCGGCCGACCTGGCCAGAAGTTAATCTGATTTTAATGCCGTGCGGGTGGGAGCTTGAGCTGGTCAAAATTTCTTGAACCAAACCGCGAGTCAACTTCCCCGTCCGCTGATCTTCTTTTAAAACTATATCAACGGTTAGACCGGGAGTAATGTCTTGTCTGTTGGGGGTGGGCATAGAAACAAACTATTCTCTTACCTGCCTTGCCGGCAGGCAGGTTCGTACGAATTAGAGAATATAGAAGTATCGACCCACGTCTCAGATAAAACACGAACTTTTTGAGATTGGCTCGTATAATCCTCCGCAAGTTTTGTATCAAATGATAATTTCACATTACAAACTGTCATCAACCTCAAAATATCCCTCCGTATTTTGATTAAGTTACGATTAAATACCACTCCATTTTATTCCCCCAACACGCCTTTGTCTAGCTGTGGATTGACGACTTCTTCAGACACATTTTTGTGGATCCCCGGCTCGCTTTGAGAGCGGCCGAGGATGACGGACGGAGTGAGACTTACAACTCCGTATACTTCTTCGCGTTCCCACGGGATTTGGCGACGGGATACTTAGCCGCATTTTGGGCAAGTTTTTGGTTGGCCGCTTTCAAGAGATCAATGCCGAGGATATCCGCAAGTTCTATCAGGTAAATTAAGACATCAGCCATTTCGTCCGCAACGTCCCCACGATGCGATTTTAAATATTCTTCAACTTCCGACGCGGATTTCCACTGAAAATGCTCCAAGAGTTCAGCCGCTTCCAAACTTAAAGAGATCGCCATGTCTTTGGGATTATGAAATTGCGCCCAGTCCCGCTCGGCCGTAAACGCGCGAATTTTTTCTCGCAGTGCGTTAAGGTCTGACATTAAGTATCCAAGTTCTTCACGCTCTTGGCGTGGGTCTGAATATATTTTTTACGCGGTTCTACTTCCGCGCCCATCAAGATATCAAAAAGTTCGTCCGCCTTTTCCGCGTCCTCTACCATCACCTGCCGCATCAGACGAGTTTTCGGATCCATGGTGGTTTCCCAAAGTTGACCCGGATTCATTTCCCCCAAACCTTTGTAGCGTTGGATATTGATGCGCACGCCCTGGGGTGATTCAAGCGTTTCGCCGACACCTGTTTCACTCGTGATTATCTCCCCTTCAGAATCTTTTTCTCCGGCTTCAGTTTTTACCGTCTTGTCACCTTTGGCCGCGTGCGTTTTTTGAAATTCATCCACGATTTTTTGTTTTTCTTCGTCGTTGTACGCATAGCGTACTTCCTTGCCGGCCTGTAAACGATATAGTGGCGGCTGGGCAATGTATAAGTGTCCTTCAGTAATTAATTGCGGCAAGTAACGATAAAATAAAGTTAAAAGAAGTGTGCGGATATGCGCACCATCAACATCAGCATCAGTCATGATAATAGTGCGATCATAGCGAAGTTTGGCGAGATCAAACTGCTCGCCAATGTTGGTGCCGAGAGCAATAATTAAAGATTTAAGCTCATTGTTGGCCAGCATCTTGTCAATGCGCGCCCGTTCCACGTTTAAAATTTTTCCACGGAGCGGTAAAATCGCCTGGAAACGACGGTCGCGGCCCTGTTTAGCGGAACCGCCGGCCGAGTCCCCCTCTACAATATAAATTTCTGATTCCTTAGGATCGCGAGACGAACAGTCAGCCAATTTACCTGGTAAAGTAAAACCATCCAAAGCTCCCTTGCGAAGCACGCTGTCACGCGCTGAACGAGCGGCCAGACGCGCCTGAGCCGACAGCACGCATTTGCTAATAACGGCTTCAGCTTCGCGCGGATGCTCTTCTAAAAACGTGGTCAAAGCTTCGCCTAAAACACCATCAACAATTGGACGAACTTCGTCATTGCCAAGTTTGGCTTTGGTTTGGCCTTCAAATTGCGGCTCATGCAAGCGAATGGAAATAACCGCGGTCAAACCTTCGCGTACATCTTCGCCTTGCAAATTTTCGTCTTTCTCTTTTAGGTAACCTTTGGCGCGAGCGTAACTATTCAGGGTTCTGGTTAGCGCGGTGCGGAAACCAACCAAGTGCGTGCCGCCCTCGGTTGTAAAAATATTATTCGCGAAACTTGACAATGTTTCTTTATAATCATTGGTATATTGCAGGCCAATTTCCACTTGAATATTGTCCTGCTCTTTTTGTACGTGAAAAACTGTTTCCTGCCTAACTTCTTTATGCCGATTAAGATGACGCACATACGAAGCCACGCCGCCTTCAAAATAAAACGCATAACTTTTTTCCGGCTCAGTCCGCTCGTCGCGTATGTCAAGTTTTACGCCGCGTGTTAAATAGGCCTGCTGACGCAAATGCGATAAAACCGTGTCCCAAACATAAATTTCGCCAGCCGCTTTAAGGGACGGAAAAATTTCGGGATCTGGTTGAAACGTCACAGTCGTGCCGGTGCCTTTAGCCTTACCAATGACTTTAACCTTGCCTTGCGGTTTGCCGCGTTTGTATTCTTGCGCCCAAAGTTTATCATCACGCCGCACTTCAACCTTAGTCCAAACTGACAGCGCGTTGACCACTGAAACACCAACGCCGTGAAGACCACCAGAGACTTTGTAACCGCCCTGACCAAATTTCCCGCCGGCGTGTAATTTAGTCAAGACTGTTTCCAAAGCCGAAACTTTTGTTTGTTTATGAATGTCAACCGGGATACCGCGGCCATCATCTGTCACGGAAACTATATTGTCTGGTAAAAGCTGAACGGTAATGTCATGACAATACCCGCCCATGGCTTCATCAATGGAGTTGTCAACTACTTCCCAAATCAAATGGTGCAGACCCGTTACCGCGGTATCACCAATATACATGCCGGGACGTTTGCGCACCGGATCCAAACCCTCCAAAACCGTAATTTGCTGGGCATTATATTCTTCTTGTACTTGTTCTTTTTTTGTTGGCATAATCAAAAATTGTCATCCCGAGCAAAACCGAGGGATCTTCGTCTGTGCGCCGGGGATCCCTCCCCCGTCTAGCGGGGTTCGGGATGACGCAATGCAGTAATTGTATCAAAAAAACACAATAAATTCAACTGCATTGTGTCACTTGTCCACAGCTTTTTTTAGCTAAGACTAGCGAAAATTAAAGTGCTTTAAAAAATCCTGATAAAGACCAGCCAGATAGTCATGAGCGGGCTCAAAACCCCACTCTAAAAGATGCGCCAGAGGACGGCTTTCTGGCGCGTATTCCAGGTGCCCGCGAATCTCGCCGTCGTTAAATAAACGCACATGATATTGTTTTTCACCATCCACGCGTTTGCGCACGTTAACTTTTTCTCCGGGATCAATCCAAGAAATCGAAATGGTTTCAAAACCACGCCCCGCTAAAAATTTTTGGAACTTATCGTGAGTAACTCCATTTGGTAAACGTCCAACTAAAAATTCCTGACGCCGGCGCGGACTAAACAAACCA
Organism: uncultured Gammaproteobacteria bacterium; assembly: GCA_964535685.1. Classification (GTDB taxonomy): domain Bacteria; phylum Patescibacteriota; class Patescibacteriia; order CAZHTB01; family CAZHTB01; genus CAZHTB01. Next base: position 38,673 of record CAZHTB010000024.1, read on the forward strand.
ATAAACCAACAGTAAAAACGCCGCAACCAAGGGCGATACAACCAGCGAATAGCATGCCAAAAAACTTCACTGCCACGGTAGATTTGAGTAGAAGAAATAACTTCTGGGTTAGAAAGAATGCCATCCCAAATCCGCTCGGCAATGGGTTGAGGCTCACCCTGACTCGGGGCCGCGTGAAAATCAATATAGGGCAGAGAGTTGGCCTCTAAAATACCGCCGGTTTGTTCATGCCAAGATTTTGACAAATCGTCGCAGATAAAATCAAAACCAATCAAATCCGAACCAAAAATTTCCGCCGCCTCCAATGCCATGGCAATATTGTCCGGATGTATCACCGTGGTCAGCTCTTCAATATCGCCACCCGAACCGATGGAATCTTTTTTCCATAAACGAATTTTTTGCCCGGACGGAGGAACTGAAGACGGTAATAGTCCTTGTTCTTCAAGAAAGAGGGCGGTCGTGCCGTCAAGCGGAATCTGGTGGAGGGTGGTATAAGAAATGCCGGGCGGACTGCGGCGCGGATCCTGATTTTTTATTTTTATCAGCTCGGCAATAGTCTTGAGGCCATCACCAATCACATTGGGTCCTTCACGTCGAGCGGCGAAAACATGCTGACGCGCAATGACGGTTAACCGATGAAGCTTGCCTGATAAAAATCGCTCAATAATAAAGCGCGGCTGATATTGTTTGGCCACGCGAATAGCGGTCAACAGTTCGACTTCATCACGTACCGGCGCGGTCACGTGAAAAGCATGCGTGCCGCGTCCCGGCTTAACCACGACTGGAAAGCCCAGCTTACGTCCATAAACCATACCCTTGGCCTCTTTCCAAAACACTTGACCTTCGGCGACCGGCAAGCCCGCGGCTAATAATTTTTCCTTAACCACAATTTTATCATCAATGTCTGTATTGCTTTCCAAACACGGCACGCCGTCATAATACCAACGGCGGCTCCCGAAATAAACTCGGTAGTATTCGGTCATGCGCCCGGCCATTTGCATGGCTTCAATTTTGAGTCCACGCCGTTTCCCCTCTTCCAAACAAAGCCAACTGCGATTTAAATGATCTTCGCGTCGCGGCTCTTCAATAAATTTAAGCAAACCAATTGCGCGAAAACTCATGTGGATCCAGTGCGTCAAAGAACACCAGGCGGGCCAGCGCGGAAAAGAGACGTAACGCCCCTTACTAAAATCAAGCGGCAGTTGCTGAAAAAACCAAAAAATAAGCTCGCTGGAATAGGAGAGAAAGTGCGAGCGGACTTTTTTGGGATAGCAGGCTGGGCAGTAACTTTTCATAAACAAGGTAGTTGATCTGACGGTATTAGGAGGGAGTCCTAGTGATTTCCCCTCTTAGGTTAAGAGGGGCTAGGGGAGTTACGAACCATGCGCTGACTCATAACCCCTCCCAACCTCCCCTTAACCTAAGGGGAGGGGGTTTTGCCATCAGCTCAACTTCTTATTACAGCAGAAAATTTCTGCGCGAGTGTGGCAGTAAGACGCCCCACAACATGTTCAATTTCTTCAGCCGTCAGGGTGCGGCTCTCGTGCCAGAAGTTAAGATGGAAGGCCAGACTTTTTTTACCGGCGCCAACTTGTCCGCCGCGATACACATCAAACAACTCTATTTGTTTTAACAGTGGATCAACCAAATTCATCGCCGCGACTAACTCGCTGTAAAGTACTTTCTGGTCAACCACTAAAGCCAGGTCACGCTTAACGGGCGGAAAAATTGGTGGCGGTATGTAATGAGGAATAAGCTCGGCGCCTTTCACTAAAGTCGCGAACGACAGATCGCCCAAGGATAAACGACGGGTCAAGCCAAAGCGTTCGCTAATAGTTGGGTGAAGCTCACCAAAAGTTCCCAGTATTTCTTTACCCACCATGATTCTGCCTTGTCTCCCTGGATGATAATAAACTTCATGACTTGGCTCATACTTGAAATTAATATGCAACTGTTTACCTAACGCCTCCAAAGCGCCTTTTAAACTATAAAACGCCTGTTCCCCGCTCCCCTCGTCCCACAGCGCTGCGGCTAATCGCTTTTCTTCAAACGAATTATCGCGCCAAGGATGATACTGTTTGGCGATTTCAAAAATGGCACCGCTTGCGAATTCTTCCTGATTTTCCGCCACAATTTGTGTTAGACTTGGCAGTAAACTTGGACGCAGACACGTGTAGTCTTCATTCAATGGATTACTAACTTTTAAGGTGGTAGTGGAATTAATTCCAAATAGGTTTAGCATTTTTTCTGAGGTTAACGAATAGGGGTAAACTTCCGTAAAACCGGCTCCTTTAAAAAATTGCTTAGCCAAGCGTTCCATTTGCAACTCACGAGATGGCGGGTGACCAGTAAGTCCTCCGACCGGAATACGTGATGGTACATTTGTATAACCATACACCCGCACCACTTCTTCAACTAAGTCATAATCAAATTCCACGTCTCGAGCGCGGAAGTCTGGCACGGTCACTTTAAATTTTTTACCTGAGCGCTGAACGCTAAACCCCAAACGCTGTAAAATGCCAAATTGGGTAGCTACGGGAACAGTCACCCCCACGACTTGATTGGTATAGTTTGGATCTAGGACAATGGTTTGGGATTTAGTTTTGACGCCTTTCCAAACATCAATGTAAGAGCCACGCACCTGTCCGCCTGCTAATTCTTGAACCAACTGAACTGCTCTGTCCAACGCTGGACCCGTAGCTTCGGGGGGCAAACCTTTTTCAAAACGCTCCACAGCCTCACTGCGCAAACCCAACAAACGAGAAGTGCGACGTACAGAAACCGGATCAATATTGGCCGCTTGTAAAACAATGCGCTTAGTTTGCGGCGTGGCTCCAGTCAACTCACCGCCCATGACACACAGTAAATCCACAGGGCGTTCGGCATCAAGTCCGATTAGCATGTCTGGTGTAAAAGTATAGGTCTTACCATTAAGCGCTAGATACTGCTCCCCTTTCCGTGCTAGCCGTACTTCAATCTTTTTGCCCTTCAGTGTGTCGTAATCAAAAACGTGCAAGGGCTGGCCATACTCCAACATGACATAATTGGTAATATCAACCAGATTATTAATAGGCCGAATTCCCGCCGCGACTAGTCGCCACTGCATCCACCAAGGACTTGGAGCCACGGTAATATCGTCCAAAATAATTACTTGAAAACGCGGACACAACTCCGGATTTCGTACCACGACTTCAAGTGGAAGGACATCTTTATTTGTAAATTTTTTTAAAACTTTTTCTTTAAGAGAACTCTTACTCACAGCCGCCGCTTCGCGCGCAATACCAATAATGGCCATGGCATCAGGTCTATTAGTGGTAATCTCAACTTCAAACAAGACGTCATTCTTAGTCAAGACTTCAGCCAAGGGTGTACCAAGTTTAGTTTTAATCGCGCTAGGCGCGACTGCGATCCCAGAGAGATCAACAATGTCTCTATTTTTTGGTGGAAACATCAGACTCAAACCGATTTCTTCTGAAGCGCAAATCATGCCGGGACTTTTTTCTCCACGAATCTTCACCTCCTCCAAAACAATCGAAGTCCCCTTGTGATCTACAATCGTCGCGCCGGGCTTGGCATAAGCTACCAACATGCCTTCGCGAAGATTGGTGCCACCGCACACCACGCGCCGTTTTTCTGTGCCAAGATTCAGATCAACCAGTGACAATTTGTCAGCGCCCGGATGTCGTGAAATTTTTTCAATTTTAGCCACCACAATATTTTCCCAACGCCGAGACAGATCATCCATTTTTTCCACATTGACCCCGGACAAACTTAACAGCCGCGCCAATTCCTCGGGCTTCCCGTGGTAGTCCACGTATTCTTTTAGCCAATTGTAGGAGAAGGTGAGATTCATATCAAAACTGCTGTAAAAAACGCAAGTCATTTTTATAAAGCGTGCGGATATCATCAATACGGATGCCAGCTTTCATCATCATGGTCCGCTCCACCCCCCAGCCAAAAGCAAACCCCTTATATTTTTTCGGATCGAGACCAGAAAATTTAAGCACGTTTGGATGAATCATGCCCGATCCCCCAAGCTCCAGCCACCCGCCCTTGCAAAGTCGACAACCTTTGGCCTCGCACACGCCACAACTAATATCCACCTCAAAACTCGGCTCGGTAAAACGAAAATGAAACGGACGTAGTCTGATCTTCCTGGTCGGTCCAAAAAACTGCTGTACAAAATATTCCATCGTGCCCTTAAGTTCGGCAATGGACGAACCCTCGGCCACGTAAAAACCGTCAAACTGATGAATAACCGGCGTGTGTGAGATATCTGACTGACGACGGTAACACTTAGTAATATTAATGGCGCGAAGCGGCGGCTTGAGCTCTTCCAGCATATGCACGTCTCCACTCGTGCCATGCGGCGTCAAAACCACGCGTCCTTTTTTACCGGCGGGCGCTTGCACAAAAAAAGTTTCCCACTCGTCGCGCGCCGGATGATCCGGCGGCATGTTTAAACCTTCAAACGGATACCAATCAAAATCAACTTCGGGATATTGCACATGAGTAAAACCAATCCGCGCGAAAATATCTTCAATTTCAAAAATCGCCTGCGTGGTTAAATGCAAGTGCCCGAGCGGCGGCTCTGCTCCGGGCTGGGTAATGTCCAGGGCCTCTGTCTCACCGACTTTCGTGAGTTCGCCACTTTTGAGCTCATGCTGTTTGGCTGTAAGCGCGACGAGCATGGTGCGTTTTACTTCGTTCGCCAATTTACCCAGGTCTTTCCGCTCCCCTACTGAAAAATTTGGTAGATCTTTCAGCGCCTCGGCCAATTTACCCTTTCTCCCTAAATACAAAATTTCCGCACGTTCCAATTCGGCGGAAGTCTGGCATTGCTGAAGGACCTTAAGTGCCTCCGATTGTAATTGTTCAAGTGTTGATTTCATGCCTCTTCCTCACGATATGATAAAAAGAAAAATTCCAGGAACGTCAAAAACAAGATGAACAAACCAATATTCCACCAACGAAACAGCCGTTGCGATTGTAACAGAAAAGAAAACACCACCACGAGCGCCAACCAAATCCCCTGACGAAACGAGGTTGTCACAAATTGGGTCAAGCGCTGATCTTTTAAAGACCAAGCTCGGACAAAAAATCCAGCCAGCGCCAAAGTTCCGGTCAAGGCCAAACCCAGCGCCACGTAAAACACCAGCAAGCCAAAAATCCCGCCCTCAAACGGATTGATTTGCAAAATTACGACCACCAAACAGAGCCAGGCCAGAGCGGTAGCTACCACCATGGTCCAAAGATAGTTCTTGAGATTCATAGCCCATTTTTTTCTTTAGCCTTAAGCCGCGATTTGCTCATCCTCAATATCTTCTTCAGCCACGTGGCTCTCACCTGTTCCCTTACCTGCCGCGAGCTCTTCGCCAGCTTCCTTGACGAGGCCATCTGTAGTGACGGGCTGGCGCGCAAAATTTCGTTCAGCCGCAGAACGGTTGGCTGGTAAAAGTTCTGTAACATCAGCCGCGCTTGTCAATCTTTCTTCTTCCGACTTAAACCTAAATCCTTCCCTTATTTTTTTTAAAGCCGCATCCATGCCTTCTCTAAACATAAAATACAAATTACCAATTAACTGACCCTTAGTATATCACAATTGTTAGATACTCTACAAGGCCCGAAAAGGACAAATTTCCCGAAAGTCACAGGTCTTACAATGAAGCCCGGGAGTAGGGGTAAAATCTCCACTTTTAACCTTAGCCACCACGGATTGAATTTTAGCTTGCTCTTCCTTAAGCTCGTCTGGCGTACCTAAAAAAGAAAACTTTTTATTACCATCCAAGTAATAATAACTTAAGAGCACGGGCTTCTCCCCCATGACCTGCTCGGCTGCCAACTGGTACAACAACAACTGCTCGTGGTCCACCGCTTTGTCATCTTTGGGTACATTGCCGGTTTTGTAATCAATAATTTCAATACCACCAGGTACCGTGTCCGCGCGATCAATCGCGCCCTTCATAACCACGTCGCCAATCTTAAGTGTAAAAGGTTTTTCTAAAAACTTGGTTGTCGGCCAATTGTCTTTGTGTTGTTCATAAAATTCTTTGAGTAGACGGCGGCCTTTGTCGCGATATTCTTCTTGGTGCGCTTTATCATTGTACCAATCGTCAATCCAGGCATCGTCGTAGATTTTTAGTAAATCATCCAACGGTGGAGGTGTTAGGTTGTAGTTTTTAAGTTTTAGGTCATTGAATAAACTCGCCTGTTCTCTGCTCGCCATCACGCGCTCGAAAAATCTCTGCAGGGTCAAATGCATGGTCTTGCCAAAACTAAAAGTGTACCGACCCATAACCGGGATGCGCAACACATGAGCATAGTAATATTGCCACGGGCAAGTCTCATAAGCTTTGAGTTGGGTAAAGGAGAAGCGGTCGGGTAAGAGAGGAAGAAGTTCCTGTGGTGTCAGGGCGGCGGGTGCTCCTCCTCTTAAGGTAAGAGGAGGTTGGGAGGAGTTATGAGCCGCTCTGATTCGTAACGCCCCCTCGCTCCGCCCTGGCGGTGGCTCGCCCCCTCTTACCCTAAGAGGGGGGAATTTTTCCACCAAAAATCTAGATAATTTTTTCTTGCGCAGGCCGCCGTAGTCTTCAGCGCTGGAAAAATACAGACCCTCTTTGGCACGCGTCATGGCCACATAAAAAAGTCGCCGCTCTTCTTGGAGATGCACATCGCCTTCCGGTAAAATATCTTTGATCAAGGCCAAAGGAATCTCAATCGGATCTGTACGCTCGGTCGTGGGAAAACGCAAGTGCACCATGTTGACCACAAATACATAACGGAATTCCAAACCCTTGGCAGAGTGCGCGGTTAAAATCTTGACTGTGTCCGGCCCTTCGCTTGGATCGTGGGGTAAATCCCCCTCATCACCTGAATCCAACTCAAATTGCATGGCTTCTAAAAATTGCTTAACATTTTTTTCCGCGCCACTTTCTTCAAAGGCCTGAATTTTTTTTAAAAAACGATTGAGATATCCCAACTGCTCGCGCTGATTCGCGGTTTCTTCTTGAGTCAGCCATTTGAGATAGCCCGTGTCTTCCAGCATGGCATACAAAACACGGCTGGTCACGGCTTCTGGTTGGCGAGCGAGGGCCGCGTGTTTTTCTAACAGCCCCATAATTTTACGCAATCTAGTTCTGGTTTCCTCGGTTAAATCCGGTACGGCCACGTTTTGTCGCGCTGTTTCATAGAGCGACCAACTTTTACGATTAGCCCAATGCAAAAGTTGAATCAAGTCCGGGGTCGCAATCTGCCATAAAGGAAAGTTCAGCACGCGATACATGGACGGACTTTCATGATAATTATCCAGCAAGCGAAAATAAGCCAGAATATCCATGATAATAGCCTTGCTATAAAGTCCACGCGCGGCTAAAAATTGAAACGGGATATTGGCCAACTGCAACGCCTGAATAAATTGTTCAGCTTGATTATTGGCTCGAACTAAAATCGCAAAATCAGACCAGTCGGTCTCGGAATTTTTTTCTTTAAGCCCGATTATTTTTTCCACGACCAAGCGTGTTTCCTCATGCGCCGTTCCGGCGTGCAAGTGCTCAATTTCTCCCAAGGCCGGACGTGCCGCCACCAGTCGTTTACTAATAGACAGCCTGGCTTCCAAACGATCCGGATTATTAAGCTGGATAAAATTATAAGCCAAATCTAAAATACTTTGACCCGAGCGATAATTTTGCGTCAACACCACTTGCGCGCTCTCGGAAAAATCTTTTTTAAAAGTCATGATGTTACTAATAGACGCGCCACGAAATTTATAAATGGATTGGTCATCATCCCCCACCACTGTTAAATTCTGTCGTGTCCCAGCCAGCAATTTCACTAATTGATATTGCGCAAAATTCGTATCTTGAAATTCATCTACCAAAATATATTTAAAACGGTCTTGATACTGTTTCAGTAAATGCGGCCGCTCGGTAAAGAGTCGCAAGGTACAATTAATCAGATCGCCAAAATCCAAAACCCCGCTCTCGTGCAATAACTGTTGATAAACTTGATAGGCTCGCGCCACTTCTTCTAAACGCGCGAACTCATCAGGCGTACTCTCCGCGTTATCTTTATTTAATTTTTGGCTTTCCACATAGTCTAAATATTGCGCCGGAGTGATACTTTCATCTTTACAGCGAGAAAAATGTTTTAGCAGGGCGTGAATAAATTTTGCCGGATTACCGAGTGGCCGAAAATAATTAAGATTAAATCGCTCTAAATTTTGTCGTACCAGCCGCCATTGTTCAGTCGCGCTTAAAACTTTAAAACTATCGGGCAAACCAATTTCCAATCCATGTTGTTCCAACATACGCTGACCAAATGAATGAAAAGTCATAATCCATAAATCAACATAGCCGTAGGGCAACAAACGATCCACACGTTCTTCCATTTCTCCAGCGGCCCGCTCGGTAAAAGTCAAAGCCAAAATTTCATCAGACTTGGCGCGTTCAGTTTCAATCAACCAGCCAATACGCTCGGTAATAACCGTGGTCTTACCAGTACCCGCGCCAGCCACAATCAAAAATGGCCCTTCGCCATGGGTCACGGCTTTTTGTTGCTCGGCATTCAAATCTTTTAACAATTTTTCTGACATAGCCACTTCATTGTATCAATAGGCAAAAAATTGTACAAACCATTGGCGCTGGCTGGGCCAGGCTTGACTAAAGCATAAAAACAGGCTTGAATGAGGCTAAGAAGAGCTCCCAAGGAGGGGCAAAACATGGGACCACGACAATTGTTGTTGTTGGTGGCGTCGAATCAGGTTCTGTTGGACCTGGCAAAAGAGGTCTTGACCCCAGCCCTGCCACCAGACTGGACCGTGGCAGACTACGAAACCAAAGAACTCGCCACTGACGCCGTGACACTGCGGGAGAACTACCCCGCTGTGGTGGTGATGTTGAACAACCAGGACCAGAATGATCAACTACTGGCTCGACTCATGAAGAACATGCCGCGCACCTGGTTCGGGGTCATCGTCCCGCCACGTGGTATGGTTCTACACGGGTCCGTGGACATGACCGTCCTTCGGGACGACGACGATCCAGGAGCGACCCAAGCGGCGGTCGAGGAGATCCTCCAGGGGCTTGCTCTGCGATTTGAGTTCTCGACCGTGGCCTGCGGCGGGTAATTCTTCCTCGTCCGCGTCTCCCCTTCTCCCGCCTTCAGTGCGTCTACTGTCGGCGGGTTTATTTTTTTAAAAAAAAGAATCCCCGCCGCGATCTCCCTGTTACAGGAGACCACGACGGGGTGAACTACCGACCGCCATCACGACGATGGACGGGCCGAGCCGGCGCGCGCGGCACGCCCGGGGCTGGAACTGCCCGCGGCGGACGTGCGGCCCTGGGTCGAGGCGGTGGTGCAGGTTCCGACTCTACCTGTTCGACCTTCTTCAGGTTGACCAGATAGGTCGGCTCGCCGAACTGCACCAGGCCAGTCACCCTGAGCACCGCGAGAAGCAGGAGAATTACGATGATTCCTGCTCCAGCCCCGACGGTGTAAGGCAACCACTGGCGCTTCAGCTGTGGCACCGGCAGTGCGCGCGGGGTCGGCTGCTGTACCGAGCGAACTGGTGCACGGCGAGGCCCGAGGTGAGGCGCCACAGCTTGATAAAACTCCATGGCGTCGTTGAAACGCTTGTCCGGGTCCCACTGCAGGGCCCCGTATAGCGCCGCCAAGAACCCATCTGGCGCTCGCCCACCCAAAAACTCTGGATGGGCGACCTCGAGCGTCCGGTAGTGCTGGCGCTGGACACGATCCAGCAAGAAACGCTGGACCTCAACCAAGCTCGTTCCCGCGCTGTGCGGCAACTTGCTGGTGAGCATTTCCACCAACATCACGCCAATAGCGTAGACATCCGCCCGGCGATCAATGGTGGAAGTCAGGCAAGCCTCGGGCGCCATGTAATCCGGCGTACCCATGACCTGCCCAGCCACGGTCAGTCGCGTCCGCGTCACCGGACCGAACCGCTCCTCTCCCAAGTGCAGTGCTGGCAACTGCACTTGTCCGCCAGCTGCCTGCAAGAGGAGGGTACGAGCGTCGGCCGTGTGATGCATCCAGAACAGGACCGTTCCCGGATCCAGAATGACTCCGAGATACGGCTCATGCCCCGGCACTTGACCGATCAACATGAGATTGTCCGGCTTGAGATCCCGGTGGACAATCCCGTGCTGATGAAGCGCGGCCGCGCCAGCGCAAAGATCGTGGAGAATCTTGCGAATGGCCACGAGCTCGAGCGGCCGACCCCTAAGTGATTGGCTTTTGAGCACCTTGGCGAGGGTTTCTCCCTCGAGGTACTCCATGACCGAGAACGGCTGCTCCGCCGCGACCCCGCCTCCAATCAGACGCAGGAAATGTGGGGAATGCAACTCCCCCATCACCAACGATCCCTGAAGAAAACGAGCCCGCGTGACGTGGTCGCGCCCGAGGCAAACTCGGATGGCCACGCGGCGGTATTTGTTCTCGCCCACCCGCTGGCGGCCTTCGAGAACGATGCTCTCGCCGCCGGCGGCAATGAACTTCACCACCTGACAGCCGCCGACTATTTTCCCCGGCTCGCACAGCTCGTACAACTCCGCCGGGGTGTAAGGCGCCAAATCTTCGTTGGGGAAACCGGCAGGTGGACTTCCACCGTTTCCCGTACCTCCCATACTTCTCGTTCCTGCCATGGCTCTTCTCCCTTGCGCGCTTAGCGCGACAAAATCAGCGCTTTTGGGCGCAAAAAGTGTCTGAAACCCACAATTGTCAAAGACCTTACTACTTCTTTACCACACTTATTTATATTTGTCAAGCTTTTTTAAAAAATAAAACCAGCCGTTTTGAACCGGCTATCTCTTAAAATTTCATCTTGTACCAATCAAGTGCGTACTTGGTTTGAATCAACACTCGCTCCCCTTCGTTACTGGTTTCGTGATTTTGTAAATCTAAAAGTTTCAACGCCTCTTGGACATGCTCCTCGCTTTTACCTTCAATTTCCAAATACGCCGGCATGCCTGGATACTGGTCTAAATCAAATCGCCAGTCTTGCAAAACCCAGGAAGTACGATCTTTGTCTTGATGCGCGTAACATTCTAAACCCAAAGCCTTCAAGAATTCTCCGGCGCGCGCGGAATCGCTCACGCCAAAATTTATTTCTTCATGACTTCTGGCCGCGCCCAATTTGTCTGACTTGCCTTTCCAGGTCAGTTCCACTTTTCCGTCAGAAGTTTTACGAATGCGCAAATACCACGGCTCCTCGCCTTCTTTTGTGCCGGGCGCGTGATACCAATCAACGAAAAAACGAGTCTCCAAAACCCGCCGAGCTCCCAACTTTTCCAAACTCGTCGCGATCGCCACGGCATCCACGTTTAAAATTTTGGTTTCAATTTCTTGAGGCATAAAAAAATAATATTATTTACTTACTATACCCCACATATAATAAAAAGACAAAACCTCAATTTAGCCGTAGCTAAATATTTCTAATTAAAAAGAATGCCCGCCAGAGGTCCGAAGACGTGACGGGCGTTTCAGTTCATTTGAACTCACTGGGAAAGACGACAGTTGTCTCCTGGTCATCTGGCAGTACTTCGAGCTCCACAGCCCAACTGCCGATTCCCTCTCGGAGAAACTCCCACTTTCCTTCAGTCAGTTCATCGATCTCGAATGATACGCACCAGACCCACTCGCAGTGGCCCCAGGCGCCATTCTTGTAACCCTGCCTCCACAGACGTGTCACAGAGGCATTGCGCAAGATCGACGGGTTTCTGTGACAGTACCCCGCCACTTCACCCAAAATGTACTGACGGTCATACGGCTCGTGGCAACTTTCAACCTTATCCAGTACGACTATCTTTTTCATGAACTCTCCTTATGTCTACTTGGCACGATCACCAAGCATCATCGGGAAAGTTCGTCCGCTTGCCTTCCATTTCTAGAAGGGGGAGAAGGACAGAGAACCGTACTTCCTCAAGATCCTGATTACCCTAACAGATCATGAGGTGCCGAGATTATCGGGTTTTCCGGTCGCTTAGCAATGTCGTGCCTGTTATAGCGCACGTATTGTTCAGCCAGGCTCTAGTGTATGAACACGTTAGCACATAAGTATATACTTGTCAAGAGCCATTGCTTATTTACAAAAAACAAAAAAAGCCTTATCTTTAAAGGCACATTTTACGTCAACAAATTTTTGTCAGTATTGCGGGATCGTCTAATGGTAGGACTCCTGCCTCTGGAGCAGGGTATCTTGGTTCGAATCCAAGTCCCGCAGTATTGTTAAAAATCTACTCCACCACTTCGCCGCCAAACGTACTCAAAACATTTTGCAGTAAGGCATCGGCCTGTTCCGCCAGGGCCGAGGCTTTGGCCGGCACAGCTTGAATGAGCGATTCCGGCGCTTCTGCTTCCAACAGCACCGCCTCTAGAGTAATGACCTGCCCGGTCAGCTCTTTAGTCACTTGCAAAACCAGCTCGCGATTTTTTCTGTCATTAACGCGGTCCAGATAAAATTTATAACGAAAACCCAGCCGCACTCTTGCCCCCTCTATCTCCAAAACTTCGCCCAGCTTAAGACAACCCCCAACCGACGTATTGCGTTTGCGTACTTCTTGAACAATCGCTCCCCAAGCCTCGGTCAAGCCCTGGCCACTACTGTTCACTTTCACATTTTTAACCGCACCTGGTGGCCGTTTAGATTCATCATCTGCTTTTGATTTTTTCGACTCTGGCACCCCAACCGCGCGTACGGAAAAAAGTTCCAATGGCAAAAGTGGTATTTCGGTCTGGCGAAACCAAACACGCGTTTGTAAAAGATCTTCCAGCCAGTGTTCTAACAAAGACAGGTCGCCTTTCACGGCAATACGTTTGGCTGATTCACCAACTACCGGATCTTGAAACAGATCAACCGCCAAAGCCGGGTCAATCTTGCCCAGTAAAATCTGCCGCAAAACTTCAGTCGCCTCGCGTGTATAGGCCTCTATATTAACCCCGCTGTCAGCCAACTGGTTTAAGCATTCTATCGCCGCCGGCAAGTTTTTGTCAATGAGATGCCCGAGCCACTGCACAATGGAAACCACTTGCGAGGGCGGCAAAAGCAAATCCGCTTGGGACGCGGTGACCGTTCCCCCACCGAGCGCCAGTAGCTGGCCCAACAAACTTTCGGCATCGCGCACACAACCGTCCGAAGCTCTAGCCACCCGAAACAATACTTCCTCAGGGACACTGACCTTCTCTAGTTTTAAAATCTGCTGTAAGACTGAAACCATAACTGGAGTCGCCACTTTATGAAAATCAAAACGCTGACAGCGTGAAATAATCGTGGCTGGCACTTTGTGTAATTCCGTCGTGGCTAAAACAAAAATTACGTTCGCGGGCGGCTCTTCCAAAATTTTCAACAAAGCGTTAAAAGCGGCCGTGGAGAGCATGTGCACCTCGTCAATAATGAACACTTTGGTTTTGAGCTGAGCGGCATGAAAACGCGCTTGTTCAATAATCTGCTCGCGTACATGGTCAACACCAGTATGAGAAGCGGCATCAATTTCCATGACATCCAAAGCATTTCCCTGCGTAATGGCGAGACATGCCGGACACTTATTGCAAGGCTCGGCGCCAGTATCTAAAGCCTCACAGTTAACTGCTTTGGCAATCAAACGAGCAATAGTCGTCTTACCCACGCCACGAGGACCCGTTAACAAATAAGCGTGCGCTGTTTTGGCGCCCGCTATGGCATTCGTAATGGTCGTGACCACATGTTCTTGACCAACGACATCACGAAATTGCTGTGGTCTATATTTTCGATACAGGGTAGACATGGGAATCGGCAATGGTATTTTTTAAAATATTTTCTACGGCCGCGAACGCGCACTTGCGGCCGCGAGGAACCAAGATCACTACTTCATCACCAGGCGCTCCTTTATAGTATGTCACACTGGCAAGCAAGACATGATAGCGATGCCCGGCCACTGTGACAAAATACGAATGTTCCGCTTCGTCATATTCAAGCATCCCCTTTAAACGGTCGCGGGTAACCGGTCCGATTTGCTTAAACACAAATGCTCCTTGCGGCGCGATGATGAGTTTTAGAGCGTCCCCCTCCACCAACTTTGACTTGGAAGCATAATTGGCCGGCACCGGATAAGTCTGTCCGTCCGGTCCAATCATTTCCTGACCATTAAAAATGCCTTCTACAACCTTACCTGGTGGAGCAAACTCCGGAGCTGGGATACTAAAGGGTAAAACCTCCTGTCCAGTGCCCTCGGCCAACAAAATCTGGAGCTCTCGCACCAAAGCTGACAATTGTTCTAATTTTTGTTTTAATATCTGCACATCCATACGTCTCTATCTTACCCCAAAAAATAAAAAAGTAAAGGCGTCTGTTTCATGCTACATGTTACATGCTTCATGCTAAAGAGTCCTCTCCACTCCAACATCTTTAGCCTCCTTGACCGCTTCGCCCAGTTTGGTGCGTTCCATAATCTCCGCGTCCACGAGAGCTCGATCGCGACCATATTTAAGACGCGACAGTTGTTGCAAAGCGTGAGCGAGCTTAAGATTGCCCTCAACCGGTGGATAGGTTTTCATGTTAAAAGGACGGACCGGCGCGTTATCAACCATCAGACGCACATAGGCTGTATATTTTTCAATATTAACCACGTCAAATTCGTTAAAGACCGGCGCCAACTGCTTGGCCATAAATTCCGCGTCTTCTACGCCAATACGAAACGAAACAATACTACCGACATTGCCAAAAACCGCGTCGCGCACCTTGTTGTTCCCCTGCTTGCCCTCCACCCCACCAGACGAAGACAGCTGACCCAAATATTGATGAGCCAAAATCAAATTTAATTTATACTTACGCGCCTCGGCCAAAATCGTGGCAATAGAATCGGTAATGTAGTTTTGAAACTCATCAATGTACAAGAAAAAATCATGGCGGTCAGCTTCGGGGATACTGGCTCTGGCTAAAGCGGCCATTTGCAGTTTAGAGACTAAAATAAGTCCGAGCAAATTGCTGTTGATTTCGCCGATTTTACCCTTGGACAAATTGACTAAAAGAATTTTTTTCTTGTCCATGACCTCGCGCAAATTAAAACCGGATTTGGGCTGGCCGATAATGTTACGAATCATTTCATTTTCCACGAAGCGACCAACTTTGGAAACCAAGTAGCCCAGCATTTCTGATTTATGAAAGTCTGACGTCTTGGCCATTTCTTTTTCCCAAAAGGCTCGCACCATCGGGTCGGTCAGTTTGGCCACCTTATATTTTTGAAACTCGGTATCGGTAAAAATACGCGGCACATCCGCGAGCGTTCCGGGAAATTCTTTGTCCGCCATCAAGGTCAACATGGCGTTGCGCATATTATGTTCAAACATGGGGCCGATCATAGACGGATCAGTGACCAGCTTATAAAAGATGGCGATCATTTCCTGAACCGCGAAATCCATTTGTTCCGGAGTCTCGGCTTCCAACATGTTGAGTCCAATCGGTCGATCAGTATCTGAAGGATCAAAATAAATCACGTCATCAGCGCGCTCTTTCGGCACATTAGCCAGAACCTCTTCAACCAAACTGCCGTGCGGATCAATCACACACAATCCGTGACCAGCCTGCATGTCTTGAATCGCCAGGTTAGATAAAAGCACGGACTTGCCAGAACCCGTCATACCAACCACGTATAGATGACGGCGACGATCAGGCAGTTGCAAACGCACCACGGTTTTTTTGCCGCGATATTCGTTTTCCCCCAACATAATTCCTTCGGCTGGCATGTTGACCGGAGCGGGCGCGCGTTTGGACAAGAGCCAACGAATATTCGGCGTCTCGGTGGTCGGCAGCGGTAAGTGATACAGCGAGGCCATCTCCTCGGTGTTAACCAACCCCTTGCGATATTCTATAAAATGACGATAAATAAAATCCGAAATAAGTTTAGTCTGGCGCCAGGTCGTGCCGGGCGTAATTTTTTGCCAACCATTGCCGTATTCATAAATATTGTACTGGGAAAAAGCATTGGCAATATTATTTAGATACTGGCGAGCGCTTTCTTTATCTTTGGCCGACACCACAATACGTACATTCAAATCTAAACCGGCTTTAGCATTCTTCTCCTCAATCCCCTTGATCATTTCCTCCTCCAAGGCGGAGAGTTTGTGTTTTTTATCTTCATCCAAGCCCATTTCTTTTTTATCTTTAGACGAACTACTAAATAATTTATTCAGGACGTGTAAAACCATTTGCGGTCCTTTATACCCAACCGCGCCCCAAAACCCATGACTGGCAATGGCTTGATGCGGCTTTTCTCCACGATGCACACGAGAGACAATCTTGGCCCCAGCTTTATGCCAACGACCATGAGCTGAGCGCACTAAAAACTGCACCGCGGCCGCGTCAGGTGCCGCGACTTTACTCATAGCGTTAGTCAGAGCGTTTAAAGGATCACTGTCTAATTTTTTGTAAGTCTTAATGGGAAAGAAAAATTCCCGCTTCATGATCAAATAACTTCCCAGAGCGCTACTGGTTGGAGTAAACAAATTGTATTCCGGAGCCTCTTCAATTTGGGCCGAAGGATATTGCGCGTGGATTTGCTGTTCCACAAACGTGCGCAGGCGTTCCGGCATTACGACGTAAAAAGACAAGAGGTTATCCTTGGCGACAATTTCAAACGAAATGGCATCGGTGCGTCCTGCCAGATAACGAATCAAACCCTTTTGCGCCTTAAGGCCGCCGATCGTACTAAACAAAGTTTCAGCCACGGCAATTTTTTCCTGAAGCTGCTGGAGTGTTTGTTCGCGCGTTGACTCTTCTTTTTTTTGTCCTGACTCTTTGGGCACGGTCACCAACAAAACGCGCTGATGCAAGCCAACTTTAAGACGTGTCCAGCGACGCAAAAAAAATCGTAACACCAATGACACCACGATCGTGCTTGCGGTTAGCAACACCACAATAAACAAAGTCAGCGAAGCCTGATCCATAAAATTTACTTGGACCGAGTCTGGTCCAACTCTTCCTTTAATTCCATAATTTCTTCGGTCTTTTTCTTCACCTCTTGTTCTAGAAAAAAACGATTGACCCCAGGTAAACGCTTGAGCCAATCCCAGAGCAACTTCCAGACTTGTCGCAACTGTATGTGAGTACGTCGCAACAGCTCTTCAAGTTTGCTCACGGTCTTAAGCCCCTCGGCTTGAAATTCCCGGCGTGACTCCAAAGTCAATGGAGTTATTAATTCCGCCATGTCTTCGGATAAAATGCGGCGTAGCCGTTGTTCGGTAACCCCAGACAAGGTAGCCGGACTTGGCGTAGCTCCAGGAAATTCCACGTTCGACACTGGAGTCGTGGTTGTGGCCACGGTGGCCGCGGGCACATAGGCTGGCTCTGTCTCAGCCGAGACTTGCTCCTTAATTTTTGCCCGTTCCGGAGTCGAGGACGATCGTTCGCCTCCTAAAAAATTTGGTCGTGGAGTATTGGCCATATGTGGATATTGTACCATAAAACAAAAAAATGGTATACTGGAAAATATGAAAACTACACAAAAAGTCCAAACCAGAGATCTTACCTGGACAAACATCGCGGCACTGGGGGCATCAGAGTTTGAATATTTAACAAAAAATTTCCCCAAAATTGACCCTCTTGACTTACGCGACATCCACCCCCCCCTCCAGCGTCCTAAATTGGTTGTCCGCCCCAACTACCTTTTTTTAATCCTAAACTTTCCGGTTTATAATCGTAAAACTCGAGAAATTTCCGCAACTGAACTCGATATCATCATTAACCACGAACACCTAATCACGATCAATGATGGCCGACTCTTGCCCCTAGAAGATCTGTTTGAACGAGTACAGCGGGACGCCCAGTTCCGCGAGGCCGTGGTCACTCATCAGGAAGGCTTGCTCCTCTACCATATTTTGGATCATCTCCTATCGTCAATTTATCCCATGTTGGTGCATGTAAGTCAAGATATTGATCTCATAGAAAAAGAAATTTTTGCCGGACACGAACGCTCCATGGTACGGGAACTACTGCTTATCAAACGCAACATTACCAACTTCCGCAAAACCATGATGGCCCACCAAACCATTATTAAAAAACTAATCAGCACTTCTTCGGCCTTTTTCCCCTCCATCAACCTCCAGCGTTATTTAGAATCGCTCATTGGACATACCAATGATATCTGGGATCTCTTGTCTATTTATAAAGACACTATTGACGCGCTCCACCAAACCAATGAATCCCTCATCTCGTTTGGTCTCAACGAAACCATGAAAACCTACACCATCATTTCGGTCATCATTTTTGCCCTTACCCTAATCGCCGCTTTATTTGCCATGCATCTCCCCGGCACACCCTTGATCCAAGCAAAAAACGCTTTCAGTTTGATCATGTTAATTGAGGCCTTTGCCGTGATTGCCATGCTTATTGTGTTCCGCATCAAAAAATGGTTCTAGTGTATGGATCTGTACCTGTTTGACACACTCACACGCACCAAACGTAAATTTATCCCTTTGCATAGCCAAACCGGCTTCTATGCCTGCGGACCAACAGTTTATAATTACGCGCATCTTGGCAACTTGCGCACCTATATTTTTGAAGATATTTTGAAACGAACACTACTGGTAAATAACTTCAAGGTGAACCATGTCATGAACATAACTGACGTTGGACACCTCACATCAGATGCTGATAGCGGCGAAGACAAAATGGAAAAAGGCGCTAAACGCGAAGGCAAAACCGTTTGGCAAATTGCGGAATTTTATACCAAAGCTTTCAAGCAAGATCTAAAAAAACTAGACATTCTCGCGCCAAACAAATGGACCAAAGCCACTTCTCACATTAAGGAACAAATCGCGCTGGTCAAACTTTTAGAACAAAAAGGCTTTACCTATCGCTTGGACGATGGTGTTTATTTTGATACGAGCCGGCTTCCTGATTATGGCAAACTCGCGCGCCTCAACATTGCTGGCCTCAAAAGCGGCGCTCGCGTTGAGATGGTGAGTGGCAAACGCAACCTCACTGATTTTGCGCTGTGGAAGCTGTCCCCTTCGACGGGCTCAGGGAGTAAGAGACAAATGGAATGGGATTCTCCTTGGGGCGTGGGCTTTCCGGGCTGGCACCTTGAATGCTCGGCCATGGCGATTAAATACTTGGGCCAGCCGTTTTATATTCATACCGGCGGCGTTGATCATATTCCGGTCCATCACACCAATGAGATTGCTCAAAGCGAAACGGCCGTAGGAAAACCACTGGCCCGTTTTTGGCTTCACGGCGAATTTTTGATTATTAATGAAGGACGCATGGGAAAATCAGAAGGCAACTTTATTACCCTAAAAACTTTAATTGATAAAGGGTACGACCCCTTGAGCTATCGCTATCTTTGTTTGACCGCTCACTATCGCAGTAAACTCAACTTCACCTGGGAAAGCTTGGCCGCGGCCGAACAGGGATTTCACAAGCTCTGCGATACCGTAAGCTCGTGGAAGAATGTCATTGCGAGCGTAGCGGAGCAATCCCGAACAAGATCGCCACGTCCCGCCGTTGGCGGGACTCGCGATGACAGAGTGTCCCCTGCTCGCTTTTCTCGATTCCTGCAACTGCTGAACGACGACCTCAACACACCCAAAGCCCTAGCTTATACTTTTGATCTACTTAAAGAAAAACCCTCGCCGGAATTACTGGCGACTGTTCTCGCCATGGACCAAGTTTTTGGACTTAATCTACCCAAGCTCAAGCCGTTAAAAATCCCGGTGGCGGTGCGTAGACTAACAGTGTCACGTGAACAAGCTCGCAAATTTCGTGATTGGGCCAAAGCCGACGTCCTGCGCCAAAAACTTCAACAAAAAGGCTTTCAAATTGAAGACACCCCAAGCGGACCACTAATTAAAAAAATATGACTACTCGCAACCTAATGGTCGCCGCCGCGTTCATCTTCTCTCTTACCCCACTTGGGATCTTAGCTGGTCCGCCCGAAGCCCAAATTTGTTGCGTCTTAAAAAGCGATGATAATAAAATCGCCGGCTGTGTCCCCTATACCACCATAGACAAGTGCACCGACCTAGTACGTCAAAGTGGAGCTTCTACGAACAGCTTGGCCTACGCTAATGCCTCGTGTGAAGGACAAAATGATTGTTTTGTCACTCCGCCCACAGTCAATCTCAACGTCCAACTGCCGGGATTTGCCAGTAAAGAATTTTCTGGCGGCATTAATAGTTATATCAAAGCCATCGTGGCTTTGCTTATTTATCTGGCCGCCTTTCTGTCCCTGTTTATGATTGTCTGGGGCGGTTTCAAATGGCTGTGGGGCGCGGGCAGTGAAGAACTCATCGGCAGTGCCAAAAAAACCATTATCAACGCCATCATGGGACTGCTCTTGGCGCTTGGCAGTTATCTGATCTTGCAAATTATCAATCCACATCTGACTGATTTTACCGGCATTCAACCTATTAAATTAGCACC
>CAZHTB010000025.1:0-4303 GCA_964535685.1 uncultured Gammaproteobacteria bacterium
GCCTTGTGTTCCCAAAAAAGAGTCGCCGGCACTACCGCTCAAGAGCGAGACCCACCATTCAAACAATTCATACAGGGCGCTGATGGCCAGGCAAATACTAACCACGATAAACGACAGCCATTTCCCCTTCTGCAACGGCGAAGTGCGGAGCAAAATTTCTCTAACCAGAATCGCCGGCACAAATCCTTGGACAAAATGTCCAATTTTGTCATAATTGTTACGCGCAAAAACGCCGATGTCGCGGAGCCAATTAAACAGCGGCACTTCCGCGTATGTGTAATGTCCGCCAATCATTAAAACAATGGCGTGTAATGCAATCAGTCCGTAAGCCAAATCGCTTAACCGAAATCGCTTGTACGTCGCCGCCAAAACCACAAACCCAATCATGGCCGGAACGACTTCAAGAAACCAAGTAAAATAATCATGCGGCCGAATCCCCGACCAAACAAACACTACCGCCACAATGCCCAACAATAATTTATGTCTCGTTTTCATATTCGCTTATTCGTACGAACGTACGAATTAGACTAGTGGTAAAATGACTCTGGCGGCCCTCGGCAGAGACGACGGAATGCAATAGTAAACCACCAAACTCTCCTGTACTCGTTCCAAAACATCGGCCTGTCTCAAAACGCCTAAATGCTTAGAGGTAGACCGCACCGACAACTTGAGATGTCCAGCGATATCAGTTACACACAATCTACGTTTCCTACGCAAAAGCCCAACAATGGCCAGCCGACGACGATTGGCCAGCGCTTTGAGCACTTTCTCTAGGTTTTTCATACCCTCCTTATGAATTACCAATTAGCTACTATCTATTCTACCATTCGTACGAATAAGGCCAAGCCAAGTTATGCACCAAAAAAAGCGACGGCGATTTCTAGCGATGGCTCTAACTATATTCGCTTATTCGTACGAATAAGCGAATAGATAAAAATTAATTAACTTTATTTTGTGTCCACCATCTCTTAACAAATGGCAACGACAGCGTGGACAATAAATAGCCGCCGGTCGGCACAAAAGCCTTGAGCCAGGGATAAACTTCGTGGATCAACACAAGCCAGACACCGGCGATCGCGTACGTCAACGCCGCGATAAACAAACGACGCGTCCAGGAAGTTTCCCAGGCCTTGTCTAACTCAACCCGCCGATTGCGTTCTTGAATGGCTTGTAATTCTTGCGGCAATTGTTGATCAGTCATACAGTGGTAACTTTTACCATAACTATCTCTCCAACTCTTTAATCTCCGGATGAAAATCTACTTGATGCCCCGGAATGCCGAGCGACAGACCATACTGCTTAGCCTCATCGTACTGCTTTTTACTTTGTCTGTCTATAAAAAAAATTTTATTTTTAAAAATGATATAATGGTGCGTGGCATTTTTAAAATCAGCATACCAAGAAGTGCCGTGACTATAATCAAGAGCATGGCTGATTTCTCCAGCGATCGCCCGCGTTTGATCTTCCGGGATTTCCACTGTGTGTAAGGTCCACCGTGTAAGCCATGGTGTTTGATGCTCGTCGGTTACGCGTTCAACTTTAGTGGAAATAATGCGCACCTTTTGCAAGATAGCCTTATCGGCTAAAGACTCTTCTATAATGACACCCTGATAATTCATAATTTACACTTATTAACCCACCAATTACATGTTTCGTGCTTCATGATGTTTGTACTCCCACCCGCTGGCCAATAAAATTCCTAGCGTCATGAGTTGTGAAGTCACGCACAGTAGACAAATAGTGTACAACACTTGGAGTTCAATATAGGTGAGGTAAAGCGAAAACACAAAACCAAACGCGGCCGACGACAACATAACTAGTTCCAGCGGCTCAACCATTCGTTTACCATACCACGCACCAAGTGACGCGAGAAACATGCCCACATACCAAATCAAACCAAGTAGCGCGACCGGCACGCCCAAAATCTCCGAATAGGCGGAGCGATTGACCACGTCGCAATTAATGCGCGCGTTGATATTGCACACGCCCTTAGTCGTGGAAAAATGATTGCCAATAGCAAAGGACGAAGCGATCATGCCGACTAAACTAAGGGTGGCGATTAAGAGAAAGATTTTTTTTCTCATAAAGTACACCCAGCCTTTTTAGCAAGTTCCTCAATACTCTGCTCGCCAGAGACGCGGCTCTTGTCGCCAAATTCCCAGGTTGGGTAGCCTTCAATCTTGGCGTCAGCACATTCTTGCGTCTGACCTTGTCCGCCCGGCGCCGCGCATTCAATGTACGTCACGTACTTAAACGAATTACCAAACAATTTTTTCTGCGCCTGGCAATGCGAACACCAATACGCGCCATACATCTTAGTACCATTATCAGTGAGACATTGCGCGACCTTGTCGTGCTGCCCGGGCTGATTTGTTTGCCAAACGCCGAAACCAATCAGGCCCCCGCCGACCACGACCACCAAGCCGATTAGAATATAGAGTTTGTTCATATTCGAGAATTAAGAATAAAGAATTATGAATGTTCCTGGGATTGCTTCGCTACGCTCGCAATGACAATCGTTTAAGTCTTAAAGCATTCGTGACCACCGACACACTGGAAAATGCCATGGCGGCAGAGGCCAGCATCGGATTAAGCATGATTCCCCACTTCGGATATAGTACTCCAGCCGCCACCGGTATTAATACTATATTATAAATGAACGCCCAAAACAAGTTCTGCTTGATATTGCGGATAGTCGCGCGCGAAAGTTTAAGCGCGCCGACCAGCGCATTCAAGTCACCGCGCATCAGCGTGACACCGGCTGACTCCATGGCAACGTCCGTGCCTGTACCCATAGCAATCCCGACGTCCGCTTGCGCTAAGCTCGGCGCGTCATTAATTCCATCCCCCACCATCGCCACCAATCCTTTAGTCTGCTCTTGTAACTCTTTCACCTTGGCCGCTTTTTGATCTGGTAAAACGCGCGCTAAAACTTTTTTAATACCAACCTCTTTAGCAATGGCTTCGGCTACGCGCTCGTTGTCCCCCGTCAACATGTACGGCTCAACTCCCAGTGTTCTAAGTTGCTCAATCGCGCCTCTAGCCGTCGCCTTAACCGTATCAGCAATAGCCAAATATCCAATGGCTTGTTTGTCGAGAGCCACCCAAACAACTGTTTTACCACTAGCCTCAAGCGCCATCACGTCAGATTCAATGGCAGTAGTTTTGATCTCATGTTGCTCAAGTAAATCTTTGGTTCCCACTAAAACTTTTTGCCAAACTCCACCCTGTTGAATTTCACCCATTACCCCTTGCCCAGTTACTGACTTAAAATTTCTTATTTCTAAAAATGGCAAATTTTGCTCCTTGGCTTTATTTACCACAGCTTCAGCGAGTGGATGTTCGGAAACTTTTTCCAGCGAAGCGGCAATTTGCAGTAATTCTTTTTCCACCGTTCCGACGACCACCGGTTTGCCTTCGGTAATTGTACCGGTTTTATCTAAGACTACGGTGCGAACTTTGTGCGCCAACTCCAAACTGGCCGCGTCTTTAATTAAGATACCATTTTCCGCGCCCTTGCCCGTTCCTACCATAATGGCGGTCGGCGTGGCCAAACCCATAGCGCACGGACAAGCGACAATCAGAACTGACACCGCGGCTAGTAGAGCATGACTTAAAACCGGTGCTGTGCCAAAAATCCACCAAGCGGCAAAAGCTAGCGCCGCGATTGCAATGACCACCGGCACAAAGTATGAAACGACAACATCTACCAAACGCTGAATCGGCGCTTTTGATCCTTGCGCTTCTTCAACCAAACGAATAATCTGCGCCAAAACCGAATCTGCTCCAACCTTGGTTGCTTTAATCAAAAGCGTGCCATGTTTATTAATTGTCGCACCAACGACTGACATGCCCACTTTTTTCAACACTGGAATTGATTCACCAGTAATCATGGATTCATCCACCACTGACTCGCCCTCTAAAACAGCACCGTCTACCGGAATTTTTTCGCCCGGGCGCACTCTAATTACATCACCGCGCCGCACTTCCACGAGCAGGACATCAACCTCCTCCTGGCCACGCACGACTCGCGCGGCCTTGGGACTTAAACCCATTAATTTTTTAATGGCCGAGCTGGCGCGCGACTTGGCTTTGGCTTCCAAATATTTTCCGAGCAGGATCAGCGCGACGATGACAGCTGTTGTATCAAAGTATGTACCGCCGCCCTGGCCCGTAAATGTTATGACAACACTATAAAGATAAGCCGCTAGCGTGCCCAAGGCGACCAAAGTGTCCATGCTGGTCGTGCCATGTTTGGTCGCACTCCAGGCGCCTTTAAAAAAAGCTAAACCGCCCCAAAACA
>CAZHTB010000026.1:0-12439 GCA_964535685.1 uncultured Gammaproteobacteria bacterium
GACTGCCTCCAAGTCAATACCAAAATAATCATGAACTAGTTTATCGCGCATACCAGTCATGTCTCGCCAAGGAATAGTCGGGAACTGTTTACGAATCTCGGGCGAAACACGTTTAGCCGCCTCACCAATAATGCCAAACTGGCAGGTACACCAGGTCGTCTTTGCTCATAGTACCAGCTTCATTTCTTTGAGAATATTGTTTTTTAAATAAGGGCTCAAGGATTGCTCGGTGGAAAGATCAACTTTAAGACGGAGCGCCCGAGAGAGCTCGCGCTCAATCCTGGCCAAGGTAAAAAGACTGGGGGTAGAATAAAATTTTACTAGCACATCTAAGTCACTAGAGGGGCGAGCTTGACCCCGCGCCCGAGAACCAAAAATCCCGAACGACGTAATGCCGTATTTTTTAATAATGGGCTTAATGGATTTGACACTGATACGCTGTGATTTCATATACTTCTAGTCTAAACCAACGAACCCGGGGTGTCAACTTGACTTTTTCGCCTAGATCGGCTAACATCTACTGTTACAAACAGTAACCTCAACCGTGAGGGAGTCACGGGAACTTTAGCAACCCGGAGAACAAAATGGAACTGACGACGGAAGGACTGCAACGGTTCGTGGGCGGACAAATGGAAATCCAGAATGAAGGCGAGGGCTACCTCTTCCGTGGCGAGGTGGCGACCATCGTCGTCGAGAGCAACGAGATTCGGGTCAGGTTCGCGTGGCTCGCGAAGGGCGAAGGATACCCGTCGCTCCTGACCTGGGTGAATGACAGCAAACTCGACTACGCCGCCAATCTCGAGATCTTCTCGGCCAACAATATCGGCCCGAGCGGCGGAGACGTCGGCGGAGGCAACAGACTCTGCATCCAATCATCCATCGTCGGCGAGATCGTCATTCTCTACCCGCCCGACGGTAGCAAGCTGGACCCGGCCAGGGTGCAGGGGCTCGTGCTTTCGCCGCCGACCGTGAGCTAGTCGCTCGACAACGCCCCTCCCCTCGCTCACTAGACCCGGCGAGAGGGAGACGATCAACAAGGGTCTTTCTTTTTTTACAAAAATCCCGCGCTTACCGCGGGATTTAAAATTTCAGATTACAGATTTATTTCTTAGATTTTCCTTCAACGATTTCACGCGCGACATTGTTGGGGACTTCAGCGTAATGAGAAAATTCCATGGAGTAAGAGGCGCGGCCTTGGGAGACGGAGCGCAGATTAGTGACGTAGCCAAACATAGTGGCGAGCGGCACCGTTGCCTCAATCACTTTAACCTTGCCACGATCGCGCATTTCTTGAATTTGCGCCCGGCGTGAGTTTAAGTCGCCAATAACATCACCCATAAATTCTTCCGGGGTAACGACTTCGGCTTTCATGACCGGTTCCAATAGCACCGGACGAGCCAACTTGGCGGCCGCTTGAAAACCCTTAGAGCCAGCGATCTTAAAAGCCGCTTCAGATGAGTCAACATCATGGTACGAACCATCAAAGACCGTAACTTTAATATCCATCATGGGGTAGCCCGCGACCACGCCGTTTGCCATGGCTTCTTTCACGCCCTTTTGAATGGCCGGGACAAATTCGTTAGGAATGGAACCGCCCTTAATTTCATCTTCAAATTCAAAACCTTTGCCGCGTTCCAGAGGCTCAACCTTAAGCCAACAATGACCATATTGTCCGCGACCGCCGGATTGGTGAATATATTTACCCTCACCCTCGGCACTCGCCATGAGCGTTTCTTTGTAGGCCACCTGCGGCGCGCCCACGTTCGCTTCCACGCCAAATTCGCGCTTCATGCGATCCACAATAATTTCCAAATGCAACTCGCCCATGCCGGAAATAATCGTCTGGCCGGTTTCTTCATCCGTGCGCACGCGGAAGGTCGGATCTTCTTGCGTTAACTTGCCAAGAGCTGTGCCCATTTTTTCCTGATCCGCTTTGGTCTTGGGCTCAATAGCGACAGAAATAACCGGATCGGGAAAAACAATAGATTCCAAAACCACTAAATGATCTTGGTCACAAAGCGTATCACCGGTCCTGGTTTCTTTTAATCCCACAGCCGCGGCAATATCGCCAGCATGCACCGCGTCAATATCTTCTCGGCTATTGGCGTGCAGTTTAACCACGCGGCCAATGCGTTCTTTACGATCCGAACTAGTGTTGTAAACATACGTGCCAGCCGGAATCATGCCGGAGTAAACGCGGAAAAAAGTCAGAGTACCAACAAACGGATCAGTCGCCACTTTAAAAGCCAGCGCCGCGAACGGAGCCTTGTCGTCCGGTGGACAAGTAATTTCTCCGCCGGTTTTAACATCAATGCCCTTGACCGGCGGCACGTCTAAAGGTGAAGGCAAATAATCAACCACCGCGTCCAACATCATTTGCACGCCTTTATTTTTTAAAGCCGAACCGCACATGATCGGAAAAATTTTACCGACAATAACGGCTTTACGAAGCGCGGGAATTAATTGCTCGTTTGAAATTTCTTTGCCTTCCAAATACAGATTCATCAAAGTCTCGTCCGTTTCCACAATGGCCTCAATCATTTTGTGACGGTAATCTTCAGCCTTGGCTTTCATATCCGCGGGAATTTCCATCTCGGTCGGCTCTTTATGTAAATCATCGCTAAAAATTTTAGCTTTCATGGTAAACAAATCAACGATCCCGCTAAAATTTTCCTCAATGCCAATCGGGAGCTGGATTGGGATACCGGCCGGAGACAAGCGCTCATGAATGGAATCAACATCGGCGTAAAAATTCGCGCCCATGCGATCAAGTTTGTTGATAAAACACATGCGCGGCACACCAAATTTTTCCGCTTGATGCCAAACAGTTTCTGATTGCGGCTCTACACCCGCCACACCGTCAAACACGACGACGGCGCCGTCCAAAACACGGAGACTGCGCTGAACCTCAACGGTAAAATCAATATGTCCTGGCGTATCAATCAAATTCAACTGGTGCTCGCGCCAATAGCAAGTCGTGGCCGCGGCCGTAATCGTAATCCCACGCTCGCGCTCTTGCTCCATCCAGTCCATGGTCGCTTCACCTTCATGCACTTCACCGATTTTATGCTTTTTACCGGTATAAACAAGAATCCGTTCAGAAACGGTGGTTTTGCCGGCATCAATGTGCGCGATGATGCCAAAGTTACGAAGTTTTTGCAAGGGGTAGCGTTCCATAAACTAACGAGCGAAGTGGGCGAAAGCGCGGTTGGATTTGGCCATGCGGTATACTTCTTCCTTGCGCTTAATCGCGGTGCCCTGATTTTGCGCCGCTTCCATAAGCTCATGGGCCAAGCGTTGACTCATGGGCAAACCTTTTTGAGTTTTGGCTGCTTCAATCAGCCAGCGCAAAGCCAAAGCCAAACGACGCGAACCTCGTACTTCCATCGGCACCTGATAGTTGGCACCACCGACACGACGGCCCTTAACCTCAACCTGCGGCGCGACATTGCGAATGGCTTGCTCAAACACTTCTACCGGCGGCTTCTTGGTTTTCTTCTCCACAATATCAAAACAGCCATAAACCACTTTTTGGGCAATGGTTTTCTTGCCTTTGCGCATGATGGTGTTGATCAACTTTGCCACCGTTAAATTATGATATTTGGGATCTGGCGCAATGGTGCGTTTTGGTGCTTGTTTGCCTCTCATAGCTTGTAGCTTGTAGCCTGTAGCCTGTAGCACAAGATTGAAACTTGAGTTACATGTTACATGCTACATGTTTTGTGAAATTAAAATTACTTGGTTACTTTGGGCCGTTTAACGCCGTACAAGGAACGACTGCGACGACGATTTTCCGTGCCAGTCGTATCGTAGACGCCGCGGACAATATGATAACGCACACCTGGCAAGTCTTTGACGCGACCGCCGCGGATTAAAACAATGGAGTGCTCTTGTAAGTTATGACCAATCCCGGGAATATAGGCGGTTACTTCCATGCCGTTAGATAAACGCACACGGGCAATCTTACGAATAGCCGAGTTTGGTTTCTTCGGGGTCATGGTCTTAACCTGAACACAGACTCCCCGCTTAAACGGTGAGGACATGAGCTTGCGACGGCGGCGCAGGGTATTCAAAACCAAACCCAAAGCCGGAGCTTTTGATTTAGCATGAGTGGAACGACGCGGGTTGCGGATCAACTGATTAATGGTTGGCATAGTTTTACTTCAACAAAGTAGGACAATCCTATCATGAAAAATACCTGCCCGTCAAGAGCGGGCATCCACAACAGTAAAATATCATCCACGTTGACAAAAAGCCACTATCCATGCTATCATGAATTTACAACAAATATGCTTTCTTCTTCAGCCACCAAAGCTGGTATGATTTCTCTCCTTATCTTAGGGGTGCTTTTTTGGCAAACACATGGGGCGGCTAACCTCCATATAAAAACTATGGCTACGAATATGAATATGTCCGCCAAGGCCTGTTCCACCTCGCTCCCTTGCCTGACCGCCGTTCATGTTTCGCCAATTCCTTTTCTTCCCATCATCGCCATCATGGCCGTGATTGTTTTACTGTTACTTGCAGTCACTCCAGACTCTTCTCTTTCTTATAACCTACAGCGTCTTTGGTTGTACAGTAAAAAATGGCGGCAAGCTGGCGGCTCGACTCATCTTTTTGATTATTTACAAAATTTCCTCTCGCAAGGATTGCTGCAACCCAAACTAGCGTACACCTCTCTCGTCTAATCTCTTGGGGTCCATCTTTTCGCATTAAAGAAAAGCTGGCGTTGCCCCGGAGATTTTTTGTTTACTCATTTAATTCTTAAATAATTTGTCATCGCGAGTCCCGCCAAAAGCGTGGACGTGGCGATCTCCGGTTTAGAGATTGCTTCGCTTTGCTCGCAATGACATACCAATTCAACTTCTATGTCTAACAACAATCAAACCACCACCGCCATCTTAATCGTCACCATCGTCATCGCGGTCTTAATCGCCGTCGGATTTTCCACGCACTGGTTCGGCTTTCATCACGACGACATGATGACTGAAGAAACAGCTAAACAAATGAACGACCACCTGAAATAATATGAGTACCAAATATCTTATAATCGCCTGCCTGGCCATCCTTGGTCTCGGCACCGGCGTTGGCATGGTCTTACAAAAACAAGACAACCACGGCCACACCATGGCCAACCCAGCTGTCGCCGCGACAACTCCAGAAAATACCCTACCCGGTGTCGCTGTAGTACACCCAGTGTTACTTAATGCCGAAAACAACGGCGCCACGTCCTACTTTGGTGAAGTGCTCTCCAATCTTGACGGACAAATCTTTGCCTACCGCGAAGGTGTCATAGAACGCTTTCTGGTTGATCTTGGTAGCCGCGTTGTTCAAGGACAAACAGTCGCGCTCCTCTCGCCCGGACAACTGTCGCCGGAATACGCCGACATGCTGTCGGAAAAAGAATCCATGGTGATAAAATCCAAAGCCATGATTCAAGTAGCCGAAGCTAACTTGGCTCGCGCCAAAACCCTCGGCGCCACCGCCACCGACACCACCGTGGAGGTAGTAACCGAACAACAAATGTTAGCCAATGCCAAACAAGAAACCAACGCCATGATCGCGCTGGAGCGCGAAAAAATTAACTTGAAAGCTCGCAAAGTAGAAGTGGGCTTGCGTAATGTCTATGCCACCATCTTACAAATCTTTTACGGCGGGTATTTTCAAGTTTCCTCGCCTAACCCCACCAACGCGACCTTTGGCTCGCTCAATGCGCAAACAATCATCAACCTCAACAATGGCTTAAGCGCCCTCAAAAATACAGTGGAACACTTACCAACCACTGACCAAAACACTGCCGCGCGAATTGGTCTGACCGCGGCAGACAGCGCGCTCAAAACTCTGGACGCGACCCAAGTTGGCGGAGATTACACTCTGGTCATGTTTGCCGATGATCGAGAAAAAATGAATATGGCCAAAGACAGCTTGGTTGACGCTTGGAATGAATACCAAGAACAAGTAGCCATGTTAAAAAAAGTAGAAGCAACAAGTCGGGCCCAAATATCTGATCAAGAACAAAAACTGTCTCGCATGCAAGCGGACGGCGAAAAAATGTTAATCACCGCTCGGGCCGATCTGGAGGCGGCCCTGCAAGCTCGCGCGATTATTGCCGCGGCCAGCGGTAATCGCGAAGTCCGTTCCCCCTTCAGCGGGACCATTACCCAGCGCTTGGTTAATGTCGGACAAAAAATCACCATGGCTGATCCGCTGTTTGCCATTGTGCAGGATGTGCGCGGAAAAAATTCTTCGCTGTTCGTGCGCTTTGAAGTGCCGGAATCTGAACTCGCCAATCTCAAAGTTGGTGACGAAATAAAAATCGCACGCACGCAAAATCCTCTGCAAGAAATCAGGGGAACAATTGAACGCGTGGGAGTTGGCATCAACCCGCTGACGCGCGGCATACAAGCTGAAGCGCGCTTAACCAATCCTCCGGCTGACATCTTGCCGCATGCTTCGGTACGCGTGACGTTAGACGGAGACCACAAACAATCAGTCACCATTCCACGCGATAGCGTCCTTTCGGAAAACGACGGTACGACCAACGTCCTGGTTGTCCGTGACAGCATGGTTACTAAGCAATCGGTTTATACTGGACGCACGGCCACTGATCGCGTGGTTATCTCGCAAGGTCTGACGCCCGACGACCAAGTTGTCATAAATCCAGCTAAAGTTACGATCGGACAAAAAGTAAATCCAGAACTACCAGACGCCCTCAAGGTCGCCCCTACCCCTGCCGCCGAGATTGATATGGGAGAACATGCTGGTCATAAAGATTAAACAATAACATTACGGCCATATGTTAAACCACGTCATTCAATTCTGTCTTAAGCAGAGATTCCTCGTGTTGGCCGCCACAGCCGCCATAGTTGTTTGGGGCACGTTGTCCTTCCAAGCTTTACCAGTGGACGTCTTACCCAACCTCAATCGCCCGACTGTCACCGTGTTTGCTGAAGCCGAAGGTTTGGCGCCGGAAGAAGTGGAAAGTCTGGTCGCCTTCCCCATTGAGACGGCTGTTAATGGATCGTCAGGAATTTTACGCGTACGCTCAACCAGTTCCATTGGCCTCGCCATTATCAACCTAGAATTTGATTGGGGCACTGACGTTTATCGCAACCGCCAAATTGTGCAAGAAAAACTGCAAGCCCTACGTCTACCTAAAAACGTTCACGTCTCACTCGGCCCCATCACCTCACTCTTAGGCGAAGTAGTCTGGGCCGGCCTTACGAGCCCGGACAATTCGGTCAATGCCATGGAACTCCGCAGTCTGGCTGATTGGACCATCCGTCCCAAACTCTTAACCATTCCCGGCATCAGCAATGTCTTGATTATGGGGGGCGAACCCAAGCAGTACCAAGTTTTGGTCAAACCGGAACGCTTGGCCGCTTTTGGATTAACCGTCAGCGACGTGGTCCAGGCCGTACAAATCAGCAATGATAATCGCTCCGGCGGATTCATCACCGAAAGCACCAAAGAATATCCGGTCCGCATTCTGGCACGCTCCAATCGTATTGATGACCTTAAAAAAATCGTCATCTCCATGCGCGAGAGTCAACCCATTACCGTAGCGGACGTGGCTGACGTCATCTTCGCGCCCGATGTCAACCTTCGTGGTACCGCCAGTATTGAAGGTAAACCCGGAGTAATCATGCGCATCATCAAGCAACCAGATGCTGATACCCTAACTCTCACTAAAAAAATTGACGAGGTCTTCAAAGATCTAACACCCTCACTGCCAGTCGGAACCAAAACCACTACCCAAATTTTCCGTCAGGAATGGTTCATCAACGCCGGGCTACACAATGTTTATGGCGCGCTCCGCGACGGAACGATCATGGTCATCATTGTCCTGTTTCTCTTCTTGTTAAACCTGCGCACCACGTTAATCACCCTACTCGCCATTCCCCTATCGCTCCTGATTACTCTCATTATCTTCAAGCTGACCGGTCAAAGCATTAACGTCATGACGCTCGGCGGTTTTGCCGTGGCCATTGGTGAACTGGTGGACGATGCCATTGTTGACGTAGAAAATGTTTTCCGACGTCTGCGAGAAAACGCGGCCAAGTCAGTTGCGGACCGCCAACCGATCTTGAGCGTCATCTTCAAGGCCAGCTCGGAAGTAAGAAATTCTATTGTTTACGCGACGGTCCTGGTGGCCATGGTCTTTATTCCGCTCTTAAATTTACCGGGCGTGGAAGGAAAATTAATCCAACCACTTGGTTTGGCCTATCTCATCAGTCTGTTGGCCTCACTCGCCGTTTCCCTCACCGTTACCCCCGTCCTCTGTTACTACTTACTCCCGAATTATGTGGCTAAACGAGTACAGCAAAAACACCGTGAAATCTCGCCCGAGTTGCCGCCCGGCTTTGCGGAAGATGATGGCTGGTTAGTCACGCGCGTAAAAAAATTGGTCCTCACACCCATTCGCTTCAGCTTGCGAGCGCCACGACTGGTCTTAAGTCTAGCCCTACTCACCATCTTAATTAGTGGCGGACTGTTTTGGGCCGCGGGCAAAGAAAGTATTCCACCTTTCAACGAAGGCTCGTTTACTTCCATGATGTTTACGCCGCAAGGAACTAGCTTAGCCGCGACTAATACCCTAGCGAATGAAATTGACATGAAGCTCAAAGCTATCGCTGGCGTGACCTCCGTCGCTCATACGACTGGTCGGGCCGATCAAGACGCGCACGACAATGGCGCTAATTCGTCCGAGTTTCAAATCGGCTTTAGCGAATCGAGCAACCGAAAAAAATCCGACATCCACCATGACATTCAAGCGCTTTATGACAGCTACCAAAATCGCGCCGCCTTTACCCTAGGTCAGCCCATTACTCATCGTATGCAGGAACTCTTAAGCGGGGTACGCGCGCCCATTGCCCTTAAACTCTATGGTAAAGACCTGAATGTCTTGCGCACTCAAGCGGCGCGCATACAAACCGTCTTGGCTGAAATCAAGGGCGTTAAAAACGCGCAAGTGGAACGAGAGCTCCTCGTCCCACAAATCAGTATTTCGCTTGATCGCAACGCCGCGGCCACGCACGGACTAAACGTCGGTATGATAGCCATGGATCTGGAAACGGCCTTTATGGGTATGCCGGCTTCAGAAGTACTGGAAGGTAATGAGCGTTATCCGATTGTCGTTAAATTTGATCCGGCCTGGCGCGGCGACCTAAAAACCTTGGCGCAAACGCTGGTCGTCACTGGCCACCGACAAATCCCACTCTCTGAACTAGCCCTCATTGAAAATTCCCAGGGGCAAAATAAAATCAGTCACGAAGCGACCCAACGACGTTTGGTTATCTCGGCTTTCGTGCAAGATCGTGACGTGGTGTCAATCGTGGAAGAATTAAAAACCAAAGTGGCGGCCCTGCAATTACCCACCGGCTACTTTGTTAGCTATGAAGGCGATTACCAAAGTCAGCAAGCGGCGACCCGCGAGCTCGCGCTTATGGGCGTACTCGTACTGCTTGGCATCTTCGCTATTCTTTACTGGTACCTAAAAAGCGTCAACTTAACTCTGCAAATCATGCTCTCTATCCCAACGGCTTTTGTTGGTGGAATGATCGGAGTGTGGCTCTCGGGTGGCGTGGTCTCAACCGCCTCGCTCATTGGTTTCATCTCCCTCATTGGTATTGTCTCGCGCAACGGCATCATGTTGGTCTCACACTACTTGCACCTCTTCCGCGAAGAAGGTGAACCTTGGGGCGAACAGCTAGTCATCAGGGGCTCGCTTGAACGAGTCGTGCCAGTCGCCATGACCGCGCTGACAGCCTCGCTCGCGCTCATCCCGCTTATCTTAGCCGCGGACGAATCAGGTAAAGAAATGCTTCACCCGCTCGCGGTCGTGATCTTCGGCGGGCTTATCAGTAGCACTCTCCTAGAAGTCCTAATTCGCCCGGGCATCTTTTATCGTTTTGGTAAAAGAGCTGCCATAAAGATACCTAATTGATCGGCGCCTACATGGTTGCATAACGCGAGCATCAAGCATAACGCCCCGTCATCTGACAGGGCGTTTGTGTTACAAGTTACATGCTACATGCTTCAGGTAAAAAGTCTGTCCGCCAGACCGAAAAAGAACTGAAAAATTGGCTGAAAAATTGGCACGCCGTAAGAATCAAGTAGAACCAGTCCTATAAGAAGCCAAGTGCCATAGCGTTCCAACCATAAACGGATCGGCTCTAAATGAAGCGGCGCGATAGCCCAAAGAATTTTAGAGCCATCTAGCGGCGGGATCGGCAATAAATTAAAAATAGCCAAAGACAGATTGACCAACACCAGCACTTGCAAAAAAATTACCAAATAATTGTCAAAAGTGAGGCCCCAGGATCGCAAAGCCAATCTAAGTAAAATACCAAACACAAAAAAAGCAGCAATGTTGGTGAGCGGCCCAGCCAAGCCAACCCAAACCGGCCCCCAGCGGCGAGACCGCAAATTGTACGGATTGAACATGACCGGTCTCCCCCAGCCAAACCCAACCAGTAATAAAAACGCCATGCCGAGCAAATCCAGATGAGCCAGCGGGTTTAAAGTCAATCGCCCTTGTGATTCCGGCGTGTCATCGCCCTGCAGATAGGCTGTAGCCGCGTGGGCAAATTCGTGAATGGTGATAGTCAAAACAATGGCGGCGAGACCTATCACAAACATCCACGGCGCTTGAAAAAGTTGGGACAGAAACATAAACAAAGTATACCCCTCTTGCCTTTTTTCGTAAAGCTTGGTACACTGTTCCTACTCATATGAAAGTCTGTGATCTCTGCACTCGCGGACCACAAGTGGTCAATTCGCGAAGCCATTCCAATATCGCCACCAAGCGCAAGCAGTGGCCTAATTTGCAATCCAAAAAAGTTGACGGTAAGCGTGTTCGCCTCTGCGCCAACTGCATTAAAAAAATGAGCAAGTTAGGGGTGGAATAAAAAACTGTTTTTGTTACTGCTGGCTTTTAATAATTGCCAGTTTTGTTTTTTTAGTTAAGGCTTGTAGGTTGGGACTTATATGTACCTGATAATTAGCCGATTGCGTAATAGAGCGCAGTCGTTCCGGCAGTTTCTTAATTTCACTCTGATAGTGTTGCCCAATCTCTTTGAGCGTCGGCAAACGACGAATCAGCTTGCCATTTTTAATAATCGGCACTAATAATTTTTGGCCGGCTAACTTCTCATTAGCGAGTCCGATGACGTCGTGATGGTATTTGCTATTTTTAGTTACACGCCAGACCTGCTTACGGCCAGGTAGAGACGGCTTATGTTTGGAAAGTTTCATTACTGGAGTACGAATTTTGCCTTTTTGCATTTCAGCTAATTTATAAACGACCTCCAGGGCTGGCGCATCAGTGGAATTCAAAATTTCAGTCACGCCAGCGAATCCATCAATCGGGGCTTTTTGACGTAGTAAAGAATGTATCTTGTATTCATCTAAATTACTCATGACAATAATTTTAACTTCCGGTAGTCCAGCCTTATCTAAAGCTCGTCTGGCTAAACAACTATTCTTATATAAATCACCGCTATCAATCATGACACGATTGACCAAATGGCCGCGGCGTTTGAGTTCGTGGGCCGCTAAAATAAAATTTTTTATCCCCTCCTTAATACCATAAGTGTCAATTAATAATGATCCTTGAGACGGCGAATGTCTCATATAGGCACGAAAAGCCGCCAGCTCGGTTGGAAACATTTGAATAAGATAGTGAAACGTTCCACGCGCCATAAGAGGAACGGTCGAATTTTTAAAAGCGGCCAGAGCTAGACTCTGCCGCCCAATACCCACGATTTGTCCAATCCGAATAGATTTCATGGCGGCGTCTGTCCCATCACAACGATTAAATCCCAAATATGTTTCTCTACCTTGAGCCGCGTCCACAAACCGCGCCATTTTAGAAGCCAGAATTATTTGCGTAAAGACAGTATTGATTAAAAACATCTCAATAAACTGCGCTTCAATAATAGGAGCGGAAAAACGCATGATCGGCTCCCCGGGGAAAAAGAGGCTCCCTTCGGACAGAGCCCACAGGTCTCCTCGAAATTTAAAATTTTTAAAATATCCCATGACCGCGGGAGAAAATTTAAATGTATCTTGTATCCATTTCAACTGCCCAGCGGTGAATCTTAGATTAAGAAGATAATCTACGACCTGCTCCAGGCCAGCACATACTAAATAATTTCTGTGCGGCGGTAGTTCTCGAACCAAAAGATCAAAGGTGGCTACATTATTCGCCAGGCCCTCTTGAAAAAAAACCGCTCCCAGTGTAAATCGGGAACCGCTGGTAAACAGGGGTAAATCAGTTTTAGAAACAAAGTCATCAATCATAAATGAAACCCGGCCTCTTTGAGTATTGCCGGCTCGGTAGAAAGATTGTGTTCGTAGCTCGCCTGTTCCAGCATGGCTTGCTCTTGCTCATCAAGATTTTGCCCCAAACTTTGACGATAGTAAAGTTCTAAAATTT
>CAZHTB010000027.1:0-26421 GCA_964535685.1 uncultured Gammaproteobacteria bacterium
GGGTTGGCCAAAAGACGGCCATCCGCGATAATTTCTTCCGACCCAGCCGTGCCGCCGCTACCAGTACGTTGTAATGATAGATGTCGCGCCATAGTGAGTCCGCTGATCGTAAGGTGGTTAGCTCCCACGCCAGTCAGGATACGTCCGCTATTACCCAACGCCACGTACGCGCCAGCCAGTTCACTGACCGTCGGATCAATAATGATATCGCCGCGCACCAAAAAACCAAGCGCTGGTAATTCTGGCAGACGTCTAAATTGGTCTCCACTATAAATAATGTTAGTATTGATAGTGAGGTTACCTTCCACGATGACCGTGCCATTTCCGCGACTGCCCGACAACGCGGGAATGGTGATTGGACTATTGATCGTCACATTACCAGCCATACGAAAAACTTGTCCAGCAAGCGGCTGATTTAATTTACTCACCAAGTCATTATCATCAAGCGGTCGGACTACCTTGCCGTATTGCCCAGCATACAATCCTTTCCAGTCAATACTACCGATCGTCGCCAAACCAGTTACGGGATCAGGAAAAGCCAGCACTCCGCTGGCACTATCAGCGCAAGAACCGCCGGAAACATTTTTGTTTTCTGTCACAACGTTCTGGCCAATCGTACCGTTCGCTAAAATACAATACGTGGCATTATAAAGTCCAGCAGGTGGTGGATTGATGGCATCAACCGAGCCACCGCTATAAATATCCCCGTACTTAGTCTTAAACCAAGGATTACCAAACGGCGGATTAAACTGAATCCAGCCCAAGCCAACCGTGCCACCACCCTCCGTACTGCCGTTCCAGGCATAATCTTGAAGCAGGCCGTCCTGACCTAAACGCACACCATAAGCGTCGCCATTAACTGCCATTCCGCGCAAATTAATCCAACCTTCAACTGGCCCCAGGCTCAAAACCTCGGCCACGCCTTCAACCAGACCTTCCCTAGTCACGCGCGCATAGCTGTCATTACCAAACGCAGGATTATAAAATGATGATGGTGTTTGATCAGTACAAGTCTCGCCAAAACAAATCCAGCCTACCATATCATTCCAGGCCCAGCCAGAAATTTTCCGATACCCTTGCGCGTCAGGCAAACGGTTAATTTTCAGGCCGTAATTGATGGTTGGCGATCCACCCGCTTCTTGCTCACTTTGACACGACAAAGAAATCCAGCCCACACTGTCTGTCCAGGCCCAGCCAGCAAGATAGCCGGCGTCACACGTTTCAGCGCGAACTGACAAGACACTCTCATGAAAAAACAGCACCCCCAGGAAACCGCCAACCAGGAGTGCCACACCTACCGACAACATGTGCCGCTGTTTTTTCATAATTTATTTCAAGTCCAGCGCATACTCCTCACTAATAATTTAAAAGTGGCGACAAAATTGGCCTCGGCTCTCTCCCCTGTTTCATACTGCCAAATAAAGGCTTGTCCATCTTTTTCTAAAACAACGATTTGCGAGTCAGGCGACCACCAGCTCTCATTTCCATGATAAATAACTTTTTGCCAAGTAACCCAGGGTTTATCTTGAGGCAAGGTTTCTTGACGCAAAGAAAAAGCTTCACTCGTGGCCGTGGTAATAACAACCTTGCCATCATCTTTAGTTTCTAAACGAAGCGCGGTGGGATATAAAAATTTCCAACCGCTTCCATAAAAAGTACTGACCTCCGGCGTAACTGTTATCTTAGCTTTATAGCCGCGCCGCGGAGAGTAAACATTGGCTACCTCCAGACCATCGGGAAAGCCGTCCTTGTCTGTATCAGCGACCTTGGCATCAGTTTTATACAAAATTTCTTCAGCATCGGTCAGATCATCTTGGTCTTGATCTGGACCAGAAGGTAGGGGCGTGGCTTTGAAAGTGAATGGCGCCGGGCCTGGCGGTGTCACTGGCTGTTCAACAACCGGAGGCGTAACTGATGGCTCCGGAGTAGGTGGCGGTGGAATCGGTTCCGGGATAACTATTGGAGGAAGAATTGGCGGCGGAACAGGAGCTGGAACCGGACGAGGCCACAAGAAAAGCGTCAAGACCACGAGCACTAACAACAAAACCGCGCCCGCGACCAACCATAAAATTTTTCTGCTGAATTTGGCAGGCGAGGCAACTGGCTCGGTTAATAAACCTAACGTGGCCCCGACGCTGGCGGTCGGGGTCCCGACACCTGTAAGTGTCGGGAGAGTGGGTGGGGTGGGTTCCGAGTTACGAGTTACGGGTTGCGCGATTGGTATCGCTGGTTCCGGACTAGCATGAGGCGCTAGTACTGACGACAGTGTCCCATTTATTTTTGGCATGACTTGAATGGCCTCATCCGAGACCACTATCTGAACCTTCTCCACCAAAGGCACTGCCTCTTTTTTCTTGCCCCAACCAAACATGATCATCTATATTTTCCCGGAGCCATTCGGGTTGTAGCCGCCCTGCACTTCCATACCATCGGCATAGCCATCCCCGTCCGTATCCGGATTAAGCGGATTAGTGCGATACTTGGTAACCTCGTCCGCGTCAGATAGGCCATCACTATCAGTATCAGCTTTCAGAGGATCAGTAAAATATTTGTTCACCTCATCGCCGTCTGATAGTCCATCGCCATCCGTATCAGCTTTGGTTGAATTAGTGCCAAGACGAGCTTCTTCAGCATCGGTCAGTCCGTCACTGTCACTATCCATAGTAGCCGACGGCTGAGCTGGTACGGCTGGAGCGGCTACTGGAGGAGGCACGATTGGTAGAGGAATAGCCGGGGGGGGAATAATTTCTGGAGCTGGAGTTACTGGTTCATTCACCACGGTCGGAACAGTTGGCAATGGAGGCGGCGGGCGACTTATACGACGAACCAGCCACCAGGCCACTCCCACAGCCAAAACTATTACCACCACTACTAGCAAAACGACTAACCACTTTTTTGATCCGCCAGAAGATGAATCACCAACCCCACCGCCCCCCATGCTAGGCGCACCTGTACCAAAGGGAGCAGTCACCATAGTGGGCATGGTTGGACTCGCTGGCGCTTCCACGCCGGCAAAAATATCTTCCACATCAGCAGTGGGTAAATTCGTGGGCGGAGCCGAGGGCGCCGCCACTTGGTTGGTCTCATTGGCCATATAAATTGATAAAAAAATTCTTAATAGTTTAATTATACTACATTACAAAATTTACGGATAGGGACAAGCGTAATTTACCGGTTGAGTGGCGGTTGAAAGCGGTAATGGCAATCCCGGCACCGTTGTCGCACCAATCCAGTTGACCCAGTTAATTGGTACTCGAATGCCATTAGGAATCTTGTAACTCTCTAAATTAAAGCGCAGGGGAAATTTGCTACCTTCTGATTTGAACATATAGACAAAGGAATCGTCGGTTGTGGGATTGGTGATGGCGCTATTGCGGCAAGAAAATTGTTTGGCGCGGCTCTCCCAACAGGCTTTGACGTCCAGGGTCGGTGGCGTGCCACACGCATCAAGTCCACAGGACTCACCCGACGGGCAGTCGGTAGCACTGCCACACATACGATCTTGAGTCACGGAACAAGATCGGCTCGTACAAATCTCTCTCGCGGGACAGTCGGCAGTAACGCTACAGATTTTCCGCGACAAAGAACACACTTTAACATTACATTGAACATCCCCCTGACAGGGCTGTCCACTGCCAAGACAGGCTTTACAATTTTGTATACCATTTTTAGGATCAACCGGCAGTGGTCCGCCACCGAGCTCGCGCGCGAACTCGCCCTGCCAGGACGGCCAAGTGCTAACGCTCATGCCGGTTTGGAAACTGCCAGATGACAAAGCGGGTAAAGCGCCCACACACGCACCGCCGACAGCACCACCGCAATCCTCCTTAAGCCAACAGGCCCAACCGGTTTGCAAACTGCAGTGTCCAAGCTTCAGAGCCAATTTTTGTAAATCACCAATGCGCCGCGTATCCGTGCGTAAACTTTGCCACAAAGACCGCACATCGGCCGGAGCAGTGGTGCGATAGAAAATACCGGTCATGTTGCTGGCCAAATTAGTATTGAATTTTAAATTCTGGAGCAGCTGATTAAAAATATTTTGTGTCGTCTGACTCGCGGTATCATTGTATGACAATACATACACGACCGGATAAACATCGGTAATGGCGATATTTTGCGCGCTAACATAAACGGTTCGGCCATCACGCACCGCTGAATAACCGTCTATGGTAACAGACTGCGGCGTGCCGGGATTTGGGACCACGACCCGATACCAATCTTCCGGCGCCAAACGCTGGGCATTGCGATAAACACGAATACTAATAAGATCTTGTTTACCAACCGGATCAGCTGGAGTCGCTAAATAAAATTCTTTAAGAAGTTTAT
Source organism: uncultured Gammaproteobacteria bacterium (assembly GCA_964535685.1). Lineage (GTDB taxonomy): Bacteria > Patescibacteriota > Patescibacteriia > CAZHTB01 > CAZHTB01 > CAZHTB01. The sequence continues at coordinate 4,327 of CAZHTB010000027.1, forward strand.
TAAGAAGACTCGTAATGGGCGCGCTACCATCTGGCCAAGACCCACGGACAGATGGGGTAAGCAAAATTGGAAGCATAGTCGCTCCATCGCGACAGTAATAAGTGGAAAAATTAAAGGACGGACAAACTGTGGCACTGCCGGTGTCCAAGGTACAGTTAGCGCTCGCGTCAGTATACGGGAAGGTAACGGCTGGCCAGGTATTATCACAAAGAATAGCGATAATCGGCACTGGCTGACTCGCGATATCAAAGCCCGCTGCCCCCTGAACCACGGCCAAAGCTGTAAGGTTAGCGACACCACCGGTGCCAGTTTGATTTTTTAAGGTGGCCGTAACCCGGCTACCATTGTAATTGCTTAAACCAACCAAAGAACTATTATCTAGAGACCAGACCCAAGAGAAATCAAACGTACCTGGCACTGAAGCGAGCTCAATTAAGGAACCGCTTTCTTGCAAATAAGTCGCGGCCTCAAAAACTTGAGTCGGTGAGGCGTTAAATTGTTCGCGACCAACAGTCCATTTATCAGGAGTAACCAAAACGGTGTTAGGCCGACACGTTTCGTTGCGCGTGGTAAAGGTCCAACTCACGTCACTCGCCAGTCGTCCCACGCCACTAGCCAACAAACCGTCGGGCCCACCCCTTAAGGTCACGCGATAAGTGGCCTCAGTATCCAAGACCTCTGCCAAATTGAGATTAATGCGCGGCGGCAACTGAGACAAAGCGGAAGAACTTACTTTCGGATCGCCCACGCAACTGTCATCCCCTTGATTCACCCGACAAACCGGGTCTTCGTCTTCGCCATTTTGAGCGCGTCCACACACACCGGTGTTCAAATCACAATAAAGATTAATATAACAGCCGCCAACTGTCGTACAAATTGGCCGTACTCCACCAGTGGCTTCGCCGTAATAATAACGCGTGCCTAATTTATCATTAGCTGAAACCCAACTAGTTGTGCCATTACCTGCGGTTTGCTGGCGCTCCAAAGTAACATTACCGCCGATCATACTTGAATAATTAACCGTAGCGCTCGGGCTGGCATAAATGGCCGAGTTCGGACAAGCATTGTCTCCATCTGGCGCGTGGCCAGTAATGGTAAACGTACCGCCAGAAGAACCGCCACCGCCCGGCACGGTAAACGTCTTGGGATTGCTGATCAGGGTGTTGATGATTGTAGGTGTAGTCCAGCCGTCAGATGTTCCGGCCTCACCAAAATAGCAACGACCTAAAATAACTACGCCTGAACAGTACCGAGTGCCTGGTCCGCTAATCTGTCTCTGTACCACCACATCGCCAGTCACGGTTCCGTCAGGCACTACTGCGCTAATACTATTATCAGTCCAGCCCTGCTCGGTCACGTGATATAACCCAATGTTGCTAGTACCCGCGGCCCACACATCAGTAGCAGACGTGCCTGCCACCGCGTAGACATTTTTTGATCCCACTCCGGATATTTTACTCCAAGTAGCCCCGCCGTCTTTTGATTTGTACAAACCACGAAAACTTGCCGCCCAAACAACCTGATCAGACAAAGCTGTCACGTCCAAAAACTGTAAATTGGGATTGCCGAATGTCGTGGCGCCGGTTGCTTGTATTGCCCAGGTGGTCCCGCCATCAGTCGTCTTTAAAATTGTGCCGCTACTACCCACGACCCAGGCCAAATTGACTGAACGAACTGTCAGACTCTGAAGAGATGTACCAAAGTTGGCATCCTGATATTGTTGTTGCCAACTTGTTCCACCATTATTACTGCGCCAAATCTGTCCCTTACCCCCGGTGGCAGTACCACCCACCATCCAAATTGACGTATGATCAAAATCACTGCCGGGCAACACCGCGAAACTTCCTATCTTAAAAGGATTAGCCGCCGTGCCAACGGGTAAATTTCCGCGCGACACAAAAGTTTGGCCACCATTTTGAGTGGCGTACAGCGTCGCGCCTTTTCGTAGCCAAGCTTCGGTAGCTGAAATTCCCACAATCTCATCAGAATCCCGCATCGTCCCAGCTACCAACTGCCAGGTTTCCCCACCATCAACAGTACGATTGACCGAATAAAAACCAGCTTCCCAAGCCACAGTCGGAGAAACTACTGACAAACTCTTTGGCGAGTCATTAAGTGGCTGTCTGGTCCAGGTTTGCCCTTGGTCATCACTGCGAATCACAAAACCCTGATAAGAAAAGGCCCACAGGGTTTGCGGCGCTGGCACCGCAATTTTTGTCGCTTGAAAACCACTAATTCCCGACACACGAATCGGTATGGTGGTAACTGTATCCACAATCGTTGCCGCGCGACCCTGGGCAAATTTCACTTGGTCATTATCGCCCTGCGGATTGCCAAAACGATCGCCTTGAAGCCGCACTACAGTTCCCACTGAACCCGTGGCCGGAATCAAACTGCACAGCCCCGGTGTCAACGGTAAATTATTGTCAACGGTAAACGTCTTACTGTTTTCATTTTTGGTTTCCACGCTCGCCGCGGTTATCACCTTAACCAGATCAGACACCGCACCTACTGGTACTTTGACCACAATTTCCGTGTCAGTCCAAGTGGTGGAACACCAGCTTGGTAATGGATCAGCGTTAATCCGCGCCGTGCCAGGTCCAGCCAAAGTTACTCGGCCAGGTTCAGTGCCAAAATTTCCACCTTTAATTGTGACCCAGGATCCAACCGGACCAACGGCCGGGGTGATGGATGTGATATAGGGCGCGAGATAAAAAGACACTTGATTACTTTCTGAACCGGCTGGACTACCACTGGAACCGCCGAGCAAACGCACTTGGGTCTGTATTGAAGAATCCGTGACACTGCGTCGTGTCCCCACGCCGTCTGGAACCAGCGCCTGCACCAACCGATTGGTCCAAGAGCGAATCATGGAATCAACCGTCGCGGCCAGGGCGCCGGTGTCCAGTGGCAGTCCACCAAAAAACACGCGGCTGTCATCCGTACGATTCGTGGCATCGGGCCCCAAAGCTCGGCTGTCGCCAAAATTTTGTCCGATAATGCCAACCGGCGTACCAACCACTCCATTATTAGGATTTAATTTGCAAATCCCGGGTCGGACTTTATTGTTCACCGTAAACGACTGGGCGGAAGTTACTGATAAAGGAGTACCGGTATCATCCAAACTCTGGGTAATAACTTTAAGCGGGCCGCTTGACGCATCGTCGGCCGTATCAGTCGTACTGACGTCTGGCACTTCAATAATAATTTGTTCATCAGCCCAATTCTCATCGCACTGCGGATCGCGCGGAAATAAAGCTGGCTTATCATCAGTCTCAATCGTGGTATCGCCAAGATGCATTACCACTCCTGGTTGATTGCCAAACTTACAACCCCTGATCGTGGCCCAAGTACCGGGCGCGCCATCTGTCGGCGTGATACTATGAATCGCCGGAGCACAACGATAATTGGTGCAGACACTACCTTCACAAGCCAACGCCCCCTGACGCTCACAAGTCTCACCGGTCGCGCACTGATCGTTCCGTTGACACGACGTTTCACTCTTGGAACAACGTCCTGGCCCAGCGGTACAATCTAAATTACTCTCACATGTTTCAACAACATTGAATAAACCCCGACCCGTCACCCCGGCCGTGGCCGCGGTGATATGAGCGGTCCCCCCACCCAGCGCGTACGCTTCTTGATAAGGACTAACTGTAGTCCGAGGATTGCCATCAAGAAGACACTTATCACTACAGCCATCAACATTAATCAAGTTATTATCATCACAAGCCTCTCCCGGATCAATCACCCCATTACCGCAAACACTACTGGGAACACTCCCCTGTCCCTGCCAAAGACAAGTGGCCTGATTACACCCAGGTAGCCAAACGTCATTTATTTTGTCACACTGTTCACTGACTCCGACCGCTCCATCATCACACACGTCACCGTTAGCCAGTACACCTGTTAACAAACATTTGTTAGAACACCAAGTGACTGAACGACTACCGGGATCACAGCTTTCGCCATATTCAACAACGCCATTGCCACAGCCAGTCACATTACTGACTGTCGCCACTGGCGTGTAGTCACTGCCCCAAGCCCAAGCAAATTTATATCCATCAAGCCGTTGTCCTGAAGCATCACAACTATCTGGCACGGTCCGTGGTTCCGCGGCAAATCCTTGACGCGCGTAAATGGGCTGACTCGCCTCGTCTGGATTAATGGTCACGGTACTGATACGACATTCACCCGCACCCACGCCGGAACTCATTTGAAACCGCCAGACATAGGCATCGAGCGGCCAGGAGCCATACATAGAATAATTTAAGACGCTTGGGTCAAACACCGCGCTCCGGGCATTAACCGCCCGCACCCCGGATTCTCCACCCAACACCAACACCTGATAAATTCCACCAAGCTCCAGAGCTACCTTGGGCTGAATCGTGACGGTCATTTTATCACCTGCCAAACTCAAACCAGCCACGTCAGACAGTGGTATCAACTGTTCACGACGACAATTACTATCCGCGCATTTGAACAACTGAATACGAGGAACCAATCGCAGGGTCCCACCTGTGCCAACATAACCCTGACTATTTAAATAAGCAGGCCATGGCTGTAAGACCGAAACGCTCGTGACCGGCTGGTTAAACTTGAGTCCGACCGCGGCATTAGGACAAGCCTCATTACAATTCGGCCACCTCTCAGCCACTCGGAGAGGTAAAAAATCTATAATCATGTGGGCCTCGCCTTTCTGGGTAGAAAAAGACGCCGGTGTAGCAAAAACAGCATGCGGTTTGCCAGACAAAGTTGGTGTCAGCGGACGACTCCGACCGTAATAGGTAGGACAAAATCCTGTGGTCCGATTACAAGCTCCAACCTCGCCATCGCAATCGGCATCGCTGGAACAAAAACGTAGTGAAGTCCAGGCTGTGCCAGAATAATTCGGCGGATTGCCGCTACTACCCCAGCTCCATTCGGTAGAACGAGGATTAACCAGAGCGCAAGTGTCATTTTGACTGGAGGGTAAAGCCTTAAACCTAACCACCGGAAAATAGGAACGGACAGTCGTTTCACTCGGTGACACATTCACGCAACCGATCGGACAAATACTGGCACTGGTAGTAAAGATCCATTTATAATCTCCGCCAGGAATACCATCGGAGTCGCCATCTAACTTTTGTCCGGTGGTGGTCGCGATTGTGTCTCGTAAAGTTACTTGAAAAATAGTATTAGCCGGCCAAGTACCAGTCGCGGGCACAGCATTAATAATGGTACGCGGAAAACCACCCTCATCAGCAACGCTCATCGAGATATTCGCGTTAACCTGACTCGTGACACTACAAGGTATAGCACCACTAGCCGTACAACGACTAACTAAAACAGAATTGGTATTAACCGTAGCCACCTCCACCGGCACGGTTAGTTTCACGTTCACTAAAGCATTGGTACAGGCTGCCGCGCCGCCACCAAACACCAATGAGGGCGAGGGTGAAGGCAGACGATTAGCACCTGACGCCGTACAAGCTGTACCCATATTGCACTCCTGCATGACTTGCGGCAAAAAATTGATAAATAAATCACCGCTACCGCTTCGGCCACTGGTCGCGGCCTTAATATGCACTGGTACGGCTCCGGTTTGGTCTAAAGCCGTGGCGGTGGCTTTATAGCGAGAACTCGGCGCCACGGCCGCTTTGGTTACTTCATCAGAACTCCACACCCAGGTCACTGATCGCGGATTTAAAAGATTACAATTATCACTACCCAGACCGCCCATATAATCTTGCGTTTGACCTGGACCAACCAAAGTAGTACTACCGGGGCTGACACTAACCCTACTTACCACACAGGGTCCAAAATCAGCGCCACGAATAGTAAAACGATACCGATAATCATCAGCCGGACTAGCCTCTAAACGTTCATTGCGATTACCATCCAGTTGACTGCCAGAAAGTGTCACCACACCTTGCGGCCCACTTTTTAACGTCACTTGATAAATCGCGCCGGGAACCAAACTCGCGCTCGGCGTAATCGGCGTAAATTGAAAACCATTACTCATTTGATCATAGTCAACTATTTCTAATTCTCCAGTAACCGGTGTCGTCGCGCTACACGAAGCATTAGTACACTGCACTACCTGCACGGCATTGGCCGTAACCGGAGCTACTTTGGCATTAAACCGCGCAAACACCAAGGCATTGCTACAAGCGGCAACACTGTCTCGATACGGCGAAGGCGAAGTTTGAAAAGCACTCAACGTACATTCACGATCTTCAACGACTTGCAGTGTCTTACAGCCATTAGCAGTTGCTACTTGTCCAGCGGCACAGCCAGCGCCGGTGGTAAAACTCCAAGTGAGCGTACACTCATTGGGGCCAGACGCGCCGCAACTATCCCGACACGAACCATCGCCGCAACATTGCTGGCGCGTTGTGCCATCTATTTTAAACGGACAAGAATCACTCCGGTTCGCGTCACAAGCACCAACTTTAAATTGCAAAGCATTGCTGACGGTGCCCGCGCCATCAATTAGAGTTACTGGGCCGCTTTTGGCCGCGGCCGGTGTCAAAGCAAAAGCGTTGCCATCTTGCCAAGCACGGGTACGATCAACCAATCCGGGCGCGTCTTGTCCTTCAAAAAATTTAGCTTTGCCAACTGCCGTACCAAACCGCTCGCCCATAAACTGGACCGTAGCCAATCCCGCTGGTCCATTGTCCGGTTCTAAACGGCAAAGGTTGGGCCGTGGCGAACCACCAATTGAGAGCGCTATTAACGGCGACAGCGCCTGGTCAGCGCGCTCAACCCACACTTGCGTCGTAGTTTGTCCGCGTAAAGCCGCTGGCACTTTGGCAATAATTTGATTGTCTTTCCAAAAAGCCGCTCGGCAAGCCGGAGCCAGATCCAAAGGACCAGACCACACTGGATTACCTGCAGTTTGAAACCAAACCTTGCCCTGATTGACTCCAAAATTCTGACCGACAATAGTTAGGTATTGTCCAATGGGCGCCGGTTGTGGAGAAATTTCAGAAATAAGCGGACCATTAACCAGCTGTTTCACTGTAAAGTTGGTCAACGGATTGGAAACTTGGTCAGCCACTTGCACAGTTAGCCAACGATTGCCCGGCTGAACATTGGGAACTGAAGCGGCAATAGTTGTGTCTTGCCAAGCGGTCGCGGGGACAGTCGTGGGGACTGAACCAAAAAACAATTGACTGGCCGGAGACGCTGAACCAAATTGCAAACCAGTGACTGTCGCGACGTCACGAAACGCTCCACTCGTGGGATTGACCGCGCAAAGTCCCGGCCGAGCAATACCATTAATGGTAAAAGGAATAAGTGAAATACCAGAAAGCGCCGCGTCGTTAGTGACTTGAAGAGGACCGCTCGCCGCGCCAGCTGGTACTGGCACAATAATCTGCTGATCAGCCCACCAATTTTCTTGGCACGCTTGCGGCAAAGCTGGTGTGCTACTAATTAATTTATCATCCGCGGTGTCAGTCCCACCTTGAAACAGTAAACTACTCTTACCCTGCGCAAAACTACCAAACCCGCGACCAAACACGGTCACCAAATTTCCTGGCTTGCCATTGTCTGGTAGCAAAGCCGTGATCACCGGCGCAATTTTACAAACACCATTGACACACAGCCCGGGCCAACATTCGCTATCCGCCGTACAGCTATCCCCTGGTGCCTTGCCGCAGTCTGCACCACCAACATCCACGCCAGTTTCATCAGCGTCCTTAACACGATTAAAACAATGTTGAGCCCGGATGGTCACGCTAACTAAACCAGAAGTCGTGGATTTATTACTCACATCAATGGCCACGGCTTTTAACTCGTGAACACTTTTGAGGGCCAAGCCAACCGTGGACCAGGTAACTTGATATGGCGCGCGAGTTGACACACCGAGTAATACATTGTCAGCATAAAATTGCACGGCCGCGATAGCTGTATCATCACGCGCGTCAGCGGCCACAGGCACACCGCTCGCTCCTGGCACAAAATCGCCATTCGCTGGAGTTATCAAACGGACCGTCGGCGGAGTCATATCTAAAACATTGCCCACCAAAAAAGTTTGCTGACACAGACCATTGTTACAACTTAAATTACGACCATCAACCGCGGCCACTGATTGCGGCGCGACCGTGACTCGAATCTGACTAAACGGATCAAAACATGGTTGAGTGGCACAACCACTTCCGTCAAGCAAACCAATTGACTGTTGTGGAGTAAAAATCAAGACGTGATTATCCTTCTGATCACGTGTCACACTCCCCACGACTGGCAAGGGTGTAATCGGTCTAGGCACCGAGAGCATTTGACCACCAGCATCTTGTAATCGCCCAATAGTTTCTACTAAAATATTTCCCAAACCGCTTGGTCCAGAAGCCAAAGCCGCGTTAAAAGTAATCCGCACCGCGCTGTTCTTGGGACTACAACTTAGTAAAGTCGCGGGACAAGTGGTGGGAGTCACTGGCTGAATACTGGCAATTTGAAAAGCATTGGCGCCGGCACCTACTCCCCCGCCGCCAGAGCTACTGGTTTCCACCCCCAAGGTCGCCTCAGTTAATTTATTAATAACAAAACTCACAATGGCGTAAGCTGACAAAATAATGGCCAGTCCAATAATGGCGTTGATAATAAACTGCTTGGCCTTGGTCACTTTTTCTTCATTACCGCCCGCGGTCATCCAAATAAATCCGGCGTAAATAATGAGCACGACTGCTAGCACTCCCAAAAGTCCCAAAAAAACATTAATAACGCGAGCAATAGTGGTACGCACGTCGGTTGAGGTAAGCCCCGTCGCGGTCGCATAGCTGAGTCCCAAGTCCACCGAGGTTTGGGCCGAGGCGTGGCCAGCCACCAACAGCCAACTACCAGCTATAAGCACTGTCATCGCGAGCGAGGCAAAAAGCCGAGCGTGGCGATCTCTAGCGTTTGTCAGGATGACATTTTTTGCGCCAGTAATTAGGTTAAAAAAATTCATAACCTGCACGAAGGATAAGACGGCCGCCAACTGGCGCCAGTACAGGCAGTGCCACCAGCACTACACGGGTAATAACAATTTTGACGTGTATCTTGAATGTTAGAGCTTAATTGTGGCGCGTAGACTTTGCCAACCTCCAAGTACGGCGCGAAGGTTTGCAAAAAAGCTTCTTGGTGAGAATCACGCACTCCCACGGCAAAATTACCAGGAAAAATTTGAGTACCAAACAATAACTTAAAAGAAGTGGTGGTGATGCTAGAACTTCTAACTAATTTAGAAAATACCGCTGACATTGGTGCTTGGGCAGACACGCCACTAGCTCCGGGTAAAGGTTTCATTTGGCTAACTGTCGGCGGAACTCTATCAATCGCGTCAGTCGTGTTAAACAACCAACTATAGCTATCAGCGACCGGACCTTCCGCAATGCCATCATGGTCACCGTCCAAAGAGTTGTCAGCTAAATCCACCACCCCATCAACCAGATCAACTGTTTCGGGTGGCGTCACGCCGGGCTTTAGCGAGGCGGCCGTGGCTTTGGCTGTCAACGAGGCCGGACCTGGCAAACAATACATGGTCTGTCCGCAAGAATTAGTACCGCAAGATTGATCAGTCACAAACTCAACCGTGCGATAGCCATTGCTAACCGCGCGGGTACCGGTCAGAGCTGTCGCTCCTTGGGAGACACCAAATTTGGCGCTACTCCCAGTCACGGTCGTTGGGTCAATCGCTTCGTTAAAAGTAATTTCCACAACCGTGTTCCTGGGCTCGGTGGCACCGTCTTCTGGCACCACGCTCACTACATAAGGAGGCGTCAAATCTATAACAGTAGAAACTTCAAAACGCCAGCTATAATCCGTACCAGTCGCGCCAAACACGGCCGCGCCCTGTCCGGTTAAAATGCCATTGTGTAAAACCGCCGTGTAGCCAGTTGGGGCAGAACTAGATCCCAGTAAATCCACTGGTTTAAAAACAAAAGTTTTGTTGTCCGCGGTCGCCGTCACCTTGAGCTTATCGCCGGTTATCTTGACGCTGGGAGTGGCAGTTGGGAACAGCTCAACATTGTTAGTGTTAATAATCGTCGAGGGGGCGATCGGCACTTTAAAAGTAATAACAATTTTAGTGTTGCGGGGAATACCACTCGCGTCGCGTGGTGGGTAATGACTTTCCAAATTACTACTGCCCACACCCAAACCCACAAAACCATTAGCGCCCGGTAGCCCCGCTGTTTCGCCAAGGCCGAGCGTGGCCGAGACCAATCGCGAAATCACAAAACTCACAATGGCAAAAGCCGAAAGAATAATCGCCAGACCAATCACGGCGTTGGTTAAAATCTGCCGCGCTTTGGTTATCATCTCTTCATTCCCTTTGGACGTCATCCACAAATACCCGGCGTAAAGAATAAGACCCACGGCCAAAATTCCGAGCAGGCCTAAAAAAACTTGAATAACCCGAGCGACCACGACTCTGACGTCACGCGTCGTCAGTCCGGTCGCTGTCGCATAACTGAGTCCCAAATCAACCGAAGTCTGAGCCGAGACTTTAGGCGTTCCAAAAACCAAAATCCCTCCTAGGAAAAAAATACCTAAGAGGAATAGGACCCCAGCTTTACCGGTGGGATGTTCGCGAGTTCTCCTTATAGACATGTAACTTGTAACTTGTAACCCGAAACATGTTTTGTGCTACATGCTCTAAGTTACAAGAAAACGATTAGCGCCGACCCCTGGTTTTTTTCGGCTCTGGTAACAAGCCCATCTTTTCCAAATAAGCGTATTCCTTGCGCTTTTCTTGACGCCGCAAGGCCGAGACCCGACGCAGGTTGCGACTCTTGGTGCGCGTATGAAACTTACGTTTCTTGGTCTCTAGAACAATGCCTGATTGCTGTACCTTACGACTAAAACGCCGCAGGAAACCCTCAATAGACTCGCCCTTCCGTCGTTTCAATTCAATCATAGCTAAATAAATTAAGTATGTAAGCCTGCCTGCCGGTAGGCAGGGCAGGCAGGTAAAGTAAGCGAATAAGCTTAGTTCTAATTCACTTACTAGCTTAATTTACTTTAATTTCGTAAATTTGTCAAATTATTTTACCGGTCATTTATTCCACTTCTTCCACAACCTCTGGCGGCTCTTCTTCTTCAGACACTTGAACATTTGCTTCTTCCACATCTGGATCAATCACCTCGTCTTCCGGATTCTTGCTCCTCTTCTTATGACCGGACGCGTTAGCCAAAGAATCAATATGCGAAACAGCGGCCTGTGCTACGTGCAACACCGCAGCCTCACCCAAACGTTTCTGCAATTCCACCACTATCTTGGCCGCGTCCACGACTTCTTGCACTCCATTTTCCATATCGCGAATAATCAAGGTGTTGTCCAGTACCTCTTTCTGACCCAAAATCACGGAATAACGGACACGCAGGCGATTGGCCATTTCTAACTGCGGCTTCAAACCGTCTTTGGTAAAAGCGGCAGAAACCGCGAACCCGGCGCGACGCAATTGTTCAAACAGTTTGAAAGCACGACGACGAGCTGGCTCTCCCAATTGGGCGAAGAAAACAGCTGGCTGGCTGACCGAAGGCGAAATAATCTGCCTATGGCGCGCGTACTGAATCACGCGCTCCAAACCAATGGAAACACCACAACCTGGCGTTGGTCGCCCACCCAAAATTTCCGCCAAGCCGTCATAGCGTCCTCCGCCACCCAATGACTCCTGGGCTTTAGGCGCCGCATCTTTTTCCAACTCCGGCCAGACTTCAAAAATAGTACGAGTGTAATAATCCAAACCGCGCACGATGGTGTTGTTAAGATGATACGGTACTTCCATTTCATCCAGATACTCCAACACGTGCATAAAATGATCTTTATCCGCTTCGCACAGAGCATCCACCAATTGCGGCGCGGCAGTGGCAATCCGACGGCAGCCCTCTTCCTTACAATCCAAAACCCGCAACGGATTGCGTCCGATGCGCTCGCGGCAATCTTCACACAAGGCGCGGCGCTCCGGCTTTAAGTATTCTAAAAAGCGCTTGCGATACTCCTCACGGTCTTGAGTACACCCCAAACTGTTAATCTGAATGGTAACAGGAAGTCCAAGCGCTTGAAAAAAGGCGTACGTTAAAAAAATAACCTCGGCATCAACCACTGGCTTGGCTTCACCCAAAACCTCAAAACTGGCTTGATGAAACTCCCGCTGGCGCCCGGCTTGCGGACGTTCGTGGCGAAACATCGGGCCGACATTAAAAACCTTAACCGGCTGGGGCAAGCTCAACATGCCGTGTTGAATATACGCGCGCACCACCGAGGCCGTGCTTTCGGGCCGGAGTGTCACCTCTTGTCCGCCCGCGTCAGTAAAGGAAAACATTTCTTTCTGCACGACATCGCTCGTCGTCCCGAGTGACCGAGCAAACAGACGCGTCTCTTCAAGGAGCGGCGTTTCAATCAGCCCATAGCCGTAGGCAGTAGCCAAACCATGCACGGTCTCATGAAACCAGTCCCAAAACGGCTGATCCACAGGCAAAATATCCTTCATGCCGCGCACTAACTGCGGCGTCGCCGCGCGCGGCTTCACCGGAGTTTCTTCTTTCTTGTCCCTTTTTTCCACTTTGGTTTTTTTATTAAATAATTTTTTTGGCATAACCATATTGAGAATTAAGAATTGGGAATTAAGAATTATGGCCTCGACAACGAATTCTTAATTCTTAATTCATAATTCTTTATTCTTAAGGGTAAACTGGAGTCGTAAACTTTGCTAACCGATTAAAGGGCCAACCGCGGAGCCAAACTCGCCCCACAATTTCTTCCCGCGTAATCGGACCGAACGACCGCGAATCGCGACTGGCCAAACGATTGTCCCCCATCACAAAATACTGATTCGCGCCCAATGTCAAGTCAACGTCATCATACAAAGGCGGGGCCGGTGACAAATAATTTTCTTCTTTCAGGACCAGACCATTAGGATTCGCCTCATTAAACAAGGTGATTTGTCCGCGGCGAATTACCACCCGCTCCCCAGGCAGCGCGATCATCCGCTTAATAAAATAATCGGCAGGGGCAATCGGCGGATGGAAGACAACAACATCGCCACGTGCTGGCTCATGTAGTCGATAAGAAATCTCATCAATAATCAAATACTCCTTATCAAAAAAATTCGGCTCCATACTTGCCCCCTTAACGTAAAATGGTTGGACCAAAAAATACCGCACCGGAATAATAATGGCCAGCGCGATGACCACGACTTGCACGAATTCTAAAACGCTCTGCTTAAAAACGAGCCAGCGTGGCGGCTGGGGTTGGATTGGGTCCATGTCCATAAGATTAAGTTATGCACCTATTTTAACAGACAATCCAAAAAAAATAAAGCCCCCCAATTCTTTATCTTTTCAATTAATAATAAAGAATGCTTTTCCCCGTCACAATATACGAATCGGAAATAGTGTGGAGTGGACTCAAGGTGTTGTCGCTTTTGGTGTAAGACCAAGTCAGCCCATCAGTCGTTCCAACAGCGTTATCTCTAGTTTCGTCAGCTCGATTACCCAACAAACGCACAGTCGTAGCCACCATCGTACCAGAACTACTATTATCTTTCATATGAGTTGTATCAGCCACGAGCACATAGGCTTTAGACGTGCCAACATCAATGACATCTGGAGGCTTAAGATTAAAGCCAATAACCTGGTTGCCATTCACGCCAATATTCATGACAGGCATCGGAGTAATGGTGTTTAGGTTTGTGTCCGGCGTACGCTCACCAGTACGCGAGTCAGCCCGATCCAGTTTGAAATTTGTGGGACCAAAGCCATGACTCGCGTCGTAAGAGCCAGAAACTTCAAAACGAAGTGAATTTATTTGCAACGGCTGACTACCAAGTGCGCTCACCACAAAAACACCCAACGGATTTTCCAAAACTTGATTACCAGTACCCACTTGCAAAGAAAGAATAACGGGCTCAACTTCTTCTAGGTGCACATTTTCCGACCACACTGGTCTGGTGATCGTAGTCCGCGCGCTGACATTCGGCATCCGCCCGGTATACTCCAAATATTTCACACCGACCGTCACATTGCTATTACTTGACATTACTGCGCCAGCCACAGTCTCGGCTCGTACCATTAATATTTTTGACCCTCTATTAAGAGCGAGTGGTATAGTGAGGCCAACAAATGACACTTCCCCCCGATCGGTCGAGGTCCAGCGTGGTTGTACTGGCGAGGTAAGCGCGGCCACGCCGTCCTCACTATATAGAGTAAAATTGTTTAAGGTATTTTGTGGACCCCGAATTTGCAGATCAAGCCGCCGCACGCGCAAAGGTTCTTGATTATTAATGGCCTGAAGTTGAAATTTAAAGAGCGGCACGCCTGTCTCAGTGGCATGCACCACTTTTTTGCTATTAAACAGATAGTCAGCGCCCAAACTTTTCACCTCAACTTTCCCAAGTAATAAATTAGTCTGGCCCGACATGGCTGGCACGCCTGGCAAATACGGCACGCCTGGCACGGCCGCCCACACTGACATATTAGGACTGATAATGGCGAGCCAACTCGCGCCCATCAACGCCACCGCCGCCACTAAAAGATGTCTATTGGTTGTTCCGGAAGAAAGTAGATAACTCATACAAAACTGACAAACTACATTTGTGGACCGGATTCGCCACCCGACTCCTCCGACCCTTGATTTGTCTGGCCAAACTTTTTCTCAATGCGGTCTTTTATTTTGGAGAATTTGTCATCATACGTTCGGCCACGACTCTGACCTCGAACGGCTTGTTGGAGTAATGGCTGGAGCTCCGACATCATTTCGTTTAAGCTCTGATTGGCCTCGCGGAAATCGCCTTGATTAGCGGCCTCAATAAAGGGTTGGAGCAAATCTTTAAAATCATTGCGAATTTCTTCGTCCTTAATACGTTGTAGGTGCTGATTGATCTCCCGCAAACGGAACAACGCGCCCATGATCTCACCGGGGTGTTTACCCTCATGAATAGGTTGGAGCGCGTCCAGGGCCGCCTCAGCATCCCCCGCTGCCAGCTTGGCCTCGGCGTCGGCAAGCGCGCTTTTTATTTCATTAATACTATTTTCAAGACTGGCTGGATCAAGGGGAATCCACTTCTTAAAAGTAGACAACTTTATGGTTTTTTCTAAACGAATAAGTTCGCGCTTAATATCACGTATCTCGCGCGGTAATTCCACCTGGGCGCGCAAAACGTTAACGTCGTCCCATAAACGCTCTTCAAAAAACGCTTGTATGGCTTCTTGGGTTTGATCATTTTTAATGGCGGCTCCATGCGTATCCAGCTTAACTTTCAACTCTTGAATCTTATTGCCGGCAATATCATTCGGAACTTTCTTCAGCTGACGTTCAAAGCGAGTCAACTCACGACGCATGTCGCTAATCTGGCGCAAGGCATCACGCAACTGCCGGGGGTCAACAATCTCTACGGTCGTACTCTCGGTATTATTATCTAAGTCAGACGGTGAAATCTTTTGTCGTTGTGTTGACTGTTGGTTTGACGATGACGAACCATTACCTCGATGCTCTTTCTCCCGGCGCATGGCTTCCTCTTTCATCATTTTCTCTTTCATTTCAGAAGTCAGCTGGTTTGCCGGCGAAGTGACGGCCGTACCGGTGGCTGTGGAAGTAGTGGCTGTATTGGTTGTGGTAGCGGCAGGCGCCGGAGGAGTGGAGTTGGCACTGTCATTATAAAAGCGTTCCCGCTCCATACGCAGACGATCTTTAAGATCACGCTCGCGCATCTCTGGCGTCATGGCCGCCTCGCGGGCCGCTTGATCTTTCATCATTTTCTCTTTCATTTCAGGAGTCATGTCGTTACCGGGCGGCGGATTGACCATCTGAACCGGCGGGCCCGGCGGAGGTGGTAGTGGCGCAACTGGAGCGCCCGGCGCTACAACGGCCGCTTCTTGTTCGGCTGCCCAAGTCCAATCAGCACCGGCACTCGTCAAAATTAAAGAAAAAACCAGCAAAAAACTGGCCATTATCTTAAAAACTCTCTCGTGTGGCGTACCGCAATGGTACGTGCACAGATGGTGCAAATTGCGCATAATGATAAAAATTACAAATCGTGTTTCTATTATAACACGATTTTAAAATAGTGTATAATAAATAACCTAACAAGAGTACATCCCTTGATTTCAAAGACAATTCTTGATACAGTGCGGGTTACGGGGGCGGTTAGCTCAGCGGTAGAGCATTGCATTCACATTGCAAGGGTCACAGGTTCAAATCCTGTACCGCCCACCATGCTTAGCGGGGTCAGACCCCGCTATAAAGCCTTGTAGTCTATCCGATCCTCTACAATCTTCTGACACCCCGTCTGGCCACCATAAAGATTAAGAAAAAAATCTTGACTGATCGCGTGAGGAAAAGTCGGCATCCCAAGATAATCGCGAAAACTAGACCAATGATAATCTCTAAGCCTGGCTAGTACCTGAGATTTATTTTTTATCTGGCCTTCTTTCCAGCCTGGTTCAAAAAGCTCAACTGGATTCGTATGTACATAGGCAAAGGCCGTGCTTAACT
This sequence comes from uncultured Gammaproteobacteria bacterium, assembly GCA_964535685.1. Taxonomy (GTDB): domain Bacteria; phylum Patescibacteriota; class Patescibacteriia; order CAZHTB01; family CAZHTB01; genus CAZHTB01. The sequence goes on from CAZHTB010000027.1 coordinate 20,786, forward strand.
GATCATCGTCTTTAATAGACACGGCCTTATAACGAGACTGAAACAGCGGTCCGATGCGATTGTATTGTTTATTAAAATAGATCACATATCCCCCCATCTTATGCATAAATGAAGAAATACCCCCTGGAATAATTTGCCGTACAATAAAATGATAATGATTTGGCATCAAAGCAAAAGCCAACAACTCCACAATCGGTTGACTTTTGTGTGCCCGCTCTTTCTTTAACTCTTTCCCAAGCTTAGCGGGGTCTGACCCCGCTTTTGCTATTAATGGCCATAAAAGACCTGGGTTCTTTTGGTTGAAAAACTCCAAACCCAAAATAAACCGGCTATAATCCTGATCCTTAAGAAAAATCTGACGTTTTTCAACGCCACGATTGATAATATGATAAACTCCCCCTATTTCTAAGTTTCGTGGTGCGCGTGGCATATACCCCCCCTTTTTTTAAATGCCTGTCACCGGCAATAGCGGGGTCTGACCCCGCTAAGCGATGCGCTATGAATTATTAGTTAACGGTAACAAGAAAAAATAATGTTGACAAGAGGTCGCGTCAGCTTTTCAAGCACCCCTAAGTCTGCTACACTATGCTTGTTTTAAGCGGAAACGCTATTTTGTGTTTTATGTGGCGAGAACGTCTTGATTATCTCTTGGAACAAAGCGAGCCCAAGTCCTTGAGCAAGCGCCCAAAAATCGCTCTGTATTTGATTGTGATGATTGTGATTGTGGCTGGTATCCATTGGTCGGTGGCGCGCTTAACACCAACATCTCATACCAACCAGACTGCCGCTAATTTTTGGCTCAACCTTAAAAATTTAGTCTGGGGACGCGACCTTTTAAGCGGCGAGTCAGCTGATCGCGTCAACATCCTGCTCATGGGTATTGGCGGAGTGGGACACGACGGACCGTATCTGACCGACAGCATTTTATTAGTCTCGCTCAAGCCATCAAATGGTCAAGTCTCACTCTTGTCCATACCTCGCGATCTGTGGGTACCCATACCGGAAGTTGGCCATCGACGCATCAATGAAGCTGACGCCATTGGTGAAAAAGTTGATCCGGGCAACGGCGCGGATCTGGCACGACGCACCGTCGCTGAACTTTTGCAGTTGGACGTTCCTTATTATGTCCGCCTGGATTTTGACGGCTTTGCAAAAATTATTGACGACCTGGGCGGCATCACGATAACCGTGGGACAAAGTTTTGTGGACACGGAATACCCCACCAATGATTTCAAAACCCAAACCATCAGCTTTACCGCCGGCACCCAACATTTTTCCGGAGAGGAGGCGCTCAAATTCGTGCGCTCGCGCCATGGCTCTAACGGTGAGGCCTCGGACTTTGCTCGCTCACACCGCCAGATGTTGGTCCTCGCCGCCATTAAAGACAAAATTCTCTCGCGGGCCACCTTACTTAATCCGAATAGTCTACTTTCTACTCTAACTGATATTTCCGACCATGTTTCAACTAACCTCGCCACCTGGCAATTAGTACGCTTGAGTAAAATCGGAAGTCGCGTGGAACGTGAACGCATTACCTCGGTCGTCTTGGACGACAGTCCGAGTGGTTATCTCAAAGACCAACTCCTCGGAGACGGCGCCTTTGTCTTGACACCAAAAAGCGACTCATTCATAGAAATCCGCGACTTAGCAGCTCATCTTTTAGATAGCGCGGTCACCAGCTCTCCAAGCGAAAATGCCCGCCTGGTTATCCAAAACGGCACTGGCATCAACGGCCTGGCCCTTGCCACGGCGCAATGGCTCAAAGACCAAGGTTTTGTTATTGTAAGTTATGGCAATGCCGAGCATCGTGAAATCTCCGAAACCCTAGTCTACGATCTGACTCAAGGTAAAAAACCCCAAGCGTTACGTCTACTCCAGGAAAAACTAAACGCCAAAACCCTACCCCCGCCGCCTGATCTTGAAGCTCCCGCGGACTTTATTATTATCCTCGGTCCCCCGCCACCCGACCACCCGCTATCCGCTAAATCGCAAACCACCTAATATGAAAAATGTAGTTCTAATCGGCCGCACCAACGTCGGCAAGTCTACTATCTTTAATAAATTAGTTGGTTACTCCGGTGCTATTACCTCACCACTCCCTGGCACCACCCGCGATATTTTGCGCGCGGAAGTTTCTTGGAATAGACAAACTTTTTTATTGTGGGACACGGGTGGCCTGGATGTTGGCCTCACCAGCGATATAGAAAAAAATGTTCTGCGTCAAGTAGACAAGGCGCTCGCCGCGGCTGACCTGATTATTTTTGTCACGGATGTCACTACTGACCTCTTGCCGCAAGACCGCGCAGTGGCCAAACGTCTACGCCAAATCGCCAAACCAGTTATCATGGTGGTGAATAAATGTGACACGCCCAAAAAACGCAAGCTGGCGGTTAGCTTTCACGAACTGGGACTAGAGCCGCTGGTTTTTATTTCCGCCATTACCGGTTCCGGGACTGGGGATTTGTTAGATGAAGTGGTTGAGCAATTATACAAAACGGTCAGTAGCGATACAGCGGGTGGCGCGGCGACGGGGACCCCACCAGGGCGGAGCATCGGCGAGCACTCGTGGGGTGAGAGCCGCGACAGGACCCGCCCTAACGATGATGGTAAAATCCCGCTCCGCTTAACAATTTTGGGCCGACCCAATGTTGGCAAATCTTCACTTCTAAATGCTCTGCTTGGTGAAGAACGCGCCATTGTGAGTCCGATTCCCCACACCACTCGCGATATACAAGACGCCAAATTAACGATCGGCGACCGCCACTTTATTATTATAGACACGGCTGGCATCCGCAAAAAAGCCCCACTGGCGCGTCACATTCGTACTGACGTTGACCGCCTGGAGCACATGAGCGTGGAGCGTTCTATCAACGCGGCTAATCGAGCTGACGTTATTGTTTTAGTTTTGGAAGCCCACCTCTCACTCACCCACCAAGATTTAGCACTGGCCCAACTCGCCGCTGAAGCTAAGAAAGCCGTGGTCATCATGGTTAATAAGTGGGACATCGTGCCGGACAAAAGCGCGCAAACGATTTACGAATTCCAAAAATATTTCCAAAAAAAATTACCCCACCTTTCTTTCGCCTCCATAATTTTTGCCTCGGCTAAAACCAAACAGCGCGTCTTTGACGTCTTGACCGCGGCCGAACACGCTTTTGAGGCTTGGAGCCGCATTATTCCCGCGCCCGAACTAGAACACCTGATTAAAAAAGAAGTCAAACTCATCTATACACAAAACCGTGACAAACAGCAGGGCAAGCGCTTAAAACTGTTTGGCTTAAAACAGGCTGGCGCTCGTCCGCCGTTCTTTTATCTCTATACGAACCGCGTCAGGATGCCCGTGGCCGTACCGCACATTGTCGAGAAAAAAATGCGTGAAAAATTTGACTTAGAGGGCACACCCATTAAAATAGAAGCTAAGTCTATGAAGTTTTAATCATGTAACATGCTCTATGTACTTAATTATTGGCCTTGGCAATCCCGGAGCAGAATACCAAAACACTCGCCACAACTTCGGCTGGCTGGTTTTGGACGCGCTAAGTTCTGAATGGCATTTTAATAAAAAATTCAAGGCTGAAATAGCTGAATTAAATATTGGTACAAAAAAAATTCTCCTCGCCAAACCACAAACTTTCATGAACGAATCCGGAGAAAGCGTCCGCCTACTTACCTCTTACTATCACCTAACCCCCAACAACCTAAAACCTAACCACCTCATCGTGGTCCATGATGATTTAGATCTGCCACTCGGCGAATATAAAATATCCACCAACTCCGGCGCGGCTGGTCATCACGGAGTTGAATCAATCATTGAAAAACTAGGCACCAAAGAATTCACGCGCCTCCGCCTCGGCATTGGTCCACGCCCCCCCGAAATCCCTGGCGACAAATTTGTGTTGCAAAAATTTTCTAAAAAAGAAGAGGCGACTGTGAAACAAGTAATTAAGGAAGCGACGGAGAAAATCAAAGGATTGGCTGTATAGGGTATCTAGTGTCAGTGTGAGTATCTAGTATTTAGTAGTTTCCCCACCACCAACAACGACTAACTACTAAGTACCGTAACTCACACTCAACTCTAATTAAGAGAAACAAAAAAGCGTCCACTGTCCCGCCAGCAAGTGGAACGCCGAACCGGAAAACCGGACGGTATTCACTTGATGCTACTTGAAGCTAAGGAGGGGTCGCTTCGTTCGCGACTCACTGACAGGAAACTGGACGCTTCTGGATTACCAGTATAACACACCCAATGAAAAAGTCAAGTCAATCATCTCGCACCCTCACACTAAAGCTTGGACAAACGATTGATTTAGAGGCGGTGCTACAAAATTTAATTGCGCTCGGCTATGAACGAGATACGTCTGCCTCTACCCCCGGCGTCTTTGCTAAACGCGGGGGGATTCTTGATATTTTCCCGGTGGGACGTACCGATCCAGTACGTTTGGAATTGGCCGGAGACACCATTAGCGAACTTTTTACTTTTTCCTGGACGACCCAAAAACGCCAGCACGTCGAACCTGAGATAAGACTACTCCCGGTTGAGCTGTCAGCCTCGCAAGAAAAAATAGCGTTCTTAGCGTCGCTCAAACCCGGCGACTATGTCGTACACTTGGATCATGGCGTAGGAAAATTTATCGGCCTGATGACTCAGGTAATTGAAAAAATAGAACGAGAATATTTTGCCGTGGAATATGCCGAGGGCGACCTGCTCTATGTGCCCGTGGAGGTGGCTGACAAGTTAGACAAATATTTAGGCACCACCCACCCCAACCTACATCGCCTGTCTGGTGCCAGCTGGTTACAAGTGACACAAAAAATCAAAGAGGACGCGAAAAAATTTGCCGAAGAATTACTGCGTCTGCATGCTAGTCGTGCTCTGGCGCACGTCAGACCGCTCTATCCTCTGCCACTCGAAGCCGAACTCTCGTCTACGTTTCCCTTTGAAGAAACCCCGGACCAAGCTCGTGCCATTACTGAAGTGCTTAACGATTTAGAACAAGACACGCCCATGGACCGCTTGGTTTGCGGCGATGTGGGTTTTGGCAAAACTGAAATTGCGGTGCGTGCCGCCCTACGCGTGGCTCTACATAAAGAACAAGTGGCTCTGCTCTGCCCCACCACTATTTTGGCCCAACAACATTTTGACACCTTTAACAAACGACTCCAACAATTTCCGGTTCGTCTCGCCCTACTGACACGCTTTCAAAGCATCACTGAACAGCAACGAGTAATGCGGGACTTGAACGCCGGCGAGATTGATATTGTTATTGCCACACATCGCCTGCTCTCGGCTGACATCAAACCCGCCCGCCTTGGTCTGGTAATTATTGATGAAGAACAGCGTTTTGGCGTAAAGGCGAAAGAAAAACTAAAACACCTGAAATTATTAGTTGATGTCTTGACATTGACGGCCACACCTATCCCGCGCACGCTCTATATGTCGCTGTCCGGCGCCAAAGATATGTCAATCATCTCGACACCTCCCCAAAACCGTATTCCGGTGGAAACGCACATTGTGGAATTTGACGAAGACCTGATTAAAAGGGTCATTGACCGGGAACTCAAACGGAAAGGCCAGGTTTTTTTCCTGCACAACCGGGTCGAAGATATCGATCGGGTGGCCAAGATTATTCAGCGCC
>CAZHTB010000028.1:0-2947 GCA_964535685.1 uncultured Gammaproteobacteria bacterium
GACCATGATTGAAAAATACGGCACCGATGCCGTACGCTTGGCGTTGATTTTTTCTTCCGCCGCGGGTAATGATATTCCTTTGGCTGAAGATCGCATTCGCGGCATGCAACATTTTGCCAATAAGCTTTGGAATATCGCGCGTTTTATTCAGGCCAACACTAGCGCGGCTGATCGCGAAGTAGCGCGCGGATCAGCGCCATCGCCAGTGACCGAAGCCGACCGCGAGATTTTAACTAAGCTCAAAGACATGGAAAAATTAATGACAGAACATTTGGAAGAGTTTCGTTTACACGAAGCCGCTCAAGAAGTTTATCAGTTTACTTGGCACAGTTTGGCGGATATTTATCTAGAAGCTTCTAAACCGCAATTACAGGATGACCAGAGTCGTCAACACACGGCGGAAATTTTGGCTTATGTCTTGTTGCGGACCTTAATCATACTCCATCCTTTTACTCCTTTCGTTACCGAAGTGTTATATCAAGAGCTATTTGCCCGCGGCGACAAAGATTTACTCATGGTTAAAAATTTTAATTCATAATTATAAAACCATATGGAATTTAAAAAAAGTTTTCCCTGGGCGACGGTCGTGGCCTTTGTCTGTGTTACTGCCATTGTCGTGGTGGCTTTACTTCGTGACCGCATCGTTAACGCGCCGTTTAGTCAGATTACTATAACCGCGCAGGGTAAAGTGCAAGTTAAACCGGACATCGCGGTGGTGCAACTCTCGGTCACGACTCCGCGCCAAGTAACCTCGGCCGAGGCTTTTGATAAAAACGCGGCGGCTATGAATCAAGTTATTGAGGCCATGAAAAAATTAGGGGTTGATGAAAAAGATTTACAAACCACTGGACTGCGCCTTAATCCGGCGTATGAGTACAAAGACGGCTCTTCGCGCTTGATTGGCTACGACGCTTATCAGGAATTGTCAGTGCGCGTCCGCGATCTTAAAAAAGTGAGTGAGGTTATCGCGCGCGGCGCGGGCGAAGGCATTAACCAAATCGGCGGCATTTCTTTTACCATTGATGACCTTGAGAAATACAAGGCCTTGGCGCGGGCCGAGGCGGTGCAGAAGGCCGAAGCTAAGGCCGCGGAAATGTCGGGATTAACCGGGATTCGTTTGGGTAAACTTATAAATGTTTTTGAATCCGGCGGAGACCAGTCTCCAATAGCTTATGGCGAGGGCTTTAGCGGCGGACCCAGTATGATGAAATCCATGGTGGCCCCTAACATCCAAGCTGGGTCGCAGGAAGTTATGGTGGAGATTGGGTTGACGTACCGAGTTCGATGACTCATGACACATGACTCATGACACACAAAAAATCCCCAGCTTAGCTCGGGATTTTTTGGTGCTCGCTCAAAGGCCGTTCACTAAGTTTTTCTGGTACGGTAGTGAATCAGAGTATTCCATCAACAAAGTGGTTACGGTTTCAAGAATGCGGGAGAAGTTTTTGCTACCTGTCCTTGGATTGGGATGCCAATACTGCCGTTTTCGTAAGGGCTGGTCGCTACGTATCTCGACGACGTCGGGACAAACGGAAGACCTAGCGGCAGATAAGCCTGGTGGCCATTACGGGCGTACAGATTAGACAGACAGTCGCGTTTCCTTGAGAGAGAGCCACCTCTTTGAGCGAGCGCGCGAGTGAACGGCCTCGAGGTGACAGACAATCAAGTTTCGCGGATCAATTGACAAGGTACAGGCGCTTTTCTTCTCCTTGAGGCCTTCTGAATAAAAAAGCCCAAAGGAAGAGATAAGCACGCGTGCGCTTTTTACCGCTTCGTTTGGACTTTCTTTTTTGTTTTTGTATGAGGGCACGCGTTATTCCCTCTATCAAAGAACTAACTTATACATTTATCGTAGAGCATAGGTTTGACTTTGTCAAGGCTTATGATATACTCAACTTATGCACAAGCAGATTCGCACCAATAATAATAACAATAATACCAATACCGCCTAGCGGCCTGTTTTCTTTGCTAACTATAGAAAGAAACCAAGCCGCGCCTAGCGCGGTTTTTTAGTCGCTAAGGAGTGGTACCCGCCGAAAGCCCAAAGGGCATTCGGGCGGGCCCGCCAAACTGCTGAAGCTGTTGGCGGGGAACGCTACGGTGCCTGCCCTGCACCAAAACTCCCCTGTAGTTCAACGGTAGAACGCTACGCTGTTAACGTAGATGTTGTAGGTTCGATTCCTACCGGGGGAGTTTTGGTGCAGGGTTAACGTAGATGTTGTAGGTTCGATTCCTACCGGGGGAGCAAAACCGAGAATGCCACTAATTTTCTCTTGAGATAAATATTTTTTTGTGCTACTCTATATAAGTTATCAATCTTAATAAAAAATTGTATGTCCAAAAGACGAAAAGCCTTTGGCCGACCGCAAAAATCCAGCTCCAAAAAAACGCCCAAGCGCTTAGCAATTAAAAAAGCGATGTTGGAGGCGCTGGCGAAGAAGAGAGGGGGCAGCGGCAAAAAGCCAAAAAAGTAAGTTTTCGGTATGTCGCAAAAAACTTTTTTAAAGGTGACGAGCGTTATTTTTAGCCTGATTGCCATTTTGCATCTGCTCCGGTTGATGCTGGGCTGGTCGGCGCAAATCGGCGGGTGGACTGTGCCAAGTTGGCTGTCGGTCCTCGCGATTTTGGTTACGGGCTACTTGGGCTACCAAGCCTGCAAGTTGTCTAAAGCCTAACCTTGCGGAAAGAGTAGTCTTTCTGGTAATATAGCAGTACTTGATCAGCCCAAACCACTCGTTCGCTTTCCTCGTTGACCCCAGCGTGGTCAACTTCAGGCGCTCGCTTTTCGCTCGTCCCACGGGACATTTCACTGCGGCATTTGACGAAACAAGCGACGCTTGGTTCCCGACCAGTTATAAAGAACTAATCTGGTCGGGAGTCGTTGTTGAGTCCTGAAAGACGGCCAACCGCTGGAGTTGGCCGTCTGGTGCCGCAGGGAATTTTC
>CAZHTB010000029.1:0-2710 GCA_964535685.1 uncultured Gammaproteobacteria bacterium
CAAACCACGCACGCTCTCAAGGATCTCCACGTCTGGTTCGCCGTCGGAAAAACAGCCGATCCTGGCCTGTCCCAACGGAACGCCCAGCGTTCTCAAGACTCCGTCGGTGAACTCCGGGTGACTACTGCCACCAAAAATCTTGAAACCGTTCATGACGAACCTCCCGCGTGTGCGCCACTAAAGACGCAGGTTTAACTGCCAAAGAACTGCCTCCGGGAAAACCCCATTTAGTAGGATCTCCCCGCAGACAAAAATCCCCCGCTAAGGGCGAATGATTTTTTGCTGGATGCGGTCCAGCGCCACGGTGTAAGCGGCCATGCGCAAATCCACGCCGTACTTTTCACCCGCGGCATAGACAGTATTAAACGACTTGACCATAATCGGCTCCAGTTTTTCCAAAACCATCTGCTCGGTCCAATTATAATTTTGTATATTTTGCAACCATTCAAAATATGAAACCGTCACACCGCCCGCGTTGGCGAGCACATCCGGCACCACCATGACACCTTTTTTCTGTAGGATAACATCGGCTTCGGGCGTGGTCGGGCCATTGGCCAGTTCCAAAATCACTTTAGCTTTAACCTTGCCAGCATTCTTTTCGGTTATAACACTCTCGAGCGCGGCGGGAATCAAGACGTCTACTTTTAATTCCAGTAATGCTTCATTAGAAATTTCTGTATAATTTTCGCAATCACAAACACTGCCGACACAGTAACAGCCGCCAACCAGTCCGCGCTCTTGTTTGGTTTTCATGATGTTGTCCGGATCCATGCCAAGTCCCCGCTTATCAAACATGGCGCCATGCGAATCGCTTATGGCAATTAATTTATAGCCAGCTTGATAAACCAACTTGGCCATGTGGTAACCAACATTGCCAAATCCTTGAATCGCCACGGTTGTTTCTGACGGTTTTAATTTTAATTTCTTGGCCACTTCGCGTAAAATATAAAAACCGCCTTGACCGGTTGCGGCGGTCCTACCCAAACTGCCGCCCTGCTCGATTGATTTCCCAGTTACCACGGCTGGAACGACTTTTCCTTGAAGTCGTCCGTATTCATCAACTAGCCAATCCATAATTTTTGGATTGGTATTCACGTCTGGCGCCGGCACATCAATTTGCGGACCAATAAACGGCGCGATAGCTCGCGTAAAAGAACGGGTCAAACGTTCCAACTCGCCCGCGCTTAATTTTTTTGGGTCAACCGTAATGCCGCCCTTAGCCCCACCAAAGGGTAAATCCACCACCGCGCATTTTATGCTCATCCAAAAAGCCAAAGCCTTAACTTCATTAATATCGGTTTGTGAGTGAAAACGAAGGCCGCCCTTGTACGGCCCACGCGCTTTGTTATATTGCACTCTGTAGCCATCAAAAACTTTTAAACTGCCATCATCCATCTTAACTGGCACCGCCACTTCAATCACTCGATCGGGATGCGACAACAATTCCAAAATATCCGGAGCGAGCTTCATCACAGCCGCGGCCTTATGCAACTGCGCTTGGGCGTTTTCAAAAGGATTCATACTTCGAGAAACTTCTCCGCGTCCATGGCCGCCATACAACCGAGGCCCGCGGCGGTCACGGCCTGACGATACCGGTGATCAACTACGTCCCCGCCCGCAAATACACCGGGAACTGACGTCGCACTACTGCCGGGCTTGGTGACAATGTATCCTTTCGGATCAAGCTCTAACTTTCCCACAAATAATTTAGTATTAGGCTCATGGCCAATGGCCGCGAACACGCCATCACAAGTCAATTCACTGGTCTCACCTGTAACTGTATCCTTTAACCTAACACCTAAAACCTTATTTTCACTAACCCCCAATATCTCTGCCACGGCACTATTCCAGATCACGGAAATTTTCGGATTTTTAAATGTCCGCTCCTGCATAATTTTAGAAGCGCGAAAAGCCTCGCGACGATGGACAATAATTACTTCACTGGCAAACTTGGTTAAAAAATTCGCCTCTTCCATAGCGCTATCGCCGCCGCCGACCACCACCACTTTTTTCTCTTTAAAAAAATATCCATCACACGTCGCGCAAGCTGACACGCCCTTGCCATACAATTTTTTTTCTGATTCCAAGCCAATGCGTTTAGCCGAGGCGCCGGTGGAAATAATAATAGTCTTGGCCGCGTAATGCCCCTCATCAGTTGTCACTTGAAACGGTCTGACCGAAAAATCAACCGCCGTCACCTGTTCAATTTTTGCCTCAACACCAAAACGTAGTGCCTGCTCTTTCATTTTTTGCATGAGTTCGGGACCTAAAATCCCCACGGGAAAACCCGGATAATTTTCCACATCCGTCGTGGTCATAAGTTGTCCACCCGCCTCAAAGCCCTCTAAAACAAGCGGCGCCAAATTAGCCCGAGCCGCGTAAACCGCCGCGGTCCAGCCCGCCGGGCCGGAGCCGATTATTATGGTGTTGTGAATCTTACTCATAGCTACGACCAATCAATAAACACTCCGCGTTTGCCTTGTTTATCTAAAATATATTTATACGCTTGTAAAGCAGCTTTGGCGCCTTCGCCGGCCGAGATAACAATTTGCTTGTACGGTATATCCCCAACATCCCCGGCGCAGAAAATTCCCGGCACCGAAGTTTTTCCATCGCGATCAGCTTTAACTTCACCATGTTCATTCCGCTCTACCACTCCTTCCAGCCAACCGGTCTTAGCCGTGTAACCTAGTTCCACGAACACGCCGTC
>CAZHTB010000030.1:0-2957 GCA_964535685.1 uncultured Gammaproteobacteria bacterium
GAAAAAAGAATTCTGGCGCTGACTTCAGTGGGGTCAGACCCCACTACTACGGGTGGACAGAATTTGGTGGCCGCTTTAAAAGGTTGGGTCCGTAATAATCAAATTGGCGACGACCAATCTTTAAATGATGATGCCTGGGGAATTTTGGCTTTGCGTTCAGTTAATATCGCGGCGAGCGACGCGGCTATTGCGGGTGCCAAACAATTTTTATTGCGAAACCAAAACACAGATGGTGGTTGGAGTTTTGGCGTAGGCGGCACGAGCGACACCAACAGCACCGCCATTGTTGTGGTAGCTTTGGTAGACGCTGGGGTCTCGGTCACGGATCAAGTTATTACCAAAGCTATTGATTATTTACACGTCACACAAAACAATGATGGCGGTATGCCGTTTGCCGCGGGCGGACAATCAGATGCGGCTTCAGACGCTTGGGCAGCTTGGGCCGTAAAAAAAGTTGGACAAACACCAGCCGGGTTTGGCAAAAATGGCCAGACTATTCTTGGACATTTGCGGCTTTTGCAAAATACTGACGGTTCATTTAATTGGATGACTGGCACCCCTGGTAGTCTTGGCACCATGACGGCTTTTGCCCTGGTCGCTTTGAGTGATCAAACTTTGCCGCTGGCTCGGCTAACACCTGCGCCAGCGAGCAGTCAGCAGTCAGCAGTCAGCAGTCAGCAAAATGGAAATAGTGGTCAGGGGTCGGGAGTTGGAAGCGAGACGTTGGCGGTTGCGTCAGCAGTTCATGTGCGGATTGAAGGCGCGACTGGACAAATTTGTCAGCAAGATATGGTGGTGACCACACCACTGGTTGCGGTGCAACAGTTAGCTACGCCATGTCGTTTTACTTATGTGGTGAGTGATACTTCAACCGGCGCTTATTTGCGGCAGATACAAAATGACGCCGCGTCAGGACTTCGTGGCTGGTTGTATTTGGTAAATGGCGCTGAAGCACAACTTAACGCTGGCGTGTATCAATTAAAATTAGGCGATGACTTGTTGTGGTATTACGGTACGACTGGCGAGCGACCGCTTCGTGTGCGCACAGACAAAACCGTGGTCGGACCCGGTGAAGAAATAAATGTTTGGGTGGAGTGGCAGGGCATAGATGGGGTGTGGATGGCAGTAGATCAGGGTGAGGTTGTGGTGGGTGATCAAGTTTATCCGACAGTTCGTGGGCAGACAAAATTGCAATGGACACGTCTTGGCGAGTACATGATTAGCGCGCGCAAAGACGGCTATGTGCGTCCGGCTTTAGTTAAAGTAACTGTGGGTCAAGCGGCCCAGCGTGTCAGCCTATCAGTGGATGTGGAAACGCCGAGTGGCAGCGGGTCATCAGGTGGATCAGGTGGTTCTTCCGGTAGTGGTGGTTCAAGTGGGAGCAGTGGTTCTGGCGGTACGAGCGGTGGTTCGCCAGCCGGAGGCACGACTCCGGAAATTGCTTTTACCGTGAACACGCCGCGCGTGGTCATGCCGCATTTGCAAAGTGGTCAAGTTGGCACGAGCCAAGTGACCTTGCAAAATACCGGACTGAAGCCCCTGCATTTTGAAGATACGGTAACTGGCGACCCGGTTTTGGTGCAAAATGTGCGCGTAGGCGGCGTGCCTTGGCAAAATTGGCAAGTTGATTTGGCTGTGGCGGCTACGCATCAAACAGTTATTGAGGTACCGGTGCCGGCCAACGCCACGGCCGGGACTAAGAGCGGTGAAATAATTTTTTGGGCCACACCGAAGAGATAAAATCCCAAATGCCAAATTACAAATAAATACAAATCTAAATACTAAATTTTTAAGGTTTTGAATTTGTGTTTAAAATTTATTTGAGATTTGTGATTTGGAATTTGTCATTTAGGATTATTGGTTGGTTGTTGGTCGTTAGTTGTTGGTTGCTGGTAGCTGCGCCAACGCAGGCCGTCGGCGTCGGTGTGCGTCCACAAGAGATTGAATTAAAAGGACGTGTGGCGGAAATGATCACGGCGCGACTATGGGTGACCAACGCTTCGTCAGTGCCAGGTTTGTTTACCGTGACCGCTGATAGTTTAAGCAGTTGGTTTCAAATACGCCCAAGCGCTTTTAATTTGGCTGGTAGAGCGGCGCAGGAAGTTACTGTGTCAGTCTTGCCGGAAACTGATGGCGCCTTTGCTACTTTTTTATCATTAGTTGCTTCACCAATTTCGCGCGATGAAGTTAAGGCGGGCACTGGCATTAAGATTCCAGTCACGCTCTCAATTCGCGCGGGCCAGCCATGGTACCAGCACGCCGGCTCCATGGTTACGGTGATATTGGTTATGATCGCGGTGGCCCTGCTGGCTTTTTGGTTTGGTTGGCAGTATCATAGAGAGCGGAAACTTAATTTTTTACAAAAAGAAGAGAGAAAGCTTTTAAAGTGGCTTAGAAAATAACCCCCACCTAACCTCCCCCTGCTTGGCAGAGGGAGGAAATTTCTCCCCTCTTCCACGAAGGGGGGAGATAAAGAGGGGGGATTGCATAATAGTATGAGAAACTTAAAAATTATTTCGGCCGCGGTAATCTTTCTAGGAGTCGGCTTTTTATTGGGCAAGTCAGCGATCGCGCCAACGGTGGAATTGGGAATTAGGAACCTGCCTGCCGGCCAGGCAGGTCAAGAATTAGGAATCAAGAATTCGCAAGTGGTGAGTTTGATGATAGATTTTGGCAATGGCGCGTTAGTGACATATAAGGTAGTCCCGACCGCCAGCACTACGGTTTTTTCTTTGCTCCAGGAAACAGTTAAAGTAAAAAATCTGGTCCTAGATTTCCAAGACTATCCTGGCATGGGCGTGTTTGTGAAACAAATTGGCGAGCAAAAAAATGGCAATGACAAGTTTTGGCAGTATTGGGTTAATAATTTACAGGTGCAAGTGGCGGCCGATAAGGCGTCGGTTAAAGCAGGGGATATTATAGAATGGAAATACATTAAGTCGCAACCGGCGACTTAA
>CAZHTB010000031.1:0-9101 GCA_964535685.1 uncultured Gammaproteobacteria bacterium
GAAAACGATCATCACGACGCGGAGTGTCTTCATCTGACTGACCTCTTGCTGTTTTGCGGTTAGACTACCACTTCGGCTCCTTACTACTTACTTAAGAAAACCTCCTTACCCCTCCGGATGTTGTTTTCCTAAATAATCCTCCTTGCGTTTTTGTTTTAGTTCACGAGAACACCCTTATCGTAACGCGCTTTTTTATTTTTGCCTAGTCCAAATATCCACAGAAAAAAGCGACGGCTATTTCACGCGCCGTCGGTTTTTAGAATTAAACAGGATCTTGAATGATCTTATCTCCCCCACTATTGAGTAAAAATAACATGCCTAAAAATATTGGAATAAAGGACAAAAATTGCCAAGAGGTGGGCGGCTGTTTTAATAATACGAAAGCAAAAATCAAAGTAAATAATGGCGAAACGGCATAAAGAGCGTTCGCTTTCGCTACACTAATACGATGAATTCCCTCAATCCACAATATTTTACTTAAACCAAATAGTAAAAAACCATTAATTAGTAAAAAAACTAGAGATTGTTTTAAGTCTATAGCAAAAATATTCTCGCCGCTAAAATATGCCAAAATTAAAATAAACGGCGTAGCAATACACGCTCGGGCAAATAATATAACTTCACTACTTACACTTTTACGCGCCCGCCTTTGAAAATGATTACCCAGAGGAGCAACCATGACGGCCGCCAAAATTGAGAAATCCCCCCACTGAAAATGTGTAAAATTAGGAAGCAAAACCACGGCCGCTCCGACTAACATAAGGACAGAGCCAATAATATGAAATTTGGAAAAATATTCCCCATTCCATCTATTAAACCACAAATAACTAAACAAGGCCTCGGACAGTGCGATAATACTAGCATTACCCGCAGTCGTATGAGATAAACCCGTAAAAAAGAAAAAATAAAATACTACCCCCAGAATCAAAGCGGCCCGAAAAATATCTTTAAACGCGGATCTATTTTTTAATTCTCCCCACTTTTGTTTGATAGAAAGAACCAAGGCAAAAAATATCCCACCGAAAATAGTGCTCATGGCCAAAGTTAATAATGGACTAAGGCTGTGAAACGCTAATATTGTTATAACTGGAAACAACCCCCAGAGTAACGCGGAGGATAATATGGATACCTCGCCAATTCGATCGTTAGTTAACCGCATAAGATTATCTCTTCCAATCCCCCACTTCCTGATGAAAATCAACTTGATGCTCCGGAATGCCGAGCGAGAGGCCATACTGCGGTGTGTAACGTCCACTTGGTCAACCAAGGAGTTTGATGCTTTTCGGTCACTGGTTCCACTACAGTAGAAGGAATGCGCACTTTTTTCAGTAACGCTTTATCCACTAGAGATTCTTCAATGATGGTGCCTTGGTAGTTCATAAGACTGTCTATTGACACGGTGGATAACTTTGCTATACTGAAAATGTCATTACGACGAAAAGCCCCCTTGAAGGTTTTGTACTTCCGGGGTTCTTTTCTTTTTATACTCTAATTTAAGATGTAAATCATCCATAAAAGTTAGCTGTTTGCGAGCAGATCGCTTAAGCAAGCCAGAATATCTTTTCCGATTAGGAGCCAGAACCGTCTTTAACTTGTTCTGCTCTCGTAAATAATCAACCAAACAGTAGAAATCCCCATCTCCAGAAACGATAACGGCCTCGCGGTAATTGTTGTACTCAATCATGGCGCGCAACACCAGCTCCGCATCACAATTCCCCTTTACTTGACCGTCAGCGTTACGAAAAGTTGGTTTAAAAATGAGAACAAAACCGCAATCTCGCAATGACTGGTACAAGGCCTGATTTTCTGGCATGTACCCTATAAAATAATATGCCCTACCGACGTTATACTTTTCCTGTAGATAAATCCTAAATTTTTTAAAGTCCAGCTTCCAACCCAATTCTCGAATTCCCAAATTGACGTTTTGCCCGTCAATAAAAGCATGGTTACTCATACCCTCCTTATGAGTTAATTAATGATATTTTTACTTAGTATCCACTATAACAGACTTTGTGTTTTTGACAATGGTCTTAAAATTTATACACCGCACGACAGTATTCCCTTACTTCTGCGCCGGATTCACCTTCTCAATATGCCCGGGTTCAGACGGCCAGCCGCTCGTCCCTATCCTCGTACGCGTTGCCTTTGGTGATGTGGTTCATATTATGGCGAGGATGACTGGAGCGCTACATCCCGTGGCATTTCTTATATTTCTTCCCGCTCCCGCACGGACACGGATCATTGCGGCCGACTTTTTGGCCAGATGGAGATCCGGCACCAGTGCCTGATTCTTTAACCGCGCCGACAAATTTGAGGCCGCTACGTTGTTTTTGTAAAATGGTTGGAGCGAGAGTTACCTGCGGCGCAAGTTTAAAAAAACTGTAGACCACTTGTTTTTGAATCATGTTATTGAGATCGTTAAACATACGAAAGGCCTCGCGTTTGTATTCAACTAGCGGATCGCGCTGACCATAACCACGAATACCAACCCCTTCGCGTAGCGCGGTCATGTTTTCCAAATGCTCAACCCACAGCGTGTCAATCGCCCGCAACATGACGTTTTTTGTAAGATTCGAGATAACAGCCGCGTCGCCAGCGCCAATTTCCATTTGTTCGTAAGCGTTCTGCGCCAGACCAATCAAATACTGAATAATTTGCGTACGAGCCGTAGCGATGTCCAAACTTTTTAGCTCGTCCATTTTCTTGCGTACCTCCGGCGGCACGGGAAAAATCGTGTGACAAACTTCGTAAATCTCTTCCAGATCCCAAGTTTTACCTTGGGCCTCGCTCGTATGAAACAAAACCACTTGCGAAATTTCCGCTTCTACCATTTTTAAAAGCGCGGCTTTATAATCAGTGTCCGGCGTTAAGACTTCAAGACGACGGCGATAGACAGCCTCGCGGTGCTTGTTCATGACATCGTCGTATTCAAGCAAGTGTTTGCGAGTATCAAAATGATGGCCTTCAACTTTTTGCTGGGCTGATTCAATGGATTTGCTAATCATTTTATTTTCAATCGGCATGTCGTCCGGCACTCCCAATTTGGTCATGATATTTTTCATCCGGTCCGATCCAAAAATGCGCATGAGATCATCTTCCAAAGAAACATAAAATTGCGTCGCGCCGGGATCGCCTTGTCGGCCGGAACGTCCACGCAGCTGGTTATCAATGCGTCGCGCTTCATGCCGTTCGCTACCGATTACACAAAGTCCGCCGGCCGCGCGCACTCGTTCCGCTTCTTCCGGATTAGCCGGGTGTCCGCCAAGAAGAATGTCAACGCCACGACCCGCCATGTTAGTCGCGACCGTTACTCCGCCGAGACGTCCGGCTTGAGCAATGATTTCACCTTCACGCTCATGCTGTTTCGCGTTCAACAAGTTACACTGAATCCCCTCTTTAGAAAGCAGTTCTCCCAAGACTTCGTTTTGATCTATAGAAATCGTACCAATCAACACTGGCTGGCCCTTGGCGTTTCGTTCTTTAACCTCGCGCACGATGGCGGTATATTTTCCCGCGTTGGTTTTATAGACGCGATCGGGTAAATCCTTACGAACCATGATTCTGTGAGTTGGAATCGTAGACACTTCCAGTTTGTAAACTTTGGCAAATTCTTCAGCTGAAGTTGTGGCGGTACCGGTCATACCGGCCAACTTTTTATACATGCGGAAATAATTTTGAAAAGTAACTGTGGCCAGCGTGACGCTTTCTTTTTGCACGCGCACGCCTTCTTTGGCTTCTATGGCTTGGTGTAAACCTTCGCTGTAACGACGACCTTGCATCATGCGACCGGTAAACTCGTCCACAATAATAACTTCGCCGTCTTTAACCACGTAATCGCGATCAAGTTTAAACAAAACTTCAGCTTTAAGCGCTTGCTCTAAATGATGAACCAGTTGGATGCCCCCTTCGTGATAAATATTGCCTAGCCCCAAAATTTTTTCCACGCGGCTAATCCCGGCATCGGTCAGGGTCGCGGCTCGCATTTTTTCATCAACATTGTAATCGTCATTTTCCTTGAGCTGGCGAACGATCTGGGCAAATTGCGCATAGCGATCGGCTGCTTCTTCGGCGGCCGCGGAAATAATCAGCGGGGTTCTGGCCTCATCAATTAAAATTGAGTCAACTTCGTCCACAATGGCATAATGCAAATCACGTTGGACCATATCGTTTAAGTCTTGCACCATGTTGTCGCGCAAATAATCAAAACCAAATTCGTTGTTAGTGCCGTAAGTAATGTCAGCTCGATACGCTTCTTGTCTAGACACCGGACGCAAATAGTCCATTTCCACGTGATATGAGGCAACTTCTACTTCACTAGCTGCATTAGCTTCTTTAGCTTCATTAGCTTTTTTTATTTCGCTGGGTTTATATTCTGGATCAAAAAGAAAAGCTGACTCATGTTGAATACAACCGATAGTCATACCAAGCGCATGATAGACTCGACCCATCCAAACCGCGTCCCGTTTGGCCAGGTAATCGTTAACTGTCACCACATGCACGCCTTTGCCGGTCAAAGCGTTTAAGTACACCGGAGCTGTCGCGGTTAAAGTTTTTCCTTCACCGGTTCGCATCTCCGCGATTTGGCCTTTATGTAAAACCACGCCGCCTAAAAGCTGGACATCAAAATGCCGCTGGCCTAAGACGCGCCGCGCCACTTCTCGTACATTAGCAAACGCTTCTGGTAAAATATCGTCCAAATCAGCACCGCGCGCTACGCGATCTTTTAATTCAGCTGTCTTTTGTTTCAGACCATCATCTGAAAGTTGTTTTATTTCTGCTTCAAACTCATTAGTTTTCTCAACCAAAGGCTGCAACGTCTTTAAAAAACGCGCGTTCGGATCGCCCATTAGTTTAGATAGGAAAGACATACAAAATTTGTCATTGCGAGTAAGGCGAAGCAATCTCTAAAACCGTAGATTGCCACGTCGTCCAGTTATTGGTGGGACTCCTCGCAATGACACTTAGGGTACCAGAAAACCAAACAAAAAACAACCCCGCTAGATTCCTGGTCCTGTCATCATCTATTTTAAATATTTTCGTAATTCCGACACGCGATCTGTCCGCTCCCAAGTAAAATTCTTTTCTTCGCGGCCAAAATGACCGTACGCGGCAGTAGCGGAATAGATGGGTCGTTTGAGTTTAAGATAATCAATCAACATGGCTGGGCGCAAGTCAAAATGTTTGACCACAATCTCGGCCAATCGCTGATCTGAAAGTTGCCCAGTGCCAAACGAATTTACATTGACCGAAGTTGGCTCGGCCTTACCAATAACGTAAGACACTTGCACCTCGGCCCTATCCGCCAAACCGGCGGCCACCAAATTTTTGGCAATGTAACGTGCCATGTACGCGGCCGAACGATCTACCTTAGACGGATCCTTACCGGAAAAACAACCGCCGCCGTGACGACCCATGCCGCCGTAAGTATCTACAATAATCTTACGGCCAGTGAGACCAGTGTCCCCTTGCGGGCCACCCACCACAAATTTACCCGTGGCATTAATATGGTAACGCGTCTTCAAGTCTAAATATTTTTTGCAGACCGGTTGGATGACATATTTAATAATATCCCGCTGAATACGCTCGTGGGTAATATTGGGATTATGCTGTGCCGCAATCACCACATTATCAAGGCGAGTGGGTTTGCGGTTAACATACTCAACCGCCACTTGCGTTTTGCCATCCGGACGCAAATACGGCAAAATCTTTTTCTTACGCACCTCGGCTAGTCGTCTAGCTAACTTATGCGCCAAAATAATGGGTAGTGGCATGAGCTCCGGCGTCTCGCGACAAGCATAACCAAACATCAAACCCTGATCCCCAGCCCCCTGCTCTTCTTTTTTCTTGCGATTAACTCCTTGCGCTATGTCCGGACTTTGTTCGTGTACCGAAGCCAAAATACCGGCGTGATCAAAATCAATACCAAAAGCCGGATCGGTGTAACCAATATCCAATAATTTTTGTCGCACAATTTTTTGGATATCAACGTAACCGCGTGTGGTTACCTCTCCGCCAACAATGACCAAACCAGTGGTCGTAAAACATTCTACGGCCACATGTGAATCCGGATCTTGTTTCAGCAAAGCGTCCAACACCGCGTCAGAAATCTGATCGCATATTTTATCCGGATGTCCCTCGGTCACTGACTCCGAGGTAAAAATAAATTTTTCCGACATAATGTTACATGCTACATGTTACATGATTTAAGTGCCTATAGTCCAGGAATTTAAATAAGTATCTTGCTCTTTAGTTAGTTTATCAATCTTAACACCAAGTGATTCAAGCTTCAAGCGCGCGATATCCTCATCAATCTTTTTCGGCACGCCATAGACTTGCGGAGCCAGCTTACTCCCCTGCTTTACTAAATATTCAAGTGACAAGGCTTGATTGGCAAAACTCATATCCATGACCATGGCGGGATGACCTTCGGCCGCGGCCAAATTTACCAATCGTCCCTCGCCAATCAGCACAATTTCTTTACCGGAAGGCAGAGTATAGATATCCAAAACATTGCGTACCTGACGATGAGCCGTGCTCATTTTTTTAAGTCCAGCCACGTCAATTTCCACATCAAAATGTCCGGCATTAGCCACGACCGCGCCATCTCGCATCTCTTTAAATAATTCTTTACTAATAACTGAAGTATTGCCGGTGACTGAAACAAAAACTTGTCCCGCCTTAACCGCCTCGCGCATGGGCATAACTTCAAAACCATCCATCACGGCTTCCAGAGCCGTCAACGGATTTACTTCAGAAACAATAACCCGAGCTCCGAGTCCTTTGGCCCGCATGGCAACACCTCGACCGCACCAACCGTAACCGGCCACGACTACAATGCGTCCGGCTATCAACATATTAGTCGCACGCAAAATGCCATCCCAAGTAGATTGACCGGTGCCGTAGCGATTGTCAAAAAAATGTTTGGTAGAAGCGTCATTGACCGCGATAATGGGATACGCCAACTTTCCTTCAGCGGCCAAACTCTTCAAACGAATGACGCCGGTCGTAGTTTCTTCAGTTCCGCCTTTTACATATTTTAAAAGTCCACGAGCTTTAGTATGAAGCAATGTCACCACATCAGCGCCATCGTCCATGGTGTAGTTTGGCTTAAGGGCAAGAGCCCCTTCAAGGTCTTTGTAATATTGATTTCGATCAGCGCCGTGGTGCGCAAAAACAGGAATACCGGCCTTAACCACCAAAGCCGCGGCCACGTCATCTTGCGTTGACAAGGGATTAGAAGCACAAAGATGGACTTGAGCTCCACCGCTTTTAAGCGCCAACATTAAATTAGCGGTTTCAGTGGTGACATGAAGACAAGCGGCCAGACGCACCCCCTTGAAAGGCTGTTGTTTTTTAAAACGCTTCTCTATATTCTTAATCACCGGCATTTCTCGCCCAGCCCAAAGAATGCGTTCCCAACCCTTGGTGCTTAATTTTTTATCTTTGATACTGTAACTCATAATTTAAGCCATAAATTTTTTACCAAAATGTCGACGACCGCGTTCTTTAAATTCATTAAGTGTGAAACGATGATGCTGTGTCCCCTTTTCCGCCACACAGTACGAGGCGGCCAGACTGCCAAGCTCGGCCGCAATCTCCACAGTATACCCCAAACTCAATCCTTTCAGCAAGCCAGCGCGGTAGGCATCACCAGCACCAGTCGGGTCGGTAACTTTTCTAACCTTGACGGCGGACACGTGGGCCACTCGCTTGCCATGCGTGTAAACCTCTGAACCCTTGGGGCCAAAAGTCGTAATGGAAATTGGCAAACGCTCGCGCAATGTTTCCGCCGAAAGGCCAAGACGTTTAGCTGACAGACCAAACTCGTACTCATTGGAAATAAATATATTGCACCAACCCATAGCCTCGCGAAAAAGCTTAAGCGAGATGGCGGTCGTCTGCTGTCCAGGATCAAAAATAAACGGCACGTGATATTTACGATACAACTTTACCAGAATCGCCAACAACGATAAATTACTTGGCGCGACAATCGCCAGTGCTCGGCCACCTCGCGCCGCCCTAACCGCCGGTTCGGCCTCGGCCACGACCCAGCGATGGCGCATGGCTCCCAAGACAAAACAGGTCACCTGATTGTCATCCTGGTCAGTCATGATGTAGGCACTTGGTGTATTTTGATCAGTTATGATTTTTACGCCACTCGTCACCACCCCCTGCTTGGTAAAACTTTTTAAATAATCTTTGCCGTCGCCACCCACCTCACCCAACAAGATCGGTTTTTCTTTCAATAAACCCAAAGTATAACAAATATTACCCGCTGTCCCACCAGGAGTAACCTTTATTTCTTCAGCCACAAAGCCGAGATTCAGCGTGTGAATTTGTTCTGGTACGATATGATCAGCAAACCGTCCGTAAAAATCCATGATGCGATCAAAGGCCAGAGAACCGGAAACTAAAAGTTTCATGAAATATGCCACGGCTTATCGTTAGTGCGGGCTTTATATTTAGCCAATTGTTCTTTTAATTTTGGAATAGTCTCATCAAAAGCGGCATACATATCAGCATCGTTGGCTTCGGCTCGCAGAAGCGCGTGTTCTAAATGAAGCATGACTTCAGCTCGATAAACGTCTTTACCAGTATGGTGATGCGTCTCACGGGCATATTCTACGTCTGGATTTTTAATCATTTGGTGGTGCTCTGTTAACTTTTCTAATTTTTTCTGCGCGTAATCTTTAAGCGCCTCAGTCAGAGGAAACGATTTAGACAAAAAACGTATATTCATAATGTCAGATATTATATCATGAAGCAAACGGGGGTTCAACTACTGCCTTCAAGCGCCGCACGCCAGCCGAGACTGCCTCCTCCTTAGTAATCTTAAAATGTCCAATCTGTCCCGTATGCGCGACATGCGGTCCGCCGCAAACTTCCCGAGAAAAATACGCGCCCGGCTTGCCGACAAAATATACTTTGATTTTTTCTTGATACTTATCTTCAAACAAACCAATGGCTCCGGCTTTCTTGGCTTCTTCAAAACTCATCTCCTCAATATGCACGGGCAAATCTTGTTTGTTAGATTCGTTGACCATGTATTAGGTATGCTTATTTTGCTCGTGCGTCTTTTTGTCCGGATGAGTATAATCAAA
>CAZHTB010000032.1:0-8754 GCA_964535685.1 uncultured Gammaproteobacteria bacterium
CATGACTATTCACCATGACAAGCTTTACGCCGGCTATGTGGCTAAAAAGAATGAGATCGGGGAGAAGCTAAAAGAATATGCCACCGGCCAGAAATCTTTGGAGGGGGTCAATCCAACTTATAACGATTTGCGTTCATTGGCTGATGCGGAAATTTTTGCGACGAATGGCACTTATCTCCACGAATTTTATTTTTCAGTTTTGGGGGGTCAAGGCGAACCGACCGGCCCGCTCGTGGAAGCCCTTAAAACAAAACACGGTAGTTACGAGGCTTGGGCGAACTACTTTGCGGCGCGAGCCATGGCGGCTAGAGGCTGGACAATTTTAGCTTGGAACACTTATGAAAAACGTCTAAATTGTTTTAACGCTGACGCGCATAATCAAGGCGGGATTTGGGGCGCCGTGCCGATTATTGTTTTGGATGTTTATGAGCACGCCTATTTTATGGATTATGGCAGTGACCGCAAGGCCTACATCGCTGACTTTTTTAAAAATCTAAATTGGGAAGTGGCGAACCAGCTTTACGAAAAAGTAAAAGGTTGGCAGTATTAGGCCGGTGTGCTATACTTATCATCGTCATTCATAATTCTTTATTCTTAATTCTCAAAAATATATGGACGGAGAATCACCAAAGTCGTTTCTCGAGGGCACTAATTCCAAGGTCGCTTTTTATTTTGGTCTAGTTATTGGTATCGGGGGGATGTGTTTTTTGGGGCTCCTAATTATTATGGGTGGTTTTTGGGGTTGGTTTACATTAAAAATACCAGCCCGCGCCGGGGTGGGGAACACACCACCGCAAGTTCAGGTCCAGCAACCACCTGGACCGACCGAACCAGTTAGTCCTGTTAAGATAGTGGTGCGAGGCAATGACCACATTCGTGGATCTAAGAATGCGCCAATTACGATTGTAGAATATTCAGATTTTCAATGTCCGTTTTGCGCTCGGTTCCATCCGGAGATGTTAAAGGTTATGGCCGCCTATCCAGATAAGGTACGTTGGGTTTTTCGCCATTTTCCTCTTAATCAGATCCATCCGAACGCCCAAAAGGCAGCTGAGGCGAGCGAGTGCGCCTCTGAACAGGGTAAATTTTGGGAATTTGCTGACAAACTTTTTGAAAATCAAGAACAGCTAGGCCCTACGCTTTATGATAAGCTGGCGAAAGACTTGGGCCTTAACACAAGTAAATTTTCCTCCTGTCTTGCCGATGGTAAGTACGCCAAAAAAATTCAAGACGACGCATCCGAGGGTGTTAATTTTGGAGTCAATGGTACTCCGGGCAGTTTCATTAATGGCCAATTAGTGCCGGGCGCCGTACCGTTTGAGAATTTAAAATCAATTATTGACGCCCAGTTGGCTGACAAATAACAAGGAAGCCCCTTTATGAAAGGCGCGGATGTCTTGGTAAAAGCTCTAGAACAAGAAGGGGTTGAGTATGTTTTTGGCGTGCCCGGAGAAGAAACTCTAGACTTGCTTGATGCTCTGTCTCGTTCAAAAAAAATCAAATTCTTATTAACTCGACATGAACAAACAGCCGCTTTCATGGCTGACGTTTACGGCCGCCTGACTGGCAAGGCTGGCGTTTGTTTGGCGACCCTCGGGCCCGGCGCCACCAATCTTTTGACAGGTATTGCTGATGCCCAACTTGATCATGCTCCCTTGGTCGCAATTACCGGCCAGGCCCCGCGAGAACGGCTTTATTTTACTTCACATCAAAATATTGACGTGGTTGGTATGATGAAGCCGATCACCAAGTGGAATGTTCAGTTGACTGAACCAGAAATCATTCCGCAGGCCGTGCGCCAGGCCTTTAAAATCGCTGAAGCGGAAAAACCCGGCGCCACTCATATAGAATTACCGGAAGATGTGACAGGTGCCTCATTGGAAAATTTTTCTTTGTTTACTCCTCAAAAAACCAGACGGCCAGCCGCTGACCATAAAGCCATTACCCAAGCCGTGCAACTGCTTAAGAAAGCTAAGCGGCCTATGATTTTGATTGGCAATGGTGCGGTTAGAAAACGCGCGGCTAGACAACTCGCGCTGCTTCTACAAGAAACAAAACTGCCGGTGGCTAACAGTTACATGGCTAAGGGGGTGGTGCCAAGCAAGTACGCCGGAAATTTACAGACCCTAGGACTCCGCACCCAAGATTTTGTGGCCTGCGCTTTTTGGGAAGCTGACGTGGTACTGGCTATTGGCTATGACGTAGTGGAAGAATATGGTCCCTGGATTTGGACCAAAGGAAAACCCAAAAAAATTATTCATCTTGATTTCACTCCGGCCGAAGTTATTGATAATTATCGTCCGGACGTGGAAGTGGTCGCGGATATTGCCGGCAGTATCTGGGCACTACGGAAAGGATTGGGAAAGCCTGCTTCGCGTCCTGTTTGGCAGACCTACATAAAAAAGATACGTGAAAAAATTTTGGAAGATCTTAACAAACGAGGCGTGACGGAAACTTTTCCCTTAAAGCCGGGCTATATTTTAAAAATCGTGCGAGAAGTTTTGGAGCCGGAGGATTTATTGGTTTCTGACGTAGGGGCGCATAAACTTTGGGTGGCGCGAAATTATATTGCCGAGCGTCCTAACACCTGCATTATTTCTAATGGTTTCGCGGCCATGGGGTTTGGTTTACCGGGAGCCATGGCGGCCAAACTTGTATTCCCCAAGAAAAAAGTTCTAGCGGTTGTGGGGGATGGGGGATTTATGATGAATGTGCAGGATTTGGAAACCGCGGTCCGTTTGAAATTGGCAATCGTGGTTCTGGTCTGGCGTGATGACGCCCTGGGTGTGATTAAGTGGAATCAACAGCGGCATTTTGGTCGGACTTTTGGCGTAGACTTTAAAAATCCTGATTTGGTTATGCTGGCAGAAAGTTTTGGCGCTGTGGGTCGGCGAGTTACCAAGTCTCGTGAGCTGAAAACTATCCTGGGGCAGGCTTTTGAGGCCAAGCGGCCGGTGATTATTGATTGTCCGGTTGATTATTCAGAAAATTTGAAACTTTCGTCTGAACTGAAAAATTTACAATGCCCCATTTGATTTTATGGAAATTCCTATTTATTTAGCGGGAAATTTTGTCACCTCACCACAAATTCTTACCACTAAAAATCCTTATGATGGTAGTTTGGTCAATACTACGTATTTGGCCACGGACGCCCAGGTTGAAGAAGCCATAACGGCCGCGGCGCAAGCCTTTACCGATTTTAGCCGTAGCTCTACAGCCGAACGAGTGGCTATTTTGGAAAAAGTGGTCCAAGGGATTAAGGATCGTCAGGAAAAGTTGGCTAATTTAATTTGTTTGGAAAGCGGCAAGCCAATTCGTGATGCCAGAGGTGAAGTTAGCCGCGCTTTACATACTTGGACCACAGCTGGAGAGGAAGCTAAGCGCTTGGGTGGAGAAATTATTTCCTTAGATCACAATGCCAGCTCGCTTAATCGCTATGGTTTAATCAGGCGTTTTCCGATTGGTCCGGTCGCGGCCATTGCTCCTTTTAATTTTCCTTTTAATTTATCAAGCCATAAGTTGGCACCGGCACTGGCGGCCGGTTGTACTATTGTTTTAAAACCCGCTTCGGCTAATCCTTCGGCCGTCCTCCTGCTTGGAGAAATTTTTGAACAAGCTGGATTACCCAAGGGAGTTGTGAGTATTTTACCCATGACGCGCGAGACGGGCGATAAACTTGTTACTGATGAGCGTTTTAAATTACTAACTTTTACTGGAAGCCCCACAGTTGGTTGGGACATGAAAGCGCGCGCTGGTAAAAAGAAAGTAGTCTTAGAGCTGGGTGGTAACGCGGCCGTAATTGTAGATCAAGATGCGGATATTGCTCAAGCGTCGGCGCGGGTGGCGGTTGGTGGATTTAGCTATGCGGGTCAGAGTTGTATTTCCGTACAGCGTCTTTATGTACACCAGAGTCAGTATGAATTATTTAAAAAAGAATTATTAGCACGAGTCCAAGCGCTCGTGGTTGATGATCCTCTATTGGAGGAAACAAATGTCGGTCCAATGATTGACGAATCAGCTGCGGCGAGAACGGCAACATGGGTTGAAGAGGCTGTGGAAGGTGGGGCCAAGGTGCTTATCGGTGGCTCGCGTGTCAAAAACATGTTTGAGCCCACTGTTTTGGAAATAGTTTCCGAACAAGCCAAACTGTATCGCGAGGAAGCTTTCGCGCCCCTAGTCATCTTGTATTCTTTTACTGATTTTAAAGAAGTGGTGACACGAGTGAATAATTCGCGCTTTGGTTTACAATGCGGCGTCTTTACTAATAATGTAGTCAATCTTCGTTACACTTGGGAACATTTAGAAGTTGGCGGTGTTATTCATAATGATGTCTCCGCTTATCGTATTGATCATATGCCGTATGGAGGGATTAAGGATTCGGGATTGGGCAGAGAGGGGGTAAAATATGCTATAGAGGATATGACCGAACCTCGCCTCTTGGTGCTAAACTAAATTTAAAGTATACTAACATTATAAGGTGTATATAAAACTATGAAAATTACAGTTTATTCAACCCCGACTTGTCCATTTTGTAAAATGGCTAAAGACTATTTAAATCAGCACCAAATAGCTTTTGAAAATATTGATGTGGCAGCCGAAGAGGACAAGGCCGAAGAAATGGTTGCCAAATCCGGCCAACGTGGCGTGCCAGTCATTGTTGTTGAAAAAGATGGCCGAGAGGAAATCGTTATTGGATTTGACAAGGCGAGGTTGGCCACACTCATCGGTCTTTAAAGAGAGGCGGGTGGCGGCATTCTTAATATGGAAATTCTTCTCGTAGTTATCCTTATTGTTTTGGGACTTGGCTTTGCCGCTGTGCTTTTTTATATTCGTTCGGATAAGTCATCATTACTTTTGCAGAATCAAGTTAATGAAATGTCGCGGGTGTTAGACACGAAACTTACTGAATCAGTGCGGCATTTACAGTTTCAGTCTTCCGAGAGCGCTAAAATTATTCGCGATGTCACCGAGCGCTTGGTCAAGCTTGATGAAACCAACAAACAGGTGGTCAATTTTGCCGATCAGTTGCAAAATTTACAAGACATTTTAAAAAATCCTAAACAGCGCGGTATTTTAGGAGAGTATTATTTGGAAGCGGTGTTAAAAAACGTCCTACCTCCCTCATCGTACAAATTGCAATATCCTTTAGGTAAAGACAGTCAGGGTTGTGACTTAATTGTGGACGCGGCCATTTTTATTAAGGAGAAAATTATTCCGGTTGATTCTAAATTTTCTTTGGAAAATTACAATCGTCTGCTTGGCGAAAGAGATCCGGTTGAACGTGAACATCTGGAAAAAACCTTTAAGCAAGATTTAAAAAATCGCATTGATGAAACCTCCAAGTATATCCAGCCCAATCTCAATACCATGGATTTTGCTTTTATGTTTATTCCGGCCGAAGCGATTTACTATGATCTTTTGGTAGCGCAAGTGGGTGGGGTAAAAGTCAACACGCGGGATTTGATTGAGTATGCTTTTAAAGAAAAACGTGTGATTATTGTTTCTCCAACTTCTTTTTTCGCTTATCTTCAAACAGTTATGCAGGGACTTCGCGCCCTACAGATTGAAGAATCAGCTAAAGATATTATCAAACGCGTAGAATTTTTAGGTAAACATTTATTAAGCTACGAAATGTACATGAAAAAGGTGGGGGACAATCTTGGTACCACGGTAAGTATGTATAACCAGGCTTACCAAGAGTTGGGTAAAATTGATAAAGATGTTTTAAAAATAACTGGGGCAACGGTTGGTATCGTGTCGACGCCGCTGAACAAACCGCATTCCCCCGAAGAATAATGGATGACAAGAGGGTATGCTGAAAAAAATTAAATGGTTGATGCTAATTTTAGTGGTCTCGCTGTGGCTGGGTTCGCCACAAGTTAGCCGTGCTACAGAGCGGCTCGTACTCATGGAATCCGGTTGGACTTTTAAGCCTTTGCCCATAATTCCCGAACAAGTAACCACGGTTTATTTAAGACTACAAAATGATGGTGACCAGGATGTGGAGGGATATGTGCAATTATCGGATAATGGTCATGGTTTGGGGCAGGAGAGGCCATTTTCTAGCCGGGCCGGCGGGGCAGCGGAAGAAATTTGGTTTCGTTGGAAGCCTACGGCCGGGCGTCACGAATTGGTAGCAACTGCTTTTAACGAAACGCATCGCCCTCTTGGTCTGGTAACCGTTCCCCACGTTGTTACTGTAGAGATTGATACGGATAGAGATGGTATACCGGACGAACAAGACCCTGATGATGATAACGACGGTATGATTGATATTTATGAAATTACCTATGGCCTTAATCCTTTGAATTTTCAAGATAGAGATTTAGATCCGGATAACGACGGACTTACGAATTTACGGGAATTTTTTTTAGGTACTGACCCGCACAAAAAAGATACTGATGGGGACGGGGTGAACGATGCTGAAGACCCGGCGCCAAGAGATCCTAAAATTCCTGAAAAACCCAAGCCGGTTGTGGCGGCACCAATCGCGGTAAGTGGATCAGGTGGCGGGCAGAAAGGTGGTGATGGGGTGGTGGTAGAGAGTAAAGTAAGTAAATTAAGTAAAGCAAATGAATTAAGCCCAAGCACGGGCTTGATAGGATCCAGAAACGTGGATTCTATCGTCCCACCATCGGCGGAACTCCAGAATGACGAACCGAATCCGCAAGCAAGGGGAGGAGACCCGCCACAAGTCCCGTCCCTGGCGAGACAAGTAGGTGGGTCTCGCCAGGGACGGGATTTCTCCCCTAATGAATCCTGGTTAAGCCAGTATGGTCTTGATATTTTAGGTATCATTACTGGTGTTGGGATTTTATTTGCCGCTGGCTTTTGGATTTTTAAAACTGCCAGAACACAAACTTGATTATGATTACAGAAAAACGTTGGGTGGTCTTGCCGGAGCCGCCGCAAACATTTTTTGATGAATTCCCAGAGTTACCAAAGGTGGCAGCGCGTTTATTGTATCATCGTGGACTCACCACTAAGGAAATAATTGAAGAATTTTTAGATCCCGAGTGGAGGCGCCATGTGCATGATCCTTTTTTATTTAAAGACATGAAGAGGGCCGTCACACGTTTAGAACAAGCTATTAAAACGGGTGAGCAAATTACTATCCATGGTGATTACGACGCGGATGGGGTCAGCGGTTCGGTAATTTTGTACACAACTCTTGAAGCATTGGGCGCCAAGGTTAATGTTTTTTTACCGCATCGTGAGACTGACGGCTACGGTGTTAATAAAAATACAATAGCCCTGTTGGCGAGTGAGGGCACCAAACTCATGATTACTTGCGATTGTGGTATTGGGAGTATTGAAGAAATTTCCGAGGGAAATAAATTAGGAATTGATACCATTGTTACTGACCACCACATGATGAAAGAAACCTTGCCGCCAGCTTACGCTATTCTTCATCCTAAAGTCATGGGAGAAACGTATCCCTTTAAAGATTTGGCAGGTGGGGGAGTGGCTTTCAAGTTGGCGCAAGCCATCTTGCGTACCTTGGGAGAAAGGTCACCGCGGGTTAATGATGTGGAAATTTTTGAAAAATGGCTCTTAGACATGGTAACGACTTCAACGATTGGCGATATGGTGCCTCTACGAGGAGAAAATCACACGCTAGTCCGCTACGGCCTTAAGGTTTTGAATAAAACTAAACGAGTGGGATTACAGAAATTACTTGAGGTGGCTGGACTCACCATGGGCACGATTGGACCAGGACAGGTTTCATTTCAAATTGTGCCGCGCATTAATGCGGCAGGCCGTATGAATCACGCTAACGTGGCTTTTAAACTTTTAATTGAACAAGATTCTAAACGTGCCGAGGAATTAGCTTTAGAGTTGAATGGTAATAATCAGGACCGACAAAAGATGACTGAATTTATCATGCGTGAGCTAACCGCACAAGTTGTGGAGCAAAAAGACAAACAGGTTTTGGTACTGGCAGGTCACGACTGGCCACTAGGGTTAGTGGGGCTTTTGGCCGGGAAAATTATGGAAATCGAACAAAAACCCTGTATTATCTTGACCATGAATAAGGGCGATCTGGCCGGTTCTGGTCGTAGTTTGGGTGGAGTAAGTTTATTGGATATTTTCGTTGCCGCCGGTGATACTATAAAACAATCTGGCGGACATCATCAAGCGGCTGGACTCAGACTTGCTTCGCCGGAAGTTTTACCAGAATTTAAAAAACTAGCTTGGGATTTTGTGGCCGAAGCGCGTGCCAGTAATCCGTTTATCGCCCAGCTTACAGTTGATGCTGAGGTAAATCTTGAAGATGTACATTGGGAATTATACGACGTGTTGGAACGTCTCCAGCCCTTTGGTATGGAAAACGCCGAGCCGCGTTATGTGGCGCGTAATTTAACAGTTGCCGGTATTCAACCAGTTGGTAATGATGGTAAACATTTACGTTTGATGGTCAAACATAATGATGAAGTGATTCGTAAGTGTATTGGGTTTAGTTTTGGCGAATGGTTCGAGCGGCTCAAAATAGGAGATAAAATTGATTTGGTGTTTGAGGTGGGTGTCAACGAGTGGAACGGCAATCGTGAGTTGCAGTTGAAAATAGTTGATTTAAAAAAAGTGTAACATGAAAGTAACATTACAAACCGACGGGGGAGCGAGGGGAAATCCCGGACCAGCGGGTTTGGGTTTTCTTGTTAAAGAAAATGGCAAAATTTTGTTCGCGCAAGGAAAATATTTAGGCGAGACCACGAACAATCAAGCCGAGTACCAGGCGTTGATCGCGGCGCT
>CAZHTB010000033.1:0-6773 GCA_964535685.1 uncultured Gammaproteobacteria bacterium
CTTTGCGGCGGCTACCCCAGACACCATCGGCGTTGGCTCTTCCAAGGGCTACATGCTGATTGCCGACACAACTCGTGTTAAGAACAACACCTCCAGTGGTTCCACCGCTTCCACTACCGTGCGTATGCTCGGTAATCGGGCAGATACCTTAACCGATGTGGTGGGGGCAACCACCAGAACCGCCACCAACGGTATTGTCTGGTCCTACACCCCAACCAGTAGTAGTAATGTGGTTGGCACACACACTATGACTAACAATTATATTGTCATGGGCAAGACAATTGTCTACTTGTAGGAGTGAATGATGGGGGTTTGATTTTCTAGCCATTTTTGGTATAATAATGGCATGTCCTTTCCTGAAAAAGAAGAGCAAATTTTAAAGTTCTGGGATCAAGAAAAAGTGTTTGAGAAATCCCTTGAGGCTCGCACCAACAGCCCTAATTTTTTATTTTACGACGGCCCGCCGTTTGCCACCGGACTGCCGCATTACGGGCATATTTTGGCTTCCACGATTAAGGATGTTATTCCGCGCTACCAAACCATGACAGGAAATTTCGTGCGCCGCGTTTGGGGCTGGGATTGTCATGGATTACCCATTGAAAATATCGTGGAGCGGGAGTTAAAAATTTCCGGTAAAAAACAGATTGAAGAATTTGGGGTAAAAAAATATAATGAAACCTGCCGCAGTAAAGTTTTGACTTATGCCGGCGAGTGGGGGGAAATGGTACGTCGCATGGGGCGTTTCGTTGATTTTGAGCATTCTTACAAAACCATGGACGCAACCTACATGGAGTCAGTCTGGTGGGCGATTAAACAGATTTATGACAAAGGTTTGTTGTACGAAGGCCGTAAGGTTTTACTCTATTGTTCGCGTTGCGAAACCCCGATCTCAAATTTTGAAGTGGCCATGGATAATAGTTACAAAGACGTGACTGAAGAGTCAGTGACCGCTAGGTTTTTATTAAAAGATGCTTTTCCGGTAAAGTTGCCCAAAGATTTGCCAATTTATTTTTTAGCTTGGACCACTACGCCCTGGACTCTGCCGGGTAATGTGGCGCTGGCGGTTGGTCCAGAGATTCCGTATGTTGTGGTTGAGCAAGACAATACTTATTATATTGTGGCTGAAGCGCGGCGCGAAAGTATCGTGGGGAATTCCGGTGAGGTGGTGACCAAACTCAAGGGTGAGCAATTATCAGGTCTTAATTATAAGCCGCTGTTTGATATTCCATTGTTTCGTGGTGAGCATTGTTATTATGTGACCACCGCGGATTTTGTGACCACAGAAGATGGCACGGGCATTGTGCACACGGCCGCCGTTTACGGTGAAGATGATCATCAACTCGCGCTCAAAATTGGCTTACCAATTAAACCCATGTTGGACGCTCAGGGTAAATTTATTGAAGGCACGCCATTGGTCGCCGGAATGTTTTTCAAGAAAGCGGATAAGATCGTGTTGCAAGATTTACAAGAGCGCCAGTTGGCTTATCGGGTTTTACCCTATACTCATAGTTATCCTTTTTGTTATCGTTGTGCGACGCCGCTTTTTTATAACGCCCTGCCATCTTGGTTTATTAATGTCCAAAAAATTAAACCCAAATTATTAAAGTACAACGAAAAAATTAATTGGTATCCCAAGCATTTAAAGCATGGCCGTTTTCAAAAGGGGATAGAGAGCGCGCCGGATTGGAATATTTCGCGTAATCGCTATTGGGCTACGCCAATTCCTATTTGGCGGTGTTCTCAAGGAAGTAACTCACCCCAACCCTCTCTTAATCTAAGAGAGGGAGGCGTTGTTCCTCCCCTTAGGTTAAGGGGAGGTGTGGAGGGGTTACGAGGAGGGGGTGAGGTAGGTTGCGGTAAAATAAAATGCGTCGGCAGTCTTAAAGAATTGGCAGAACTGTCAGTTAATTATGATCAGATCTACTCGTCTCACAAAATCGAAGAAGTTGATTTGCATAGGCCCATGATTGATGAGATCAGATTAAAATGTGAATGCGGCGGCGAGATGCGACGCGTGCCAGAAGTTTTGGATTGTTGGGTGGAGTCCGGTTCCATGCCGTTCGCGCAATTCCATTATCCGTTTGCCAATAAACAAGAATTTGACCAACAATTTCCCGCGCAGTTTGTGTCGGAGTATATTCCCCAGACTCGAGCTTGGTTTTATGTGATGCACGTCATCTCCACTATTTTGTTTGATCAGCCGGCCGTTACCAATATCGTAACCACTGGCAATATTTTGGCCGAGGATGGCAGTAAAATGTCTAAGTCAAAGAAAAATTATCCTGACCCCTGGGTTTTGATTGAAAAATATGGCATTGACGCTTTGCGTTTGTACTTGATGGGAAGTAAAGTAATGGAAGGTGAAGATATAAATTTTTCCGAGCGCGAGGTTGATGAGATTTATAAAAAAACCATTCTCATTTTAGAGAATGTGGTTTCGTTTTATAAGATTTACGCGAGTGAGACAAGTAAATTAAGCGAGATAAGTAAAGTAAGCCATGTGCTTGATCGTTGGCTGGCGGTGAAACTATCTAATCTCGTACGGCAAGTGACCGAGGCTCTTGACAGCTACAACACGGTTCTAGCAGTTCGTTTGCTTAGGGATTTTGCGAGTGAGCTTTCAACTTGGTATGTCCGTTTGAGCCGTGACCGATTTAAAGCCGGTGATGCCGCAGGTATTGAGTCACTGGGTTTTACCCTACTGACCTTGAGTAAATTGTTTTCACCGTTGGCTCCGTTTCTTGGCGAAGCAATATATCAGAGTGTTGCTGACACAAAGAAGTCCGTGCACTTGGAAGATTGGCCCATCGCCGATGGCTCGGCAGACGCAGAGCTTCTTATTTCTATGCAACTGGTGCAGGGGATAGTCGAGCTTGGTCACGCTATTCGTGCGGAAGCTGGTTTGAAAGTACGTCAGCCGTTGACCAAGGCTTTTGTTACGGCAAAACTTGGTGATGAGCTGCTTGAATTAGTTGCCCAAGAATTAAATGTCGGAAAAGCGCTCGTGGGAGAAGTGCCGACTGGAGAGCAATGGCGTACAAAGGGTGATGCTAAACTTATGGTTGCTCTTGATACCCTACTAACCCCAGAGCTGCAAGAAAAAGGTTTATTGCGTGATTTGGTTCGTCAAGTAAATGCCCTGCGCAAAAAACAAGGACTGACGATTAAAGATCGCGTGGCTGTGATTTTTAAAACTGACAGCGCCGACTTGACAGCCGTAATTACAAAATATGGAGACGAGCTACAACAGGGAACATTAACAAGCGCCTGGAAATCTGGAGAAGGGGGAGGCGAGGTTAGGGTCGGCGACCATGTTGTTTTTTTATCCATTAAATAACAAAAAGAACTGGATCCCCGCCTGCTCGGGGATGACGCGTGTTACTTCATGTTACATGCTACATGCTTTATGATATGTACATCCACACTCCCGCTTTAGTCTTAAACAGCGAGCCGTGGTTGGAGCGTGATCGGTTAGTGACTTTGTATACGTTGGAGGCCGGCAAGGTGCGCGCGATAGTAAAGGGCGCGCGTGGTGTGTTAAGCAAGATCAATCCGCATTTGCAAGTAGGGCGTCAGGTTAAAGTGGTACTGGCGCGGGGGAAAGAGTGGTGGCGGCTGACAGCGGCAGAATTACCAACGCGTTCTCGAGTAACAGTAGTTACTGATTTCGCGGAGCATTGGGCTTGGCTTTCTTGGTATCGTTTTTTGGGACGAGTCTTAAAAGAAGAGGTGGCCGAGATGGAGGTGTGGGAAATTTTGCGAGAGTTTCAAGATTATTGGGAACAGGCGCTTCCGGTACAGCGACAGCTTCTTTATCTCGCCATAACCATTCGCCTGCTGGGGGCGCTTGGGTACACGCCGCGCTGGCAGTGTTGCGCGAATTGTCAGGCTGAAGTAAAAGGGGTTGAGTCATTGTTTTACAGCTGGGGGAGCGGGGCGATTTGTGCGCGTTGTCCTCGGGATCAGGGTATGGCCGTGTCACTGCCTGTGGCAAAATTATGTCGTTACTTTTCTGAAACATCGGTCCGGACTTGGTGGGGTAAAACGCTCGCTCTACCCCTGCGACAAGAATTAAATTCTTTTTTGGATCGTTTTTTACAATATCATTTTGCCGAAGCTTATGACATCAAGCTCTTTACTGAATAAAGTTTACAACACGCCGCTGGGGTCATCTTCGGGTGGGGGATTTCGACGCGGGCAACATCGGGGTCGCCGTTTTTTTATTGCTTTATTTGGGTTTTTAATTGTGCTACTGGTCTTGGCCACTTTGAGTTTTTATTTTTTTCCTCAACCGCCGCGCAGTCCCATTACCTTGACTCTAGAAGCTCCCGCCACTCATCCAGCTGGCGAGGAAATACATTATCGGATTAAGGTGGAAAATAGTAGCAGCGAACCAGCTCGTCAGGTAACGGTTAAGGCCGTGTTTCCACCGCAGTTTTATTTTTTCCGTGCCACGCCGCCGCCCGCTTCCAGTACGAATCAGACCTGGACGTTTTTAACCGTGCCGGGTAAATCAAGCGCAACGGTTGATGTGGCCGGTCAATTATTGGGTGAAGTTGGTGAGCGAAAAAAAACCGAAGTGACAGTACGTTATCAGCCGCCGGGGTATTCTTTTCTTGATGAGCAAACAGCCAGCGCCGAAACGGTCATTAATCGTCAGGGAGTTAGTTTGTGGATAGAAGGACCAGAGCAGATTGCTCCCAACCAGGACGTGACGCTTAGGGTTCATTATCGGAATGGCGCTGACCAAGCTTTTTCTCCGGTGCAGTTGGAGTTGACACCACCTTCGGGTTGGAAATTTACCAGTGCTGATAAGCCGGCAGAGCGTCAGGGTATGCTGTGGTCTCTTGGTGAATTTCCCGTGGGGGTTGAGAGCGTGCTGACGGTTCGTGGTACTATGAGTGGTACGGCTGAATCTTTGCAAGAATGGCGTTGGCGGTTGGTTCGTGTTCAGGGGGGCACTCGTGATATTTTAGCGGAAAAATCTAGCTTAATTTTATTAAAAGATGGCAATGAAGAATTAAATGTGCACTTGCTAGATGGCTCGCCTGAGGGCGCTTTTTTGCAAACCGGACAGGCACTAGATTTAGTGGTCTCTTTTGCCAATCAGACCTCACAAGATATTAATAATAGTGTGATGGAGTTGGTTTTGGCAGGTCCGAGTGGCGCTCAAGTACAAGTAGAGGGTACTGGTTTGGAATCAAAGACAATGGGGGTGGCCACGACCCTTGAGGGTGATCCGGTTTTACGCTGGACTAGTGAGACTGTCCCTACTCTAAAACAGTTAGCTGTTGGAGCAGGAGAGGAGTTACGTGTGCGTCTGGTTACACAGAGTGGTTGGTCAGCTACACCCGTGCCTTCTTTACAAGCCCAAGTGCGCTGGCGTCGTGGGGTAGATGTCAAACTGTCATCAATCATCACTATAAAACCTAGTGCGCAAATTATTTTTGATCAGACTATCACGTATCTTAACACCGCGGGTGAGGAAGTGCCGGCCGGAGATGTTTCTTGGCGCAAGGGGAGTGAGACAAATTACCGAGTGCGTTGGGAAGTAAGCAATGGGGCCAATCCTCTGCGTGATGTGGCGGCGAAAACAGTTTTACCGGAAAATGTTCGCTGGGTGTCGGCCGGAGTGGTAACTTCCGGTGACCGGGTTCAGCACGATCCAGGTTCGCGTCAGGTGAGTTGGCAATTACATTGGTTGCCGGCGTATGTGGGGGGTGCTTACAGCGCTACAAAATTGACCGCGGAATTTTCTTTAGCAGTTACGCCGGGTATGATTTCGCCCCTACCATTGCTTAATACGGTTAGGGTGGAGGCGCAAGATGATGTTAGTAGTAAACAGATTGCTGTGAGTAAAGATCCGGTGTTGCATTAGTTATGTTTCGAGTCAAGAAGATTGCAGAAAAATCGCGGGCGCGTTTAGGAGAACTTATAACGGCGCATGGTAAGATCCCCACGCCGTTTTTCATGCCGATTGGTACTTACGCGGCGGTTAAGGGTTTGACCCCGGAGGAAGTGGCGGCGACCGGTGCGGATATTATTTTATCCAACACTTATCATGTTTATCTTCGTCCTGGTCTCGAAGTCATAAAAAAAGCCGGCGGCCTGCATAAATTTATGAAGTGGTCTGGTCCGATCTTGACTGACTCGGGCGGTTTTCAGGTTTTTAGTTTAGCCAAGATGCGCAAGATTACCGACAAGGGGGTTGAGTTTCAGTCTCACCTTGACGGCAGTAAACATTTTTTATCTCCGGCTAAGGCTATCAAGATCCAGCAAACTTTGGGAAGCGATATTGCCATGGTGCTAGACGTTTGTCCGCCGGCCCTGGCTCCCGAAGCAGAATTAGCAGCAGCTGTGGAGCGAACCACTGCTTGGGCAAAGTTGTGTCTAAAAGAATGGCAGAAACGAGAATTAAGAATTAAG
This sequence comes from uncultured Gammaproteobacteria bacterium, assembly GCA_964535685.1. Classification (GTDB taxonomy): domain Bacteria; phylum Patescibacteriota; class Patescibacteriia; order CAZHTB01; family CAZHTB01; genus CAZHTB01. Next base: position 6,427 of record CAZHTB010000033.1, read on the forward strand.
AATAAAGAATTAAGGCCGCAGTTATTTTCTATTATTCAAGGTGGGACTAGTAAAAAATTACGCCAACTTTCTGCAGAAGCACTGACCGCTTTGCCCTTTGACGGCTACGCCATCGGTGGACTCGCGGTCGGGGAGAGTCGGCGCGACATGATGAAGACCTTGGAATTTACCGTGCCGCTTTTGCCGAAAGATAAGCCGCGCTACTTAATGGGCGTAGGCAAGCCGGAAGAAATTGTGGCCGCGGTGGTTCGTGGCATTGATATGTTTGATTGCGTACTCCCGACGCGCAATGCCCGTCATGGCACGCTGTTTGTTTGGAAAAAAGAAGCGTTGACCGGCAAGTTTTA
>CAZHTB010000034.1:0-6824 GCA_964535685.1 uncultured Gammaproteobacteria bacterium
CAGCGGCTATTGTTCGTGTTCATGATAACCGCTTGGAAATTCTCTCCAACGTCACGGCCTCGCAAGTGCCGATTCATAGAAAGTATGGCGGGGTGGTGCCAGAAGTTGCCGCACGGAATCACGTGGTGACGATTTTGCCGACGATTGAGGAGGCGCTTAAACTGGCTGGTCTCACCCCCACCCTCGCCCTCCCCCTGCGTGGCAGAGGGAGGAAACCCGCCACAAGCTATGCAAGTAGGCGGGTCCCGCCAGCGGCGGGATTTCTCCCCTCTTTCGCGAAGGGGGGAGATAAAGAGGGGGGATTAAACATCGACGCGATCGCTGTCACTTCCGGCCCAGGCCTCATGGTCGCGCTCCAAGTTGGTGTAGAGACGGCCAAGACTCTTGCTTATGTTTGGAAAAAACCGCTTCTGCGAGTGAACCATCTGGTGGGGCATATTTATGCGAATTGGCTACCTTCAAAGCTGACAGCTAGCAGCTGTCAGCTGTCAGCTAATTTTTTTCCTGCCCTCGCCCTTATTGTCTCCGGCGGGCACACGGAACTTGTTTTAATGAAACGCCATTTGCATTTCCAAAAAATCGGCGCGACTTTAGACGACGCGGCTGGCGAAGCCTTTGACAAAATCGGCTCGCTTTTAGGCCTCCCCTACCCCGCCGGACCAATTATTGATCAATTATCAAAACGCGGTAATCCTAAAACCGTGAACCTGCCGCGCCCCATGATCAATACGCCTGATTTTAATTTTAGTTTTGCGGGATTAAAAACCGCCGCACTTTATACAATAAAAGGCAACCCTGGTAAAATAAAAACGTCATCCCGGCCCCGCCCTTCGCGAAGAGCGGGGCGGGATCCAGTTCCTTTTGTTTTAGATACTTGTAAACAAGAGGTAATGGATCCCCGGCTCGCCTTGAGGGCGGCCGAGGATGACAGTGGAGAACGATACTCCCAAGCCGACTTCGCGGCCAGCGTGCAAGCGGCCATTGTTGATGTTCTAGTAGCCAAAACCCTGCGCGCGGCCAAGCAATATAAAGTTAAAACCGTGCTGCTGGCCGGCGGCGTCGCCGCGAACAGCGAGCTCCGTAAACGTTTGAGTTCAGAACTCAAACGTTTACTACCAGCTACCAGCTACCAGCTACCAGCTAAGGAACTTACCACCGACAATGGCGCCATGATCGCCGCCGCGGGCTATTTCATGTACCAAGCTAAAAAATTTACGTCCTGGCAGAAAATAAAAGCTGATCCGAATTGGGAGCTATAATTAAACGTGTCATCGCGAGGGCCGACGTAAGGTCGGCCCGTGGCGATCTCCGGAGATTGCCGCGCCTGCCTGGCGGCAGACAGGTCGCTTCGGCTCCTCGCAATGACAATATTATGAAACACATCATTACTTCAACAACCCAAATGCAAATCTTCGCCCGCCAAATTGCCCGCTCGCTAAAAGGCGGAGAAATTTTATTATTACAAGGCGAGCTCGGGAGCGGGAAAACCACTTTTACCAAAGCGCTCGCGCGTGCGCTCGGTATTAAAAAAACCGTGGTCAGTCCGACGTTTACGTTGTGTCACGAATACAGAATTAAGAATTCAGAATTAAGAATTAAGAATTTGCTACACCTCGACTGCTACCGCCTAAAAACTCCGGAAGAATTCATGCATCTCGGCGCGCTTGAACATATTGGTAATCCCAACACCATCACGGTTATCGAGTGGCCGGAAAAGGTAAAAAAATATCTCCCGCGAAAAGGGAGGATTGTATTGCAGTTTTCACATGGAAAGAAGAAAAATGAACGGGCTGTGAAAGCGGGTGACAGGACCCCAAACACGGGCCCCGCATCCTTTACTCAGTAACCCTAAACACCTCTTCCACACTCGTCAACCCCTGCAAGGCCTTCAAAAGTCCATCCTGCATCATCGTTACCATTCCCTGTTTGACGGCAATCTCCTGAATAGTGTACTCGGACATCTGTCCTTTTAAAATCTCAGCCTCAATCTCTTTACTCATGGTAAAGACTTCGTAAATACCAATGCGTCCTTGGTAACCTAAATTTGTGCATTGACCGCAACCAGGACTAGTGTAAAAAGTCCACGGCGCTGGCGGCCCATCAGCCAAATTTTTAAGCGCCTCTTTAACTTTGGCCAGAGTCTCTGGCGATAAATTAATTTTTTGTTTACAAGCCTGGCACAGCCGTCGTACCAGACGTTGACCAACAATACTGTTAAGGGCCGGAGCCAACAAAAAAGGTTTGACACCCATAGCCAAAAACCTTGGCAGGGCACCCGCGGCCATATTGGTATGTATAGTTGACAACACCAAATGCCCGGTCAATGCCGCATTAATAGAAACTTCCGCCGTTTCTAAATCGCGAATCTCCCCTACCATAATAATGTTGGGGTCCTGACGCAGAGCGGATTTAAGTCCAGCCACGAAGGTGTAACCCTTAGCGGCATTAACCTGACTTTGATTGATGCCGGGCAATTTATATTCAATAGGGTCTTCTAGAGTAATAATATTGGTGCCTGATGAATTTAACTTGTTCAGTATGGCATAAAGTGTAGTCGTCTTGCCCGAACCAGTGGGGCCGCAGGTAATAATCATACCGCTCGGACGTTTCATCTCGTGCACCAATTGTTCGCGAGCCTTGCCTACCACGCCCAAATCCTCAAACCGTAGCCCCGCGGCCGAGCCGCGCAGTAAACGCATGGCCACACTCTCGCCATAATTGGTGGGTAGAGTAGAAACCCGGAGCTCTAATTTGTCATTGGTTAAAAAAATCGTAAAGTGCCCGTCTTGCGGTTTGTCAGTGATGTTAATTTTCAGTCCCGACAAGAGCTTGAGACGAGCAATAATTTTTTTCCAATCTTCAAGCGGCAACTCGGCCACTGGATAAAGCACGCCATCAATGCGATAACGCACTTGGATAGACTTTTCTTCGGCCTCAATGTGAATATCCGAAGCTTGAGCTCTCATGGCGCCGGCTAAAAACATGGTCAACATTTCCGACACACTCACTCCCTTAAGATGACCCGGCAAATCGCGAAAATCCTTAATCTCGGCCTGGTAGCGCGCTAGCTCTTGGGCGGAAATCTCCACACCCCCCTCAACATGTTTTAAGACTGGCACGCCGGCGTATTGTTTCAGCGCCGCCCGATACGACGCCTCGGAAATAAAAAACCAACCCACGCGCGCCGCGTGACTCTTTGGTAATAAAGTATTAATTGTTTGTTGTATGTTGTCGGTTGGCAGTTGTCGCAACGCGATATGCCAAGTATCTTTTTCAATCAAAAAACTGATGAGCTGATGTTCTTCGGCAAATTCCTGCGGTAGCAAACCCAGGGTATCAAGCAAAATAGGATATTTACGCAAGTCCACATAGCCCAAACTAAACGACTCGGCTTGAATCCGCGCTTCTTTTTCCAACTGATCCTCATGAATGTGCTGCATCTTTTTCTGAAAATCGTGTTCGGTTTCCGCCGAAGCCACCTGCGGCTTGGACGAATCGTTTGGTTTGGTTTTGTTTAAAGAAGGCATAGCCGTATTGTATCAAAAAATTGGCCGATGAGCCAATTTTTTTAGAAGGACGGGTGGCGCGGCACTGGGGACCCCATGAAGCGTAGCCACAGCGAGCATTCATGGGGTGTGTGCCGCGACAGGACCCGCTCTATCGTTGCCCCTGATAAAGCTTCTGCCGGATCATGTCAATCTCCTGCTTCAAGCGCACATTCTCGGTTAGGTTGCGAGTAATTTTTTGGTAGGCATGCATGGCGGTGGTGTGATCCCGCCCGCCCAATTCATGACCAATAGAAGGATACGAAATATCCAGCTCTTCGCGCAACAAATACATAGCAATCTGCCGCGGCGTGACCAGCTCTTTTTTACGGCAACTACCAATCAGGTCATCTAAAGAAATATCGTAAAATTCCGCGATGTGCTGAAGCAACTGCTGGACCGTCACCAACCCGCGCAAACCACTGAAGGTAATGGTGGACAAAATGTTACGCACCACGTCCAGGGTTGGTTTAATGTTAGTCAGCTCGCAATGAGCCACAATTTTGTTAAGTGCCCCTTCCAGTTCGCGAATGTTATGCTGAATATTTTCCGCTAAAAACTGCAAAACTCCCGCGTCCAACTGCAAACGCCGCTCTTTAAGCTTGGCTTGCAAAATTGCCAACCGCGTTTCCAAATCCGGCAGGGCAATATCCGCGATCATCCCCCACTCAAACCGCGAAGTCAATCGCTCTTCCAAAAGAGGTATAGACTTGGGCGGCCGATCTGAAGTTAAAACAATCTGCTTGTTATTTTGATGCAAATCATTAAAGGTATGAAAAAATTCCTCCTGCGTACCGTCCTTGCCAGCAATAAACTGCACATCGTCAATCAACAAAACATCGGGCGAACGGTAGACTGATTTAAATTCATCCATGCGACCATCGCGAATGGCTCTGACAAAATCGTTAGTAAACTTTTCCGCGCTACAATAGAGCACGCGCCACTCCGGATGAAACCCGGTCACCGCGTGTCCGATGGCCTGCATGAGATGCGTTTTCCCTAAACCCACTCCGCCGTACAAAAACAAAGGATTATACTTGATCCCCGGCGCCTCGGCCGCCGCTCGACAAGCCGCGTGAGCCAATTGATTTCCTTTGCCTACCACGAAATTATCAAAAATATATTGTGGTTGCAGACCAAAACGTCCCATGGTTTCGGGCGCTCTATTCTGACTCCTCGCGACTGGCATAACTACCTCTACCGGTGCCTCGGTCATTGTCATAACCACCGGCATCATAGCTGGCCTACCACTAACAATCCTATAACTCACGCGTTGCACCTGACGCTCGGTTAAGTGTTCCAGCGCTTGCACAATAGCTTTATGATATTTTTTCTCCAGATAACTTTGGGTAAAACCGGTTGGCACCCCCACCACCACTTCATTCCCCCGCCATTCCACGATAAAAGTCGGCTTAAGCCAGGTTGTAAAGTTAGCTCGCGACAAAACCAACTCCAATTCACCCAAGACCGCTTGCCACAATTGTTCAGGAGAAAGTAATCCCATAGACGTACATCACATAGTAGCATAATAGCCAAACGAATTGAAGTGTCAAGACCAGGGTCCAAAAGTGGAGGGCTGGTGGAGAAGTCGGGGATAACTTTTAAGCCCTTGCTTTTTCCATTAAAATCGCTATACTACCACCATCCTAACAAGCTAACGAAGCTAAAAAGCTATAAGCTAAAATTATATGGGTCTTCCTGGCCATCGCCGAACCTCGTCTGACAAACGCCGCCGCGCGTCGCATTTTGCTCTCACCCCAAAGCAATTGACCAAATGCGCCAAATGCCAAAAGCCGGTCCAACCGCACCGCGCCTGCGCTTTTTGTAAAACCTACCAAGGACGAACAGTCTAGGTTTTAGGTGTTAGGCTTCTAGGTTTTAGATGATTGAATTCAAAAATCCTAACCACTAATACCTAAAACCCAAAACCTCACAAGGTATGTCGACCCGCCACATCGCCCGCACGCTCGCTCTCCAGACTCTTTACCTCTGGGATTTTCGTAAAGAAAAACCAGAAGCCATTCCCGAACTGCTAGCTTACGCGCGTCGCGAGTTCGCGCCTGACCTGGCTGACGAAGGCTTTGCCGAAGAACTGGTCCGCGGAGTGCTTGCGCACCAAGCTGAACTGGACACGCTTATCGTTCGCTACGCTCCGGAATGGCCCTTAGAACAAATTACGCCCATTGATCGCAACGTACTGCGCCTCGGGCTACTAGAGCTTAAACATTACCACCAAGTTGTCCCACCCAAAGTCGCAATTAACGAGGCTATTGAGCTCGCCAAAGCCTTTGGCGGAAAATCTTCAGCTCGCTTCGTCAATGGCGTGCTTGGTTCCCTTTACCAAGACATGGTCGCGGCCGGAGAAATTAAAGAAGAAACTAACTAGCTTACTAGCTGCATTAGCTAATGCAGCTCAACACACATGTCCGACCTCTCTCAACTAGAAAAAGAACTTGCCATAACATTTCGTGACAAAAATCTGTTAAAACAGGCTTGCGTCCATCGTTCTTATCTGAACGAAAATCCCAGCTTCCCGTTAGACCACAACGAGCGGTTGGAATTTTTAGGCGACGCGGTTTTGGAATTGGTCGTGACTGAATATTTATATAATACCTACCCTGACCCGGAGGGCGAGCTGACTAATTGGCGCGCGGCTTTGGTCAATGCCAAAATGATGGCTATTGTGGCCAAAAATTTAAATATTGAAGACTACCTCTACCTCTCGCGCGGCGAAGCTAAAGAAGCCAACACTAAAGCACGACAGATTATTTTGGCTAACGCGATTGAGGCCGTTATTGGCGCGATTTATCTTGACCAAGGCTGGGAAGCATCCAAAACACTGATCCACCGCGTCCTGCTCCCGCGCCTGTCCGAAATCATTGAGAAAAAACTCTACCTTGATCCTAAAACCAAATTCCAAGAAGCCGCCCAGGACAAAGTCGGCCTCACGCCGACCTACCAAGTTTTGGACGAGCACGGACCAGACCATGATAAATATTTTAAAGTTGGCATCTATCTCGGAAGCGATCTCATTGCTTCCGGCGAAGGTACCTCCAAACAAGAAGCTCAAGTAGAAGCGGCGGAAAATGGACTGCGCGCCAAGGGATGGTGAATCGGCGCAATACAGATTATTATTTTGTCTACGTTCGGCGTCCCAGCGTGCCGCCTCACTGCCTGGTACCCTCGCTCGTCCCGCCAGGAATTTTCCTGCGGCATTTGACGAAACAAGCGACGCTTGGTTCCCGACCAGTTATAAAGAACTAATCTGGTCGGGAGTCG
>CAZHTB010000035.1:0-3427 GCA_964535685.1 uncultured Gammaproteobacteria bacterium
GCCCATTCATTTGTTCTAAAAAACAAAGCCCAAGTGGTAGTCGTGCCCATGACAGGAACGTCGGCCGTCACTGCTTTAGTTTTGTTTAAGGTGGGCTCGCGCAACGAGATTAAAGAGATTAATGGCGCCTCGCATTTTTTAGAGCATTTATTTTTTAAGGGCACCAGGCGTCGGCCGACCACAGAAATTTTGTCGCGCGAATTAGACAGTGTCGGCGCCGAGTACAACGCTTATACCTCTAAAGATCATACCGGTTATTATATAAAAGTAAGTCAGGAGCATACGAAATTGGCCATAGACATGCTTTCTGATATGCTGTGGCACGCCAAGTTTGAATCCAAAGAAATTGAGCGCGAACGCGGCGTGGTGATTGAAGAAATCAACATGTATGAAGATAATCCCATCATGCACATGGAGGATTTAATAGAAGAGGCTTTATTTGGTGACCAGCCACTCGGTTGGAATATCGCGGGACCTAGAGAAACCATCCGCCGCGTGACTCGCGAGGAATTGTTAACTTATCGCCAGCGTTTTTATCAGCCGCACAACATGGTGATTGTGTTGGCAGGTGCCATCACCCTACCCAAGGCTAAGCAATTATCTAAGCATTTTTTTGGTGCCAGTAAAAACACGGCGACGGTTGAAGCCCATCCTTTTTTGCCAGCCGTGGCAACGCCGACCTCGCCGGTTAAATTATTAAAAAAAGAAACCCAGCAAATTCAAGTGGCCTTGGGCTATCCGGCCTATCCTTATAAACATCAACAGCAAACCGCGGCTCAAGTTTTGGCTACGATTATGGGGGGGACCATGAGCTCGCGTTTGTTTATTCAAGTGCGTGAGCGGCGGGGACTGGCTTATTCGGTGCGGGCCGGGCTCAATGTTTATGAAGACACGGGCGCCTTTATTGTCCAAGCTGGATTAGAAAAAACTAAAGCGCATGAGGCCATCAAACTTATTTTAAGCGAGTTGGCTAAAGTCAGAAAAATTGGCGTAACTACCGAGGAGTTGTATCGTGCGAAAGAGTATTTACTTGGTAAGATGGTGTTAGGGCTGGAGGAATCCAGTTCACAGGCAGGCTGGTATGGGCGACAGGCCGTACTTTTACGCGAGCTTAAAACACCAGACCAGAAGCGGCGAGAAATAAAAGCAGTCACGGCGGGTCAAGTGCGCCAAGCGGCCCAGGAAATTCTGATACCGAGTCGCGCGCGTTTGGCAGTTATCGGTCCGTATACCTCGGATAAAGAATTTGTTTCACTTTTGTCTTAAGGGTATGACAATAGATTTTACTCCTAAGGTGCTGTGGCAGGTGTTGGGCGCTCTGGTCGTGTTGGTAGTACTTTACGCGATTCGTGATGTTTTGGTGCTGATTTTTATCGCTTTGATTTTAGCGGCGGTGTTGGAGCCAGCCGTGCAGTATTTTGTCACCAAAAATGTTCCTAAAGGTTTAGCCATTTTGCTTTGGTATTTTATTGTCATAGGTTTGATTACTTTTATTTTTGCCGTGGTGGTGCCACCAGTCACGCGTCAGATTGCGGAGCTGGCTCGAGATTTTCCTTTTGAATACACTACCACGCGCTACGGTTGGAATGGGCCAGCTTCGGCGGTAGTCGCGCCGACCACTGATCTTTTGGAACAGTTTACTAGTTTTTTGCGACATTGGCGGGATGCTGCTGGATCGCGAGGTGGAAATTTAATCACCACAGTGTTTGGTATTTTTGGTGGCTTTGTTTCGTTTGTCAGTGTTTTAGTTATGGCTTTTTACATGTTGCTAGAACGCGACGGTTTGCGGAAATTTGTTAAGGCTATCGTGCCAGTTAATTTTCAAGAGCCGGCTCTCTCATTGTTACAGCGCATGCAATACAAAATGGGTTTGTGGGTACGAGGCGAATTTATCTTGATGGTTAGTGTTGGTCTCTTGTCATACATAGCTCTACTTATTTTGGGTGTGCGTTATGCTTTAGTGTTAGCTTTGTTGGCTGGATTGTTAGAAATTGTGCCAATCATTGGACCAATCACGGCTGCGATTCCGGCTGTGGTTATTGCTTTTGCGGAGTCGCCGCTTAGAGCCGTGACGGTTTTAGTTATGTATGTAGTGATCCAGCAGTTGGAAAATCACGTTTTAATTCCAAGGGTTATGAGTAAGTCCATCGGACTCTCGCCCCTTTTAGTGATTATAGCTATTTTAGTTGGAGCTAAACTGGGCGGCATTGTCGGAACACTTTTGGCGGTACCAGCCATCACCGCTTTGTCAGTTCTGTGGCAACCAGCTGAACCAAAAATTGTTGTATGAGTGGAATTTTGTACGTGGTGGCTACACCCATTGGGAATTTAGAGGATGTAACTTTGCGAGCGCTCAGAATTTTAAAAGAAGTACAAGCGATTTACTGCGAAGACACCAGACATACGCGTCAAGCTCTGGATCAGTGGCAGATTAAAACTCTTTGTGTTTCATTGCATCAACATAGTTCACCCGCTAAATTACAAGAAGTCGTGGCGCGTTTATCAAGAGGAGAAAATATTGCTTACGTTACTGACGCGGGCACGCCAGGGATTAGTGATCCGGGTGGAAAATTAGTGGAGGCGGTGGTTAGGGCTGGTTTTGTGGCTGTGCCGATACCCGGACCATCAGCGGTGGTTAGTGCCTTGTCAGTTTCCGGGTTTGCCACAGACCACTTTACTTTTTTGGCTTTTCCGCCACTCAAGGGACGAGAAAATTTTTGGAAACGTGTTTTAGCGAGAGAAGGAACTTTTGTCTTTTACGAATCACCGCACCGTACCAAGAAAGCTCTAGAAGAGTTAATAAAGTTGGGAGCCGGAGAGCGGCCGTGCGTCGTCGCGCGCGAGTTGACTAAAAAATTTGAAACAGTGTATCGTGGGAATGTGGCTCAAGTTTTGGAAAAATTGCCGGCAGTAATTAAAGGTGAAATTGTAATTATTATTGCTAATTAAAAAAGAAAAAAGGGCTCCCACGCGAGTCGAGATCTTGCAGGTCGGGGGGGTTACCTAGAAGAAATCGCTCGCGTGGGAAGCCCAGAGACGGGCTAGGGGATCGGAGGGAGAAAGACCCGCCTAGCCCTTGAAACTTGTGGCACCACGATGGCGCCTGTTACAATCATATAATCATGGATTAAAAATCTTGTCAAGAGTATGGGAAAGTACTACATAACCACCTCAATTCCTTACGTGAACGCTCCGCCGCATATTGGCTTTGCTTTGGAATTGGTGGAGCAGGATGTTTTGGCGAGGTACCATCGTCTTTTGGGCGAAGAAGTGCGTTTGCAAATTGGCACTGATGAACATGGCTTAAAAATTTGGCAAATGGCCAAGCAAGCAGGCAAGCCAGCGCCGGAATTCGCGGCCGAGATGTCGCAAAAATTTTTAGATCTGGCCAAGCTTCTTAGTATTTCCTTTAGTGATTTTATTCGCA
>CAZHTB010000036.1:0-5637 GCA_964535685.1 uncultured Gammaproteobacteria bacterium
CGGAAAAGACTACCAAGTCCAAGACGTATTTGACGAACGCGGTGATTGGGCTTATTATTCTGTTAGTGATGTACACGGCCAGTATTTTTGTCTTAACTCAACTAACGATCGCCACCGGCGCGACTTAACATATGAAAAAAATTGTTTCTTTGTTTTTTCTTTTAAGTTTTTTACCCATGGTAGTGGTGGCGCAGGGTGGATCCGCAGCGCCAGCTGCCGATCCTGATAGCAACAGCGGCGCTTTTAATGTTTTGCCATTTTTGAAAAGTTTTGGGCAAGCTCCTTTTGGTAAAGAAGGAACGGATTTTGCCGAGCGGACTGGTGATCCTTTAGTTGTAGCTTTAGGGCGCGTGGTTAATTGGTTGTTGGGGTTGCTTGGAGTCGCGCTGACCGGTTTGATTTTGTACGCCGGCTTTCTCTGGTTTTCCGCGGGCGGGAACGAGGAGCAGGTTACCAAAGCGCGCAAGATTTTGATTAACGCGATTGTGGGGTTGATAGTGGTGCTCGGCGCCTACGCCATTAGTTACTTTATCTTTTATCGCCTTACTTTGGCGACACTCACTACGCAGACTAGGCTTCCATGATTCTTATTAGAAAATATTGGGCATGGTTCGCAGTCATCGGCGGCGTTTTTTTGTGGACTCTCGCCATCATGTTTCTGGCTGTCTGGAAGTATAATCATTTTTTTTATAACGCCATTGACCTGGCGTATTTTAATCAGGTGTTTTGGAACACGATTCATGGCCATTTGTTTGGTTTGACCATTCATCCGCATCTCTCACTTGGTGATCATGCCGAGTTTTTTATTTTAGTGTTGGCGCCACTTTACGCCCTGTTCCAACATCCGCTGACCTTGGTGGCTTTACAAACATTAGCCATCGGCAGTGCGGCTATTCCTTTATTTTTGTTATTTCGTAGAAGTTATGGCGAGTGGGTCGGTGTCGGCATTGCGTTGGCCTATTTGTTTAATCCTTTTATCCAACAGGCCGCGTTGTTTGAGTTTCATATTCTGCCGTTTTTTTGGCCTTTATTTCTTTGGGCGTTTTATTTGAATGAAAATAGTGGATTACACAAATGTCATCCCCGCGCAGGTGGGGACCTGCCTTGCCGGCAGGCAGGTCCAGTACCGCTTGTTTCTCATCTCTCTGAAACAAAAGGAATTGGATCCCGCCCCGCTCTTCGCGAGGGGCGGGGCGGGATGACAGTTGCTATTCTAATTTTTTTAATTTTGTTAGTCCGCGAAGACGTCGCCCTCCTCGTCGCCGCCTGGGGCGTGATGAACTTGCTCGCTAAGCGGGGTCAGGCCTCGCTAAGCGGGGTCAGGCCCCGCTTTCGGGCCCGTGGTTGGCTACTTTTATTGGTCGGAATTGTTATGTTTGTGATTGACCAAGTAGTGATTGGTCATTTCCAACCAACAGGCAGTTATAAATTTTTGACTTACTATGGCTATCTTGGGGCAAGTTGGGGCGAAGTCCTACGAAACATGGTTTTTCACCCGGGGTTATGGTTGGGCCAATTTTTTCGTTTAGATCGTTGGGAATTAATTGTGGGATTGGTCGGTCCGTTTTTGTTGTTGCCGCTTTTGTCTTGGCGTTTTTGGGTACTGGCGGCGGTACCATTGTTGGAGTTTGGTTTACAAAAAATTGATAGCCACATTGTTTTACAAACGCATTATCAATTTTTATTTTGGCCCGCCATTATTGTTGGACTGTGGCATGTACTAAAAAAATTTCCTCGTCGCCAGCCTTTAAGTGTCGTGTTTCTTTTTTTGACCATTGGTTTGTCCGCAGTTTACAGCCCGGTGACTGATTTTTTAAACTTACGTTATGAATCACATCGTGATGAATATGTGTTAAAACAAGTTTTGGAACAAATCCCCAAAGACGCTGGCGTAGTTGCGAGCTATAGTCTGTTGCCACAAGTCTCAAGTAGGCGAACGGTGCTTGCTACTCATTACGCTCATTTGAATCGTCAACAATACAGCAAGCTCCCATATGAAATTCCGGCCGCGGCCGAGTATATTGTTTTTGATTTGAATGACAGTTGGGATTATTTGTACCAATATGGTCGTGGTGGGTGGAGTCAGGGGGCGCTCACCCAAGCTTTGCGTGATTGGCGGGAACGTTTGCGAACGCAAGGTTTTGGATTGGCATACGCGGCTGACAACATTCAGTTGTGGAAACGAAATGTCATCCCGAGTCAGACCGAGGGATCCCCGGTACAATTCTTAAAACAAAAACCAATACCATCTGCTTGGTGGCATGAGGCGTCGCGGGATTTTGGTTCGTTGCGACTGGTTGGTTATGAAATTGCTCCGACCAGCTGGGAAGGCCGGGGGGTAGTGGCCGTGCGTTTGTTGTGGCAGGCAACAGGCGAGGTGCCGGCCAATACTTTTACGCGTTTTATAACTCGTGATATAAAAAATGATCAGGTTTTGGCTGATCAGATATTGCCTTTATCGCAAAATCTTATTGGGTCCAATGAATGGAATACTAGTATGTACATTGCCACCAGTTTTTGGTTGGAAGAGCCGTTTCGTACACCCGGCCCACCGCTTGCAGAACGTCAGCTAGTTTTACAAGTTGGTACCCGCGAGGTCAATCTAAATTTGAATTTTTTAGGTACCGGCGTGATCAGCGAGCGGGCGCGTCAAACTTGGGGTGAACAGGTCTTGGGAGCATTACCATTTGTTGGCAAGTGAATGGTTTCACGCCACCACCAACAGAACAGGACAAGATTAAGAAGGGCGATCGTACGCGTCAGCATGGTGGCTTGACTGACGCCGGTATAAAAATGCCAGACCCAGACTAGGTTTGCCCCAAGCGAGAGCGAAAGTATGATATAGGCGCAGGTCCAACGCCAGCCTTGAATTAGTAGTGGTATGGCAAAAATGATAAAAGGGAAAAAATAGCGCTCGTGCATTTCCGTGGGGAAAAGAAAAAAGGCGAGACTTAAAAGTGCCGCGGTTCCCCACAGTCGTTGCCAAGAAGCAAACGGTTTAATAGTTTTTACCAGACTGATGAGGGCGCTAAGATAGAGCACGAGTCCATAGAGACGAAGTGGTAGGCCAAACCAACGAGTTGTATCAGGTAGAGCGGGCGAGCCCAAGAGCCACCAAAAATTCCAAGCGTTCATGGAAAGATGGTTGTAGCGTCCAACCGAAGAGGTTAAGACATGCCAGAGGGTGAGCCATTGTCCAGTTACTAAAAATGGCAGAGTCAGCGCTATTACTGTAGTGATCACTACAGTAAAAATTTTTATAAAAAAAGGCCAAAAGCGGGGACTGTCCCCGCTTTGCTTAAACCAGGAGAGGAGTAGAAGTGGGAAGAGAGCCACACTTTGTAGTTTGAACAAACAGGCAATGGTAAACCATAGAGTAGCGAGGAGCCGGTTTTTTTGTTCTAGAGCAAAGAGCATCAGCACGAGGAAAATAACCGGTAGGCTATCAATTTGGCCCCATCCCGCCGAGGTGATGATCAAAATTGGATGAAACAAAACAATAATAGCTGCCGGAAAAGCCCAACGCGGAGATTTTTTTTCCAAAAAATACCAGAGCAGGTAAGCTAAGACTAAATCAGACAAGATGCCGGGCAATTTAAGCATTAAAAAAAATGTCAGATCCCAAACCGTGGCAGTTGGCTGAAGCCAGATATGCAGGCGAGCGAGTGAGTTGAGAATGATAAGATAAGGCGGCAAATAATCCGGCGGCGTGACAATGCTAATAGTTTGTGGTCCGTAGCTCGCGGTCAGCCCGCGTTGCAAACCAGTTTCAGCCCAAGCGCGGAATTGATCAACATCGGCTTGGTAGCCAGGTAGCCAAGCAAGCGAGAGGCGGAGAAGTAAGCCAAGCACGAGTAGGATAAGTACCTTACGAGGCATAGGGGTTTAAGAGAATAAAATCGTGGTCAAAATACAGTACGCGCCAACCTTGGGCTCGTAAATTTTTTAGTTCTTGGGGTTGGTTGGGAGTAAGGAGCTTGAGGACTGGTGTAGTGAATGGTGTTGGCAGCGCCAGACTAAAGGATGGGTCCAGACCGGAGAGAAATGATGCTCCGCTCCAAAACCACAGCGGCGGGAAAAGACTGAAGTCAGAGTTGAGAACGAGTGTGTTGGATATAGCGTGTTCTTGAAGCCATGTTCCTAATTCGCGGCCATAGGTGGTTGGTTTGGCAGTGCTAAATTGACGTACTAGGTCATCAAGTGAGAGTGAGACGCGGAAGATTAAAAGAAAGACGAGTGCCACGGCGAGCGGGCGAGTCAGAAGCGAACGATGCGCCAGGAAATTTTGTAAAGTATCGCGCCCGGCAACCCATAATGTTTTAGGATCAGGAAAGATGTTAGCTAAAGTTATGAGCGCGGCTAAAATCACCAGTGGTACGAAAAATTCCAGTAGACGTTGAGAAAAAATCGTGGCCACTAAAAAAACGGCCATCAGTAGCCAGACTTCACGAGTAATTTGGGACAGTTGGCGCCAATGAACAATGGTTAAGACAATTACAGGAAGCAAAAAAAGTCCGAGCGTGCCTAGCGTAGCAAAGCCATTCTGAAATGTGAGGCCAGACCATTCATTACCGCTTTGCCCGCCGATGAAGGCATGGCTAAAACCAGTAGCGACAATGTGTTGCCAAGCGAAGATCAGGTTGTTGGGGAAGTAGGGGTTGAGGAGGAGACCGGCGACTATGCCCGTAGCGTGTAGCATGTAGCATGTAGCAAATTTTTTTGTAGTAATGTATTCGTAAATCGCCAGTATCGTGACCGTTAAAAATCCAACGATCCATCCATTGTACAGTAGCGCGTAAAAAAAAGCCGTGAGAAAAAGTCCGAGTCGATTTTTTTGCCACCAAAAATGGAGAAGTAAAATAAAACAGATAATGCCGAGGCTGGAAGCTTTGGCCAGATTAATTCGAAACAGCCAGGCGGGAATGGAAATTAAAAAAAGCGGCAGGAGCACGACGTAACCGGTGGCGTATTTTTTGGCGATGACAGCCAGGACGGCCAGGACGGCGAGGGCAGATATCAATGTAAAAATTTTGATAGCGGCAAATGGCGGCCAGATGTAGAGAAATGGGATAAGCAAGAGATGATAAAGTAGGTGGTGGTCAACGAAATGGTCAGCCAGAATAGTGTGAGGTAACCAGGGGAAGGTTTGCGGCAACCCGGTTTGTTGTTCAATCATGGCGAGACGCAGATGGTACCAGGAGTCTGGGTCGGGGAAAGTTGGCTGGGCTTGGAGATAGGCGAAGAACAGTAAAAAAAATAGGCTCCACGCCAAAAATGATGCGGGGCCTGTCGCGGCGCATTTCTTTAATTGAGAGGTCACACTTTTGTCAGCCGTTTTTTAAAATACTCCACCCAAGGCACTGGAGCGGGATTGAGGCCATGAAGCAGGCCGAGGTAAAAACTTAACCAACTGCCGAGCGTTAAAAGTTCAAAGACTTGAGTTAATGGAGTGGTGGCTGTAAGTTTTATTTCAAGTGGGGGTAATTTATTTTTAGCCAAGACTTCAGCCGTGACAGCCAATCGTTTTTGCAAGCGGGCTGAATACAAATTTGAGTTGATTAGAAGTGGTTGAATATGACTTGAAGCTGGCGTGGGGAATTGTAAGCCCTCTAGAGTGTGATGATTAAGTTCTGGCAG
>CAZHTB010000037.1:0-5245 GCA_964535685.1 uncultured Gammaproteobacteria bacterium
GCCGTAATGGCAGTTTCAGTTTCTTCAACATCAATTTTTTTAACTTCGCGCACAAGCTGGTCTTTCCAAGGACCAAGTCTGGCACCATTTCTAAAATACGACAAAACTCTAGAGCGCAATTTTGTCGCTTTGCCAATATACAAAACCCGCCCTCGCGCGTCCTTAAAAAAGTACACGCCGGGGGTGTTGGGCAATTGCTTTATTTTACTTAAAATCCGCATAAGCCTTGGCCTTATTCGTACGAACCTGCCTGCCGGCAAGGCAGGTAAGCGAATAGTTTTGTTTATTGATCTTAGCATAATCGCGTGGTATAGTGGAGTCTGTCCTGCGTCTGCCTGTCGGCAGGCAGACCCGTAGCCCGATAATAGCGTGCCGTAGTTTCTTGCCCTCGTAGCTCAATGGATAGAGTGCTTGGCTTCGAACCAAGAGGTTCCAGGTTCGAGTCCTGGCGAGGGCAAAAAACTGCGGCATGGTGTGGTTTCCCGCCACCAAAATTAAAATCTACGGCAGGCGGGACCCCGCCCAAGGCGGTGGCAATTCCCTCCGGGCGCACCAGTTTGGTATTCAATTTTGGGGGCAAAAACCCTGCCTGCCGGCAGGCAGGGAATTGGCGATTTCGCATTTTGGTGGAAAGAAAATTTTTAATCATATGGAAGGCAAAAATTTTGAACAACCGTCTCAACCTGAAAGTATTGAGATAAAGAAGGAAAATTTTTTGATACCGAAGGGAGATGACTATAAAAATCCGGAAATGCTCACTCTTGAGCCGGATTATTTAAAAACTGCTGATTACGGCCGAGAAAATCTTACTCCTCATCAATATCGTAGAAAAATCAGCGAGTTGGCTCGGCGTTTGGGTTTGGAATTTCGAGAGAAAAATACTGACCCAGCGAGGCAAAACCGAGAAACTGGCGTAAAAGTCTTTCGCGAAATAGTTGGTGATGTTCCGGAGGCAAGCGAGCCTCTGATTTTTTACGAAGACGACGATTCGCAACCATTCCGCGCCGAGCCAACGCCGGATTTTCAAGAATTGGATTTTTCTGCTCTTAAAAAAAATGCTGTTGAGGTAATTGAGCGAGGTGGCAAAAATTTGAAACGAGAAACCGAACAACCAATTCTTGAAAATGGTGTTTTGCCGACGGACGACGATAGTAGAATTAGAGAAGTTGTTTTGAGGAGAAAAGACGGAATAGAAATTACAGTAGTGAGTAAGCGAATTAGTCTCACGAAAGTTCGCCGCGAGCCATTTGAAGAATTTAGAATTTTGCAAAAAGTTCAACAAGAAGGTTTGCCCGGCCCAAAACCGATTGCGACGATTGAAGCTCGCGGCAACAGATATATTTTGATGAAAAAAGAGGAAGGTATTCCTCTCAACAAGATTACGCCAGAAACTTTGCAAAAATATTTTGGACAAAGCGATGTTCAAGGTCATATTGATACGATTAAAGTTAAGGTTGAGGAATTGAGACAGAGATATGCGCAAAGCGGCATTGTTCGAAAAGACTGGGACCTAAAAGATTTGATCGCTTCGTATAATTCTGAAACGCAAGAATGGACGGTTACGCCAGTTGATTTTGAGAAGACAAAATTGAAGTAATAGTTCATAATTGAATTGCCGCCAAAGAAAAACTTGAAATTGTCAGCGGTGCGGCTCCGCCGCCTTTCCGAATTTTCGCGGGGAGAATTTTCCGGAAAAATGCGTTCGGACTAATTCAAGAATACTGCACCACTTAAGAAAAGTCAAAATATTGGGGAAATAAAATTTTTTAATCATATGGGAAGCATTATTACAATCAACGATACCCTGCAACTTACGAAAAAACAGGGTTTTCCTGTCGCCCTTGATCTTGAACGCCACCTGAAAACGCCCTATAAAACAGAAAATTTTAATGGTAAGGTTTTTGAGTTTATAGATAAACCAGAAATCAGAATTTACAAAATGCCACCAGTGAGAAATTTCTTGGTAGAAAACAGAAATGGTAAATGGATATACTGGGGTTTGGTACATATACTTGAAATTACTCACGACTATACCAAGAAAACTACTGGCGGCAAGTTTAAAATTATTTACCTTTATTCTCCGGATGAAATGAAAAAAGCTCACGAGTTGATAGACAGGAACGACAAAACGAAATTTTTTGATTGATATAAATTTCAATGAAGAAAATAAAGAATTAAACCGCCAAAGAAAAACTGGAGATTACCAAGCGTGACGTAAAACTATGAACCTCGAATTTTTTACCACCAGCGAACAAGCTTGGGACGCGGAATTGCCAGCGATCGCGGCGGCGCAAAAAACCATTGATTTAGAATCGTATATTTTTTTAGATGACACCATTGGCCGGCAATTTTTAGAAGCGCTGGCTGAACGCGCGGGGGCTGGCGTCCAAGTGCGTTGTATCTTTGACAACATCGGCTCGTTCGGATTTTCTGACACCTCATTAGAGTGGTGCAAAACCCACGGCATTCAAGTTGAGCTCTTCCACCGCTTTTTTAATAACAAACGCAAAATCCCTTTTTGGACCCGCGCTTTAGAACGTACCCACCGCAAAGCCCTGATCATTGACAACAAAATCGCTTTTGTCGGCGGAGTCAACATTCAAGAAGATCACCGTCATCAACGCGATTTACAAATTCGCTTAACTGATCAAACCGCGATCATTCCTTTACAAGAAACCTTCAATCGCACCTGGGATTATCTCCGAGGCAATTATCTAAAAAGGGTACGCGTCAGACTTGGTGAACGCTTGGAATATTTTGGCCAGCGTCTAAAAGTAGAGGTCTGGACTCATGAGCCGCGCCAAGAAAACCAGAGCTTTCAAAAACTGTTCAAACAACTTTTGCGCGACGCTAAACACGATGTCCTTTTGGTCACGCCTTATTTTTTCCCTTCGGCTTTCATGTTAAAACACTTAAAACGAGCTCTCAAACGCGGCGTGCAGATTCGTTTGCTAGCCCCCTGGACCATGGATGTGCGCTGGACTGTCCCGCTAATGCGCGAATATTTGCGCGCGGCTGAACAACTTGGTATCCAGGTCAGAGATGCGGGCGATCCGCTGATTCATGCTAAAGTATTCTTAATTGATGGCGTCTGGGGAGTTGTCGGCTCGGCCAATGTCTATACGCGGAGCGCCCTGTTTGACCGCGAGCTATCCGTGATCATTCGCGACCAACACGCAGTCAAAGAATTAAAAAATATTGTAGAACAGTGGTGGGAGCAAGGCAGTCCCCTCACTAAAAAAAATTACCAAACCTCAATCGGCGAATGGCTCTACGGCCTGCCGGCGAGGATTTTAAGGAATTTTATTTAACAGGACCAGCCACATTTAACAGTATGATAAAAAACACAGCGCAACTTATAAAAAACGGTGTAACGCCGGCTGACCAAAAACGTCGCCGCGATGTCTTGGCTTGCTTGGAAGCCGGACTCAAGGCCGTTGAACCATATCGTTTGGTCCAAGAACATGTAAAGCTTCGTGGTGACACCTTAACCATCAAAGGCGCCGGCATATTTAATTTAAAAAAAATAAAACACATCTATGTGGTCGGCGCGGGTAAAGCAGTTTGTCCCATGGCACGCGCTATAGAAAAAATTCTAGGAAGCCGCATCACGTCCGGCTGTGTCAACGCGCCCTCAATCCCAAGCAAATGCCCGCGGCGCATCTCGGTTCACCAAGCGAGTCACCCTTTCCCCGGCGCAGCTGGCGTGCGCGGCACCAAACACATTATTAAACATTTAAAAATGGCCAAAGTAGATGACCTGGTTATCGGCCTGATCTCCGGCGGCGCTTCAGCTCTTATGCCGCTACCGGCTGACGGTATTACCCTCACGCAAAAAATCAAAACCACCAAACTTCTTCTAAAAAGCCCGGCCACTATCCGCGAGATCAACATCGTGCGCAAACATCTGTCTAAAATTAAAGGCGGACAGCTCGCCTGTTACACCAAAGGAGCCACATTTGTCTCGCTCTACATCTCAGACACAGTTGACGACTCACTTGATGTCTTGGGTTCTGGTCCCACCGCGCCTGATCCGTCTACTTTTGCCGAAGCCGTGGCCATTTTGGAAAAATATCACCTCCTAAAACTTGTGCCGCCTGCCATTCGCGCTCATCTGGAAAAAGGCGTGCGCGGAAAAATTCCGGAAACGCCCAAACTTGATGACCAAATATTCTGCCATAACAAAACTTTTAACGTGACTATTGGTAATTTTGAAACCACGGTTGAGGCCGCTACCAAAGAAGCAAAAAAATACGGCTACCATGTCTTACCGCTCACCAGCTCACTTGAGGGAGAAGCTGAAGAAGCGGCCAAAGTCTTGGTCTCTATTGCTAAACAAATCAACCGCTACGGCCTACCACTAAAAAAACCGGCCATGATCATCGCGAGCGGTGAAACCACGGTTCACATCCACGGTAAGGGACATGGCGGTCGCAACCAGGAGGTTGTCTTGTCCGGTCTGCAATATCTACAGGCCGGCATGACGCTCGCCTCACTCGCCACTGACGGATTGGACGGCTTTACACCCGTGCCGGTCGCCGGAGCCATGGCTGATTTTGACACGCTTAAACTGGCGTTGAAGAAAAAATTAAATCCTAGCGCGTATCTTTTCAACAACGACTCCTATGCTTTCTTGCGTCAGCTTAATGAACACATTTCTACCGGCGGCTACACCGGCACCAACGTCGCGGATTTAATTGTTTTGGCAGTGAGCTAATTAATAATCTGTCATCGCGAGGGAGCCATAGCGACCGTGGCGATCTCAAAACATAGCCCCAGATTGCCACGCCCCTGCAGGGCTCGCAATGACAACAAAAATATGACCTACAACAAAAAAATATTTCAACTCTCGGCCGTGTTCGCGCTAATTTATTTTTTCTCCACCAATGGCTTAGCGTCACTACCGGGAATTACGATTAGTTTTATCCTGAAAGATTATTTGCACATGACCGCGACCCAAGCGGCTTACTTTGGCGCAATTACCACGCTGGGCTGGGCAATTAAGCCGCTCTGGGGCATTATCTCGGACGCGTTCCCTATTTTTGGCTATCGCCGCAAGTCATATCTAATCGTCACTGCTCTTGGTTCGTCCATTATTTGGGCCACGCTCGGACAAATGGCTGACTACCGCGTTCCCACCCTGCTTGCCATGTTCATCGCCTCGTCGGTCATGTACGCGGTCATGGACGTAGTTTGCGACGCGCTCATGGTGGAAACCGGCAAGCCGCTTAACTTAACCGGCCGT